>JBJKRG010000147.1:0-19748 GCA_046704805.1 Gemmatimonadaceae bacterium
CACCCAGCGACCGTTCTCGTGCGCGGCCCGGCGGGCGTCCAGCCGCTCGCGGTTGCAGGGGCCGTTCCCCCTGATCACGCGGTAGAACTCGCTCCAATCGATCTCGCCGAACTCCCAGTCCTTGGTCTCCTCATCGTACCGGAGGTCGGGATCGGGGAGCGTGAGGTTCACGGCCACGGCCTGCGGCACCGTGAGGTTCACGAAGCGCTGGCGCAGCTCGTCGTTGGTCTTGTGCTTCACCTTCCACCGCAGCAGCTCGGCGGAGTTGGGCGAGTCCTTGTCGCTGGGGCCGAACATCATCAGCGAGGGCCACCACCAGCGGTTCACCGCATCCTGCACCATCGCCTGCTGGGCCGGCGTGCCGCCGGCCAGCGTGGCGACGATCTCGTAGCCCTGCCGCTTGTGGAAATTCTCTTCCTTGCAGATGCGCAGCATGGCGCGGGCGTACGGCCCGTAGGAGGCCTTCGCGAGCACCGTCTGGTTGACGATGGCGGCCCCGTCCACCAACCAGCCGATCACGCCCATGTCGGCCCAGCTCAGCGTCGGATAGTTGAAGATGCTGGAGTACTTGGCCCGGCCGTCGAGGAGCTGGTCGATGAGGTCGGCGCGGTCCACGCCGAGCGTTTCGGTGCCGCAATAGATGTAGAGACCGTGGCCGGCTTCGTCCTGCACCTTGGCCAGGAGCGACATCTTGCGACGGAGGCTGGGCGCCCGTGTGATCCAGTTGCCCTCGGGGAGCATGCCCACGACCTCCGAATGCGCGTGCTGCGACATCATGCGGACGAGCTGCTTCCGGTACCGCTCCGGCATCCAGTCCTTGGGCTCGATCGATTCGCCGCGGTCGATGCGGGCCTGGAACTCGGCCAGACGGGCCGGGTCGTCGGTGACGGCTTGTGGCTTCTGGTCCATGAGGCACTCCGAAGGCGGGGAGCCGTGTTGGTCTGGGTGGGGGAACCGGAGCTTCGGGGCAGCGCCAACCGATTGCCCACGCTTAACTTGAATCTACTGGGCCGCTTGACATTGGACAATCGAAGCCGGAGGGTATGTGGTGCCATGACCACTTCAACTACCAGCGCCGCGGGGACTTCCGGCGACGTGACGCTCGAAGTCTCCGACGGCATCGCGACCGTCACCTTCGGCCATCCCAAGGGCAACTCGATGCCCGGCTCCCTGCTCCGCATGCTGGCCGTGCAGATCGGGGCTGCGGGTGCCGATCCCAAAGCGAAGGTGATCGTGCTCCGGAGCGAGGGCACGGGACCCTTCTGCGCCGGCGCGTCCTTTGACGAGCTGGCCGCGATCGAAGACGCCGAGCAGGGCAAGGAGTTCTTCAGCGGATTCGCTCGCGCCGTGGTGGCGATGATCCACGTGCCGAAGTTCATCATCACGCGTGTGCACGGGAAGGTGGTGGGCGGCGGCGTGGGGCTGGTCGCGGCTTCCGACTTCGCGATTGCCGTGGGCGCCGCCTCGGCCAGGCTGAGCGAGCTGGCGGTCGGGATCGGTCCGTTCGTCGTCGGACCGGTGATCGAGCGCAAGATCGGGCTGGCGGCATTCAGCGCGATGGCGGTGGACGCCGACTGGCGGGACGCCGCGTGGTGCGAGCGGCACGGGCTCTATGCGCGCGTCCATTCCGACCCCGGTGCGATGGACGACGCGGTCGACGCGCTGGCCCACCGGCTGGCCGAGTCGAACCCCAAGGCGATGGCCGAGCTGAAGCGCGTGTTCTGGGAGGGGACGAAGGAGTGGGATCTGCTGCTCACCGAGCGCGCCGAGCAGAGCGGGACGCTCGTGTTGTCGGACTACGCGAAGGCGGCGATCGCGAAGTTCAGGGCGAAATGATCGGGCGGGAACTACGAGAGCTCAGATGACAGTTGCCGGTCGGCGGTCAGCCGTAAGGGGTTGAGTGTCGACGGTGAGCGGTGGGCCGTTTGCGGTTGACGGTGCACCGCCGACCGCAAACAGCGAACGCCCCAGTTCACTCACTTCACGTCGCCATACAGTTCCAACACCGCGTCTTCGAACGACTGCTTGAACCCGCTCTGCTTCACGGCGGTCGTCGCCTCGTAGCCGGCCGTGTCGAGGCGCTTCGCCGCTTCGAGCAGCACGCTCACGTCGAACGGTTGCCCGGCGAGGTGGGCCAGGTATTCCTCGGCCGCGGTGAGGTAGCCCATCATCCCACCCAGCTCGGTGGGCGCGTAGACCTTTCCGGCGTTCCGCAGCCGGTCGGCATCGGCCAGGTCGGGCATCACCAGGTTCTCCGAGCCGCAGACCACGCGCAGGCGTGGGTTATCGCAGATGGTCGCGACGGCTTCCGAGTCGAGCGTGCCGCCGGCGGCGTTCACGACCAGGGCGTCCATTGGCTCACCCATGAGCGCGTGCTCGTGCTCCGCCTTCCAGGTCGTGATGCCCACGCCTTCCAACTCCCGGCGCCGGTCGTCGCGCAGCTCGGCCACGAGCATCTTGGTGCCGTGCTCCTTCAGCCGCTCGATGATGTGCATGCCGATGTTCCCGGCGCCGATGAGCCCGACGGTCGCGTCGGCCAGGTCGAGGTCGAGCGCCCGGAGCATGCCCTTGAGGAGCTGGTAGTTGCCCTCGCCCGTGGGGACCGACGTGTCGGCCACGACGCTGCCCTTGTACCGGTCGTTCAGATACTGGAGCGACGGCGTCTTGCCGTCCGACATGATGCCGTGGCCGAGGTCCTGCCCGGTGGTGAGGTAGAAGCCGCCGGTCGCCTCGACGTCCTTGAAGCAGCTCACCGCCCAGTCGAGGAGCTCGGCGTCGTGGGGCTGCCCGACGCGCGCGTCCGGCGTCGGCTCGAGGACGCACTTGCCACCGCAGATGCGGGTGATGTTCCGGAGCGTGAGGGGCCCGCCGACGCGGATGACCCGCGACCAGTGGACCTTCTCCTCCATGCCCATGGCGAGGCCGATGGCCTCGTGATCGGTGGTGAACCCCGGCGACTCGACGCGCGATTCGGGGGCGATACGAAAACCGCCGAGCGAGAGCTTCTGTGAGCTCGGCTCGGCGTGGGTGGCGATGCTGAGGGTCCAACCGTGGGCGTCGTCGTGGTAGCGGTAGACCCAGATATCGGGATGCCGCGTCTGCGACAGCTCGGGCACGATCTCCCGGGCTGCCGGCGGCTGCAGGATTGTCTTTTTCATCTCGCGACCGGAGGGGCGGTCAGGAAGTAGGTGGATTGAAGGCCGCGTCCTGCCCCTCGAGCCAGCTCCTGTAGTAGGCGGGATCCTCGATGGGCAGCGCGGCTTTGGCGACCGCAAGCGGACGGAAGCTGTCCATCATCACGGCCAGCTCGTCGGTGTGCTTCGCGCCGATCGATGCCTCGGCGCGGCCCGGGTGGGGACCATGCGGGATCCCATCGGGGTGGTGCGTGATACTCCCGAACTCGATGCCCTTGCGGCTCATGAATTCGCTGGAGGCGTAGTACAGCACCTCGTCGGAATCCACGTTGCTGTGGTTGTACGGCGCGGGCACGGAGTTGGGATCGAAGTCGTACGGGCGCGGACAGAAGGAGCAGATCACGAACCCGTCGCCCTCGAAGGTCTGGTGCACCGGTGGCGGCTGGTGCACGCGGCCCACGATCGGCTCGAAGTCGCGAATGTTGAACGCCCACGGATAGAAGTGGCCGTCCCACCCCACGACGTCGAGCGGATGGTGGTCGATGACGTACTCATTGAGGCCGTCGTACTGCTTGACGATGAGGCGGAAGTCGCCCCGCTCGTCGTGCGTGCGCAGCTCCTGCGGCACGCGGAAGTCCCGCTCCGAATACGGCGCGCCCTCCTTGAGCTGGCCGAACTCGTTGCGGTACCGCTTGGGGGTGCGCACGTGCCCGCGGCTCTCGAACACGAGCAGCTTGGGCTGCTCCCTCGTGTCGAGCTGGTAGCGATGCATGATGCCGCGGTGGATGACCACGTAGTCGCCCTCACCGAAGGGGAGGTCGCCGAACTCGCTCTGGAGCACCCCGCTGCCCTTGGCCACGTACACGACCTCGTCGCCCTGGCCGTTGCGATAGAAGTGCTCGTCGCGCTCGGTGGGCTCCACGTAGAGCATGGCGATGTCGCGATTGAACAGGATCGGCATCCGGTCGAGTGTGGGGCTGCCGTGCGGCTTCACCCCGGCCGTGCGGAAGTGGCGATGCTTGAGCGTGTGGTCGGGGTCGCGCTCATAGCAGATGTCGCGCAGGCGCTTCACCATCTTCACGGTGGTCGGCGGGTACGTGTGATACAACAGCGCCGACGTGCCGCTGAACCCTTCGTGCCCGCGCAGTTCTTCGGCGTAGAGCCCACCGTCGGGTTTGCGGAACACGGTATGGCGTTTGCGGGGGATCTCGCCGAGGGTGTGGTAGAACGGCATCAGAGGTTTCCGCGCAGCGCCTGCTCGCGCTCGATGGCTTCGAACAGCGCCTTGAAGTTGCCGGCTCCGAAGCTGCGCGCGCCCTTCCGCTGGATGATCTCGAAGAACAGCGTCGGGCGGTCCTCCACCGGCTTCGTGAAGATCTGGAGCAGGTACCCCTCGTCGTCGCGGTCGATGAGGATACCGAGATCCCGGAGCGGCGCGATGTCCTCGTCGATGTGGCCAACGCGATCGAGCACCGTGTCGTAATAGTTGGCCGGCACGCGGAGGAACTCGACGCCATTCTTGCGGAGCTTCGTCACCGTCTTGACGATGTCGTTCGTCTCGACGGCGATGTGCTGGACCCCGGGCCCCCGATAGAACTCGAGGTATTCGTCGATCTGCGACTTCTTGCGACCGACCGCCGGCTCGTTGAGCGGAAACTTGATGCGGCCGTTCCCGTTGGAGACGACCTTGGACATGAGCGCCGAATACTCGGTGCTGATGTCCTTGTCGTCGAACGAGATCAGATTGTAGAAGCCGAGTACGTCCTCGTAGAACCGGACCCACTTGTTCATGGCGCCCAACTCGACGTTGCCCACGCAGTGATCGACGTACTTGAGCCCCACCGGCCGGCCCTGGAACACCGGATCCACGGGCTTGAAGCCCGGCATGAAGGCGCCCTTGTACTGCTTGCGCTCGACCAGCGAGTGGATCGTCTCGCCGTAGGTCCTGATCGCCGCGACGGTCACCTGCCCGTGCTCGTCCTCCAGCACTTCGGGTTCGCGCACGGACTCGGCGCCGCGCTTGACGGCCTTGGCGTGGGCGGTCTTCGCGTTGTTCACCCACAGCGCCAGGTCCCGGACCCCGTCGCCGTGGTCGTGGACGTGGCGGGCGATCTCGCCCTCGGGCCCCATCGGCGTCGTGAGCACGAGCCGCACCTTGCCCTGCTGCAGCACGTAGCTGGCCCGATCGCGGGTGCCGGTCTCGGGTCCGCGATACGCGATCAGCTTGAATCCGAACGCGGACCGGTAGTACAGGCTCGCCTGCTTGGCGTTGCCCACGTAGAACTCGATGTAGTCCGTCCCGTTGATCGGGAACGTGTCCCGCGCCTTGGCCGGCGCCGGCTGGGTCTGGATCGCCATAGTCGGTTCCTCGCAGTAGGGATGCGGCCGTCCCACGAGTGGTATACGTCCAATCTAACGGCCTCGCGCGGAGCCGCGAGGCAGCCCATCTTTCGGCGGTTCCCGCCGATCGTCGAAACCTCGACCGGCCCACCGTGCGTACGTGTTGACGATGCCGAGCCCCGAGTTCGAAACCTTCGAGCACCTGCTTGCCGGCCAGTATGCCCTGGAGCGCGAGATCGGGCGCGGCGGGATGGGCATCGTGTACCTGGGCCGCGATCTGAAGCTGGACCGGCCGGTGGCCATCAAGACGCTCCCGCCCCACCTGGCGAGCGACCCCACGGTACGCGAGCGCTTCCTGCGCGAGGCGCGCACGGCCGCGGCGCTCTCGCACCCCAACATCGTGCCCATCTACCGGGCGGACGAGCTCGAGGGGCACGTGTTCTTCGCCATGGGCTACGTGAACGGCGTGTCCGTGGCCGAGCAGCTCCGCACGTCGGGGCGGCTCGACCCCCGCGTGGTGCTTCGCGAGATGTCCGACGTGGCGGAGGCCCTCGACTATGCCCACGGGCGCGGCGTGATTCATCGAGACGTGAAGGCGGAGAACATTCTGATCGAGTCGGCCACTGGCGCCGCGATGGTCACCGACTTCGGCATCGCGCGTCTGGCCGAAGCGGCCCCCCTCACCGCCACCGGGCAGGTGCTCGGCACGGTCTACTACATGAGCCCCGAGCAGGTGGGCGGCGGGCCGCTGGACGGGCGCAGCGACCTGTATTCGCTCGGAGTGGTGGGCTTCTTCGCGCTCACCGGCCAGTTTCCGTTCGACGCGCCGCTCGCCTCCGCCGTGCTCGTGGCGCAGGTGACCAAGGCGCCGCCGCCGGTACTGAGCGTGGCGCCCGACGCACCGCGCGGGCTCGCCGAGATCATCGACCGGTGTCTGGCCAAGGATCCGGGCGTGCGCTACCAGTCGGGCGCCGAGCTGGCCGAGGCGCTCAGGCGGGTGGAGGGAGAGGTGGCGCGGGATGCCGTGCGGGCGGGGCCGGCCCCGGAGGCCCCGAAGCTCGTGTCCGAAGGGGAAGCGCAGGCGATCTGGAACCGGGCGGCGGAGCTGCAGGCGATGACCGGGCTCCAATCGCGGCCGGCTGCCGTCCCCAGACCGCGCAACGCGGCCGCGGACGCCGGCCGCACCTCGGGATACGACCTGACCTCGGTGCGCGACGCGGGAATCGAAGCGGGCATCCCGGCGCAGTATGTGGAGCACGCGATGATCGAGCACGGACTCGCGCGGGCCAGGGCACCGGGACCGCCGGCGATCCAGGTCTCCGTGACCGACGTCAGCCCGGAAGCCTCGAAGCTGCTCGGAGCGCCGTCGAGCCTCGAGTTCGAGGCCGTCGTGAGCGGTGAGATGCCCGAGGCCGACTTCGACCTGCTCGTGGACACGATCCGGATGCGCATGGGCCGCGCCGGTGCGGTGACCGCCGTCGGGAGGTCACTCACGTGGAATGCGATGGGAGGCGGCGGGTCGGCGCAGATCTCCGTGTTGTCGCGGCGCGGCCGGACCACGGTCCGGGCGGTCGAGAATCTGGGCGGGGCCGCGCGCCGAGCACGCATCCTCGGCGTCATCGGCGGCGTGTATCTGGCATTTCCGGCGACCGCGGCGCTGGCCGGCCACCTCAATCCCGTGCTGAGCGTGGGGGTCGGCGCGCTGTCTCTGGTAGGGGTGCTCGGCGCTGCCCGCTACGCGTTCGCGCGGACGGTCCGGAAGGCGCGCGGGAAACTGCACAAGCTCACGGAAGAACTGGCCGGCGAGGTCCGCCACTCGATCGAGGCCACCACGCCCCCTCCATCCTCCGGCGAGCAGCGCCGCCTGGCACCCTAGCTCTTCAACTCCGGCAGGTCGCGGTAGAGGTCCAGCGCCTCCGGGTTGGCCAGCGCATCGGTATTCTTCACCGATCGCCCGTGGATCACGTTGCGCACCGCCAGCTCGCTGATCTTGCCGCTGATCGTGCGCGGAATGTCGTCCACCTGCACGATGCGCCGCGGCACGTGATGCGGGCTGGCATTGTCGCGGATGCGCGCGCGGAGGCGTTCCTGCAACGCGTCGTCCAGCCGGAGCCCGTCGCGCAGCTTCACGAACAGCACGATGCGGATGTCGGTGCCGCCTCCGGTAGTCACCTCCTGACCCACCACGACGCTCTCCACCACCTCGTCGAGCTGCTCCACCTGCCGGTAGATCTCGGCGGTGCCGATGCGCACTCCCTGTGGGTTGAGCGTGGCGTCGCTGCGGCCGTGGATGACGAGGCCGTCGTGCTCCGTTCGCTCCGCCCAGTCGCCGTGCCGCCACACGCCGGGGAACGTGTCGAAATACGCGTCGTGATACTTCTGTCCGTCGGGATCGTTCCAGAAGCGGACGGGCATGCTCGGGAAGGGCGCCGTGCACACGAGCTCCCCCGCCTGCCCCACCAGCGCCGACTCGCCCTGCTCGTCGAACACGTCGACGGCCATGCCGAGTCCGCGGCACTGCAGCTCCCCCCGGTATACCGGCAGGATCGGATTGCCCAGCGCGAAGCAGGAGATGAGGTCGGTGCCGCCGCTGATGCTGCTGAGCTGCACGTCGGGGTTCACGTCCCGATAGACGTAATCGTAACTGCGGGCCGACAACGGGCTCCCCGTGGACAGGATGCAGCGCAACGCGGAGAGGTCGTGCGTTTCTCGCGGGCGCCGTCCCCGCTTCTCGGAGAGGGAGAGGAATTTCGCGCTCGTGCCGAACACGGTGAGCCGCTCCGCGGCCGCCAGGTCCCACAGGATCGGCGTCCGCTCGAGGATCGGTGCGCCGTCGTACAGCACCACCGTCGCCCCGCGTGTCAGGGCGCTCACGAGCCAGTTCCACATCATCCACCCACAGGTGGTGAAGTAGAACACGCGGTCGTCGCGCCCGATGTCGGTGTGCAGGACGTGCTCCTTGAGATGCTGCAGCAGTGTGCCGCCGGCGCCGTGCACCATGCACTTGGGGAGCCCCGTCGTGCCCGACGAGTACATGACGTACAGCGCGTGGTCGAAGGCCTGCCGCTCGAACACGATCGGCGGCGCGGGCCGGTCGGCGCGGACGTAGTCGCTCCACCGGATTCCACCGGTGAGGCCCGCTAGATCGATTGCCCCCTCACCGTGGGGCACGACGACCACGCGGCGAAGCTCCGGAATGCGACCGGCGATCTCGCGCACCCGGGGCATGCAGTCGATGCGCTTGCCGGCATACTGATAGCCGGATGCGGCGAGCAGGACCGTGGGCTGGATCTGCCCGAAGCGATCGAGCACGCCGTTCACGCCGAAGTCCGGGGAACAGGACGACCACACCGCACCGATGCTGGCGGCCGCGAGCATCATGATCACCGTTTCGGGGGTGTTGGGCATAAAGCCGACCACGCGATCGCCGCTCGCGACTCCGTCGGCGCGCAGGGCCGCCGCGGCGCGGGCGACCGCGTCGTGCAGCTCGGCGTACGTCAGCGCGGCGCGGCGCCCCGATTCGTCCCAGGCGACGATCGCCTGGCGGTCGTCCCGGTAGCGCAGGAGGTTCTCCGCGAAATTGAGCCGCGCGCCGAGGAACCAGGTGGGGCCGAGCTCCGGCGTGGGCGGGGCCATGCGGTCGCGCCCGACCAGTACGGTGTACCAGCGTCCGTGGTCGGGAATCTCGTCGGCGATCACGCCGCAGAAGCGCCACACGGCCGACCAGAAGTCCTCACGGCGGTCCACCGACCAGGCGTAGAGTGACGCATAGTCCTCGACCGGCGCTCCCTCGTCGCGGACGAACCGCATGAAGTGCGTGAGGTTGGCCCGGGCAATCGCCGCCTCGGTCGGGGACCACATGGCGCCTGACACGGGATACAATCTACGTCGCAATGGGCAGTCGTGAAGCGGAGAGGCGGGGAGCGCGTGGGGCTTGAACAGTCAGCCATCAGCCGCTAATCGTAGGCCGTCAACAGTTGGCCGTTGACCGCCAGCCAGCGCAACCGCCTCACCGCTTCACTGCCTCGCCGCTACCTCAGCCTCGGATTCGTATGCCGTGGCGCCTTCTCGCAGGCCGGCCAGGCGGTGCCGCGTCCGCGGCCGAACCGACGACCGAAGCCCCGCCCCCGCCCCTCACCGCCGCGAGCAGCCGCGATGGAGTCTTCACGGGCCAGCGCCACCAGGTCCACCCGCTGACGCGTGATCTGGGTCGGGTCCTGCGCGGCCAGATAGGCCAGCATGGCCGTGAGCGTGGCGTTCGCCTCGAGATCCGGGAAGACGATCTTGTCGTACGTGTCGCGGCCCGTGTGCCACGTATAGTTGCTGTACTCCCAGCTCAGGGCACCGAGCGCGAACGTCGGAGCACCGTAGCAGCTGAACGAGAAGTGGTCGCTCCCTCCGCCAGCCGGACGCCCGGCCCCGTACGGACCACCGCCCGTCTGCGTCTTGAATTCGACCGGCACGACGTTCATCCACCGGTTCAGGTGCACGGAGTCGTCCAGGAGCCCGCCGGCACCGATGCGCACGATGCGCCCCGTGCCGTTGTCCTGGTTGAACAGCGCCTGCAATCCCTTTACGACTTCGGGATGGTCCTCGGTGAACGCCTTCGAGCCGACCTCGCCTTCCTCCTCGCCGCTCCAATGGCCGGCGATGATCGTGCGCTTGGGGTGGGGAAGCACCTTCTCCAGGATGCGCATGGCTTCGAGCATCGTCAGCGTGCCGGTGCCGTTGTCGGTGGCCCCCGACCCGCCGTCCCAGGAATCGAAGTGGGACGAGAGCACCACGTACTCATCGGGATTCGTCGTGCCCTTGATCGTCGCGATGACGTTGAACACCGGCTGCTCGCCGAGGAGCTTGCTCTGCAGGTTCAGCCGGAGCTTCGGATGCTGGTCGTGCCGGGTCAGGAGAAAGACCAGTTGGTAGTCCTCACAGCTGAGCGAGATGGCGGGAGTCTTCGTGTTGTAGGTCTCGAAGATCTCCCGCGTCCCCCAGGCGTCCTTGGGGCGCGAGGTGATGATGCCGCCTGCACCTCCGTCCTCGAGGCGTAGCCCCAGCTCGCCGCCACCCAGGGCAAGGCTGTACCCCGTTCCCTGGACGTCACGGCCGCGCGGCCCGTTCCACGCCGCTGCCGTCGCCTGGCGCAACGAGTCCATCCGGGCGGCGATCTCGGGCGCCGCATACGTGTTCCAGTCCTCCGTCGGCCGGCAGGTGACCGGCGGTGCGTTCACGAGCACCAGCTTGCCCCGCGCCCGCGGCAGCCATTTCACGAATTCCGTGCTGTCGCGGAAGTGGGGGAGGATGATCGTGCTGTAGTCCCGGGCCACGCCGCCGGTGCCCGGGCTCCAGCCGAGCATGGTTCCTTCGAGCGAGCGCACGCGCGGCTCGATGAGGTCGATGTGCGAGTACCCGCGGACCCAGCCGCGCCACGTCCCGTACTGCTCCTCCTTCGCGGTGATGCCGAACGACGCGTAGGTCTTCACGAGCCAGTCCTGCGCCGCCTTGATGTTCGGTGAGCCCATGAGCCGGGGGCCGAGGGAATCGAACAGGACCTCGGCGAGCCGCGGGGTCTGGGAGCTGTCCATTCCCAAGGCCCAAATGCGTTGAATGATCGGGTCGTTGGTGGGAAAGGTGGGAGCCGAAGGAGCGAAGACCGCCGAATTCTCCGGCGTCGCGCCGCCGCCGAAGCCGCCGCGTCCGCCCCGCTGCGCGAACGCGAGCGCCGGCAGCATGAGGATCGCAGCCGCGGCTGCTGACCATTTGCGAGACATGCATCCCTCCTGGGGAGGCGAGAGTTGGATACACGAAAAACGGCCGCGGCGAAGATGCCGCGGCCGCACAGCGCCGGTCAACCCCGGAATCGGGAGGTCCGCCTCGTCCAGGCGGACCCGGGGCCGTCAGGCGCTGTCGAGGCTCACCAGCTGGACCCGGAACACCAGGGTGGCCTGGCGCGGGATCGTCGGCGGGTTCCCTTGCTCGCCGTATCCGAGCGCGGACGGAACCACGAGCTGCCGGATGCCGTTGACGCGCATGCCCAGCAAACCCTCGCGGAAACCGGAGACGACGTTCGCCGTGTAGACCTTGGAGTCGGTTCCCGAATCGAACAACGTCCCGTCCGTCAGCCACCCGGAATAGTTGATGGTGATCGTGGTGTCACGGGCCAGCAGCGGACCGTTGCCCACCACGAGGTCGCGGTAGTACAACCCGTCCTTGGTCTTGGTCATCTTCGACAGGTCGACGCCGAGCGACGAGGCGAACGTCTGGTTGGCCGGGTTGCTGGGCGGGCCGAGTCCTGCGATCTCGCCGGTACAGGCCACCGCCGCGACGGCCAGCATCGGGATGAGCATGCGCTTCTTCAACTGGTCACTTCCTCGGTAGTCTCACCCGCGAAAAATCGCCAATCGGGCCGCGTCGCGCTACTTCGTCCGCACGAGGGTCAGTTGTACCCCCGAGGGCAGCGCGCCGCCGCTGCTTCCCGTCACCGTGATCAGCCCTTCCTGGCCGTTGGATACGGCGAAGGGGAAGAAGGCGACCCCGTCGGCGGCCAGCGTGAGTGAGACCGGCACCGAGCTGGACAGCGTGTGGCTCACCGGATGCTGGTACGTTCCCTTCGTGAGCGCGAAGATCTGGGGCCAGTTCCAGCTCAACTGCGTGTAGGCCGGGTCGATGCCGGGGATCGTCCCGTCCGCATAGACGGACAGCGCCCACCGTCGCATGTACGGGAACGGATCGGCGCCGAGGACGTGGGTGAGATTGGCCAACCCCGTCGTCGAGTCGTTGACGAGCCGGTAGAAGAAGTTGCCGTCGGTCGGCGCGATGTGATCGGCTAGATAGCGGAGGAAGGTCCAGGTGGCGGCGCGGGTCGGCAGCTCGTTGTCCCCGGTGTACTCGCCGATGGGCCCGTGCGTCTCCGTGACCGGGAGGTAGGTCTGATAGCGCCCCTGGTTGCCCCACATGTAGAGGCCGAAGGCGTTCCACACGGCGGGGTTCGCGAGCGCGGTGGTGCCGATGTTCTGTCGCGGCGACAGCCCGGAGGCCCGGTAGAAGATCAACTCCTCGGCGATGTGACTCAGCCCCTCGTTGAGCCACGTTTCCTCGTCGACCGCCGAGGCCGGCACGTTGTCGATGTACATCCGGCGCGACGCGTTGATGAGGTGCTGGAACTCGTGGCCGATGGTGCCGACGACGATGTTGGCGACGTTCTGCTTGCTTGCGGTGAAGGTGTTGCCGCCATTGATCGTGCGGTTCGGATCGGGGACCACCAGATAGAACAGCTCGGCGTCGTTGCTGCCCGGGCAGGGGTTCGAGCCCGTCGTCGGGAGCAGGTCGCGCGAGTAGTAGAAGCCCAGCACGATTCCCTGGGCGGGGTCCGTCGTGAGCTCATTCACCGCCTTGGTGAAGAAGATGATGACGTGACCGTTGTGATCGATGTCGGAGGGGGCGCCGAAGGCCGTGGTGTCCACCGGCATGACCAGCGTATCCATGGCCGCGGCGAAGCTCTGATAGTCGCTGGTCGTGAAGCCCCCCGCCGGATTCGACGTGTCGGCCACGACGATCGCCGTATTCGAGATCGCCTCGACGCGGGCCGTGGTGTAGACCGGGTTGCTGCAGTAGCTGTTGGCGTTCGAGTTCAGCTGGTAGAGATCGCCGACCTTGGTCGTGGCCGGGATCTGCTGGGTGCCGGTCGCCGTCGTGGTGATGCCCGTGGCGCCCGCAGTGCTCTGTGACTGGAAGCGGGCACCGCTCGCCCACTGCTGCTGCATCCTGGCGTACCAGGCCCGGGCACTCGCCACGTACTTCGGCATCTCCCGGCGCTCCCGCTCGCGCAGCGCGTACTCGAATGCGTAGTCGGGGTGGACGGTCGGCAGCGGGGCCAGCCCCGCCGTGGGCGGCAGCATCCGGCTGGCGATCACGTTGGTCCCGGACCCGACGACTCCCAGCCGATCCCCGACCACGGACAGACTCGTCGCGGCACCGGGCGTACTCGAGCGGAAGAACGCCGTGAGCAGGTACTCGGACCCCGCCTGGGTGGACTGCACGCAGAAGCTGGTCGCCGGAAGCGTCGTGTCCACCTGCGCGGCGGCCAGGGTGAGCGGCGGAGCGGCGGCCACGAAGGCGCTGTCGGGCTGCGCCGAACCGGAGGTGGCCACGACGTACGTCGACCCCGTGGCGCTCACCAGCTGGACGAGGCCCGAGTCGGTAACGGTGGCGACGGCCGGGTTCCGCGAGACCCACTGCACGGCGGCCGGCACGGTGTTCCCGTACTGGTCGGTCGGCGTTGCGGCCGCCGACCCCTGATCCCCGGGCTTGCAGAGGGCCAGCCGGTGGTCCTGCATGACCACCTTGGCCAGCGGGCCCGCCGTTCCGGTGATGGAGAAGTTCGTCGTGCTCGTCACGCCGGACACCGATGCCGTGACTTCGTTGGGCCCGGCGATCGTGCCCACGGTAAACGAGGCACGGGCGGTCCCGGTACTATCGGTCACCGGGGAGACGGGAGAGACGACGCCGTTGCCGGAAATCACGGTCCATGTGACGCTCACCCCCGGCACCGGCCGGCTCTGCGCATCCGTGACGATCACGACGAGCGGGTTGGGGAGCACGGTGGCGACCACCGCCGTCTGCCCGTCGCCGGACACCGCGTTGATCAACGCAGCCGGGCCGTGGCGGTCAGGGCTGGTGGCACTTCCACAAGCGGCAAGCGCAGCGGCCGCGAGGATCGCAGTCCGCCGCGCGAGAATAGGCGCACGCATCAGGAGTCCCTGCTGAGCATCGATGGACCATGAAATATCGCACCGGCGGGGCCGGAACGCACCGGGACCGTCACCCATGGCTCGCCATCCGTTCCTCAGGCGTGTGCCAGATCACCCGAGGCGCGCCGAGCGCACCGCGCCAGAATGGCGGCGCCGCAGAAGATCGCTTCCTCCGCCGGGGCGAAGGCCGGGGAGTGCGCCGCCGTGGCCGGGCCGCCGGGCTCTCGCGCTCCGATCCGCAGGAAGCATCCGTCCATGTGGTCGAGGTAGCACGCAAAGTCCTCACCGCCAAGGTTGAGGAATCCCAAAGGGACGATGCCCTGCTCGCCCAACACGTCCACGGCCGCCGCACGTGCCCACGCCGCCCCGCGCGCGGGATTGACGAGCGGAGGCGGGCCCTTCTCGACCTCGACCGTCGCGGCCAGGCGGTAGGCGGCCGCCACGGATTCGGCCAGCCGGCGCACCTCGTCGAGCATGAACCTCCGCGATTCCGCCTCCACGGCGCGGACGGTCCCGCTGAGCCGTGCACGATCCGGAATGACGTTCGGCGCCGTTCCGGCGTGGACGGTGCCAACGGTGACCACACCCGGAGTGGCTGGATTGAGGCGGCGGGCCACGATCGTCTGCAGGGCCGCCACGAGCGCCGCGGCACCGACGATCGGATCCGCCGCCTCGTGCGGCCGTGCGGCGTGGGCCCCCTGCCCCCGGAACTCGATGCTGAACGTGTCTGCGGACGCCGCGAGCGGCCCCGGGTCGGCCACCACCTGGCCGACTTCGAAGCGACGGTCCACGTGGCCGCCGAAGATGCAGGCCACGCCGTCCAGCGCGCCACTCTCGAGCATGGCGAGGGCACCCTTCCCGACCTCCTCTGCCGGCTGCAGCACCACGAGCACGTCGCCGTCGGCCGGTTCGGCCGCGAGGAGCTGTGCGGCCCCCACCGCCCACGTGGCGTGCACGTCGTGGCCGCATGCGTGCATCACGCCCTCGTTCTCCGACGCGAACGGGAGCCCCGTCTCCTCGCGGATCGGGAGCGCATCGATGTCACCGCGTACGGCGACCACGGGGGCCGTGCGGCTGCGCCCGGGGACGCGGGCGACGAGTCCGGTCTCGCCGACGCGCCGGACGTCGACGCCGGGAATGGTGGAGAGGGCGTTGCGGAGCCGCGCCGACGTCTCGTGTTCGTGGAACGCCAGCTCGGGATGTGCGTGAAGATCGCGGCGGAGCCGGAGCAGCGCCTCCATCTGGCGGTCCCCGAACCGTTGGGCCACACCGGGCGGGAGCGAGAGCCCGGCACTCACGGGGTCAGCTCCGTGAGGCGCACGGTGAGCGCATCCACGCGAGCGAGGTCCACCGCCACACCCATTCCCGGCTCATGCAGCGGCACGTGGACCATGCCCTCGTCGTCCATCGTCCATTCGGGGTTCACGATGTCGCGCTGCCAGTAGCGCGCGCTCGGCGAGACGTCCCCGGGCAGCGAGAAGTTGGGGAGCGATGCCAGAGCCACGTTGTGCGCCCGACCCACGCCGCTCTCGAACATGCCCCCGCACCAGACGGGAATCCCGTGGTCCTGACACAGATCGTGGATCGCCCTCGATACGGCGAATCCGCCCACGCGCCCCGGCTTGATGTTGATGATGCGGCCGGCGTCGAGCGCGATCATGTCGGCCGCGCGATCGACGCTGGTGATCGATTCATCGAGGCAGATGGGAGTGTCGAGCATGCGTTGCAGCCGGGCGTGCCGGAGGAGATCCTCGCGGTCCAGCGGCTGCTCGATCATGATCAACCGGAATTCGTCGAGGCGCTTCAGGTGGCCGGCATCGGCAGGGGTGTAGGCGGAGTTGGCGTCGGCCATGAGGTGGAGGTCGGGCCCGAGGGCTTCCCGCACCGCGCCCACGAACGCGAGATCCGCGCCCGGCGCGATCTTCACCTTGATCTTGCGATAGCCCTGCGCCACGGCCTGCTCGGCGCGCTCCACGAGCGCCGCCGGATCCCGCTGGATGCCGATGGAGATCCCGGTGGGTACGCGGTCGCGGGTCCCGCCGAGCAAACGCGACAGCGGGACGCCCTGCTGCCGCGCCGCGACGTCCCAGCAGCCCATCTCGACGGCCGCCTTCGCCATGCGGTGTCCGCGCACGTTGCGGTCGAGCACGGCGAAAACCTCGTCGGGCTCCGCGAACACGGTGCCGAGCACGCGCGGCGCGAGCCACTCACGGATCGCGTGCCACGCGGTGTCGATCGTCTCGGGGCTGTAGTTCGGCTGCTCCCCCGCCACGCATTCGCTCCATCCCGTAACGCCGTCGGCGCTCCGCAGCTCGAGCAGGCAGACGCGCCGCTCGGTGATCGTGCCGGACGAGATCCGGAACGGCTCCTTGAGCGTGAGGCGAATCTCACGCATGACGATGCGGTCGATGGAGAACATGGGTGGTAGGAGGCGGAACGAAGGCGGAGTGAAGACGGTGAACGGTTCGCGGTGGGCGGTCGGACCGTCGGCAGTGGACAGTGGGCGGTCAGAGGCTGAACAGATAGAACCCGAGGCCGGTCGGGCGGTCAGCGGTGAAGCCCGCGACGTGATACCCGGCGGCGAGCAGCAGCTCGAAGGCCGCGCGCGTGCTGGCCCGCCAGCGGCCGGCGGCGGGAAGGTCGGACGCCTGCACGGCACCGATGTCGGCGGGGATCTGCACGCGGAGCTTCGGGGCGCCGGCAGCGGCCGGCGCTCGCTGCACGTCGGCCGCAGGGTCCGGGTTCACGATCGGCGCAGAGGCGAATTCCGGGTCGACGCGCGCCGCCGCGATGCCGGCGCGGCACGCCGCCAACTCCCCGTCATCCACGGGCCAGGCGACGACGAAACGGTCCGTGCCGATCCCGCGGTTGAGGTCGCTCCCCATATCGCCGTACATGTCCCGGGCGTACTCGACGACGCGAACCCCGAAGACGTTGAAGTTCAGATGCGCATTTCGCGCAACGAGCGGATCGTAGGTCCAGAAGATCGTGCGGGCCCCGAGGCGCGCGACGGCGTCCCGCTGGTACTCTTTCATGCGCCGGCCGATGCCGAGGTTCTGGGCGTCGGCGCGGACGGCCAGCATGTGCGACCAGTGGACGATCTGCCCGTCCCGCATGCCCGTGAGACCGAAGACGAAGCCCAGCATCGTCCCGTCCGGCGTGAAGGCTCCCGCCGACACGCCGCCGATCTTCTGGCCGATCTTCAGAATGCTGGCGGGGGTGAGATCGGTGAGGCCCCGCCCCCACGTCTCATATTGCAGCTCCACCGCGGCGCGGTACTCGGCAGCCGACACAACGGGACGGATGGTGAAGGGAGCGGGAGAGGCCACGGATGAAGATGGAATCGAGAAGACGGCGAACAGTAAACGGTGAACAGTGGGGAGTGAACAGTGGGCAGTGGGCAGTGGGCGGTGAGCCGTTGGCCGTGGGCCGTCGACCGTTCGCAACCGGCGGTCAGCGGCTGCCGACGGGAGTGGCCTCGAGGTTCAGCACCTGGAACGGGGCGAGGCGGAAGGGATGCTCGCGCCCCGCCTCGACGTCGATGGGCGGCTGGCCGCGGTCGGCGCCCCACGGACTGCGCATGCGGTAGCGCCGCGGCGCTCCCTCGGGCAGCTCGAATGCCACGGCCGGATCGAGGGCGATGGTCTTCCACCGGTCGCTCGGGTTGCGCAGCGTGAGCGTGGCGCGCGCCGGCGCCCAGGCGGCCCATCCGTACGGCTCGAGCGCATCCGGGTCGCCGCCCACCCAGTGCGTGTCCACGAGCGTGCCGGCATTGCGCCGCGACCACATGGCGCTCTCGGCGAGGGTGTCCCAGTTGCTGCTGTCGAGGTACGCCGGGGTGACGTACATCTCCTGCAGCTGCGTCCCGTTGCCGAAGTAGACGCGGATCTCGTCGTTGAAGTCGTGGCCCGGATCGTCCGCCAGATGTTCGGCGTAGCGTGCATAGATCAGCCCGTGCAGCATCAGCGAGTTGAGCGGATAGAGGGCCCCACGCTTGACCACGTAGCGGTGCGTGGCCGCGTCGCGGTAGGTCATCCACTGCTGCCGCCACGTGCCAATGCCGGCGAACGAGTGATCGTCGCCGCCGCGCCACGTGGAGTCCGCATACCGCAACCAGAACGGCGAGGGATACGTGCCCGTCGTGAGGTTCACGAACAGATCGGGCTTGATACGGCGCAGATCGCCGATCAACGCGATCGCGGCGTCGAAGTCGCTGTCGAACCGGCTGCCCGGAATCACCGTGGACGCGTTGCCGGTGCCGTCGATCTTGAACTGGTTCACGCCGTACTCGCGGATGAACTCGACGCAGGTGTCGTGGAACCGCTTGTAGTACTTCGGACCGGAGAGGGCGAAGCCGCCCTTGTTGGTTTCGAAGCCCTGGGCCTTCCCATACTTCAGCCGCTCCTGCTTCGGCTTCCCGTAGCCCCCCCACGGCGACAGCCAGACCCCGGGAGCGGCGCCGTACTCGGCCGCCTCGCGGCGCAGGTTCGTGAACCCGTGCGGGAACCCCGGGCCGAACCCCCACAGCGTGTGCGGATCGTCCCACCCGTCGTCGAACAGATACGACGAGAGTACGACGTTGCGCCGGACGTGCAGGGCCTCGCCGAAGGCGTCGATGACCGCCAGCGCCTGCGCCTCGGTGTACTTCGAGAAGTAGCCGAGATCGTACCAGGAGTTGTAATGCAGGAAGGTGCGGTAGGGATGGGCCCGTTCGCGCTCCACGTAGGCGAGGAAGTCGCGCCGGAGCTGTCCCGGCCGCACGGCACCGATCACCGACGACACGACGATCGGCGCACCGGGACGCACCGGCAGCGTGCGCGGCAATGCACAGGTCACGCGGTCGCCCTCGACGGCACTCGTCGACAGGGGGTGCTCGAATCCCACGTACCAGTCGCCGAACACCACGGGGCTGCCCTTCACCGTGCCGGTGAGCGTGGCTCCCGGTGCGTGCAGGTCGACGAGCGTGATCCGGGTGATCGGCACCTCGGCGCCGCGGGCCTGGAGGGTCACCTCCTGGCGCAGATAGCGGGATCCGTTCCGGAGCACGGCCCGCCACGTGGCCTCCAGATGACCGGCCCCATCGCGCAGGTGCACCGTCAGCTGCCGGCCCGCCACCCGCTCGGAGAGTCGCGCCGCGCCCGGCTCGGCCGGGAGGGATTCCACGCGCGGCTCGCCCACCACCCGCATCGCATCGGCGGCGACCGCCGTCCCGTCCGCCATGCCGAGCGAGAAGACCGCGCCCGGCGGCGCGAATGTGACGCGGTTGACCCGGTCCTCGACGCGCAAGGCGCGCAGCCGGCCATCGGTCACGCTCCAGACGCCGGCGATGGTGCTGTTGCCGAGCGTGAGCTCGCCGGTGCGGATCGCAGCGTCGGCCGGCAGGACGAACGCCTCGGCCTGCGTGAATCCGTCCCAACGAAGCAGCTGCGACAGCGCCGGCGAGGCGAAGGCGGCGCCGAGCCCCATGGCGGCACTCTGGCGAACGAAATCCCGACGTGAAGACATGAGCGGTGAGGCAGGCGCTAGC
>JBJKRG010000148.1:0-20325 GCA_046704805.1 Gemmatimonadaceae bacterium
CTCGCCAGGGGCAGCCGGGTCAGGGACTGGCGGCCGGCGGCAGCGGGGGCCGTCCGGGGGGTGGCGGGGGCATGGCGGGTGCGGCGCCGCGCCAGCCGGGGCAGGGGAATCCCCGCGGGCTCTCCCCCGCCGAGGCGCAGCAGTTCTCGCGCGAGCTGCAACAGCGTCTGATCGACGCCGACAGCCTACGGAACCTGCTGGTCCGCCAGGGCATCGACGTCGCGGAGCTGAACCGCGCCATCGCCAACCTGCAGAACATGAGCCGTCCGAGCGTGCTGTCCGATCCCGGCGCCGCGGCCGCGTTGCAGGCGCAGGTGATCCAGGGGCTGCAGGCGTTCGAGTTTGCGCTGCGGCGGACGCTGGGCAACGACGATCAGCGGGTGCTGGCCGGCCGCTCCGGCGACGTCCCGCCGTCGTTCCGGGCGCTGGTGGAGCAGTACTATCGGGCGATTGCGGGATCGGGGAAGGCGGGGGGAGGGAAACGGTGAGCGGCAAACCGTCAACTGTAAACAGTTCACTGTAAACGGTTAACCGTTAACCGTTAACCGTTAACCGTTTGCCGTCACTCCAATCTCATCCCACCGAGTTCCACCACCGTCCCCACGTCGTCCCGCTCGGCCTTCGCCAGCACGTCCGCGGCGGCCGCGAGGTCTTCCACGGCCAGGCCGAGCGACTTGAAGAGGGTGATCTCGTCGCGCGACCGGCGGCCTGCCGCGCGTTCGATGAGGATCTCGCCCAGTTCGGCGACCACGTGCTGCTCGGAGATCAGCCCCTCGCGCATCGGGATCAGATAGTCGGCCGATTCGTTGACGAGGGACTCGCGCCGGTCGGCGAAGATCCGCGTCCGGGCCACGGCGCGGCTGTCCAGCTCGCGCGCGTCGGGCTGCGAGGCGCCCACCGCATTGATGTGCATCCCGGCCTCCAGCCAGTCGCCGAGCAGCACCGGCTCGCGCGACGAGGTGACCGTGCAGACGATGTCGGCCCCGTGCACGGCGTGCTCGGCGGAATCGGAGACTTCCACGGCGGTCCCGTGCGCCCGCTCCGCCCAGGCGGCGAAGTGCTTCGCATGCTTCCAGGTGCGGCTGTAGACGCGCACTTCCTTCAACGGGCGCGCGAGCGCGATCGCCTCGAGGTGCGTCCGGGCCTGCACGCCGCTCCCGATCAGCGCGAGGGTCGAGGCGTCTTCCCGGGCCAGCAGGCGGGTGGCGACCGCGGACACCGCGGCCGTGCGGATCGCGGTGATCGACGAGGCGTCGAGCATGGCCGCGAGGCGCCCCGTCTTCGCGTCGAACAACAGCACCGCGCCCTGGTGCGAGTCGAGCGCCGTGCCGTGGTTGCCGGGGAACACCGTGATCAGCTTCACGCCGAACACGGGGAGCGCCGCTGAATACGCCGGCATCATCCCGAACACGTCGTGCGTGTTCGGGATGCGCATGATCGGCCGTAGGGGCACGACCACCTCGCCGCGCGACAGCGACGCGAGCGCGTCCGCCATGAGCGGAATGCAGTCGCGCATCGGGAGCAGCTCGGTGACCTGCTGTTGGGTCAGAATTCGCATCCGTACGTCCCGGCGGCGTGGTACGGCTGACGGTGAAGGGTCGACTGTTCACCGGTCACCGCCCACCGTTTACTGTTCACCGTTTGCCGTCCACCGCGAACCCGCTCCGCGATCTATTCCGCCCCCATGAACGGATACTTGTAGTCCAGCGGCGGCGAGAACGTCTCCTTGACGGCGCGCGGGCTGACCCAGCGCATGAGGTTCAGCTTCGAGCCGGCCTTGTCGTTGGTGCCGGACCCGCGGGCGCCGCCGAACGGCTGCTGCCCGACCACCGCCCCCGTGGGCTTGTCGTTCACGTAGAAGTTGCCGGCGCTGTTGCGGAGGGTGGCCATCGCCTCGCGCACGCCGCGCCGGTCGGTGGAGAACACGGCGCCGGTCAGGGCGTACGGCGACGTGCCGTCGATCGTCGCCAGGGTCTCGCTCCACTTGGCGTCGTCGTAGACGTAGGCGGTGAGCACGGGGCCGAAGATCTCCTCGCACATCAGCCGGTAGCCGGGATCCTCGGTCTCGACGAGCGTCGGCTCGATGAAGTAGCCCACCGAGTCGTCGCTCTTGCCGCCGGCGACGATCTTCGCATTGCGCTTCGCATCGGCGATGTACTCGCTGATCTTGCGGAACGCCTTCTCGTCGATCACGGCGCCCAGGAAGTTGCGGAAGTCCTGCACGTCGCCCATCCGCATGTCCTGCATCATGCCGACCAGCCGGTCGCGGACGTCGGGCCACAGCGACCGGGGCACGTAGATGCGGCTGGCCGCCGAGCACTTCTGCCCCTGGTACTCGAAGCCGCCGCGGGCCGCGGCGACGGCGAACGCCTGCGGATCGGCCGATGGGTGCGCGATGATGAAATCCTTGCCGCCCGTCTCTCCGACGATGCGCGGGTACGACCGGTAGTGCGACATGTCGGCGCCGATGGTCTCCCACATGCTGTTGAACACCATCGTGCTGCCCGTGAAGTGCACCCCGGCGAGATCGGTGTGGGAGAGGGCGATGCCGCTGATCATCGCGGCGTCCCCGCCCACGAGGTTGATCACGCCCGGCGGCAGCCCGGCGGCCTCGAGCACCTTGAGGATGTAGTGCGCCGTGAGCATCGCCGACGAGGCCGGCTTCCACAGCACCGTGTTGCCCATCAGGGCCGGCGCCGTGGGCAGGTTGCCGGCGATCGACGCGAAGTTGAACGGCGTCACCGCGTACACGAATCCCTCGAGCGGCCGGTAGTCGAGCTGGTTCCACATCGCGTGATTCGACAGCGGCTGCTCGTCGTAGAGCTGCTGCGCGTAGTACGGGTTGAAGCGCCAGAAGTCGATCAGCTCGCAGGCCGAGTCGATCTCGGCCTGGAAGGCGGTCTTCGACTGGTTGAGCATGGCCGCCGCATTGGCGGTGTCGCGCCACGTGGTGGCCAGCAGCTCGGCAGCGCGCAGGAAGACCGCCGCGCGGTCCTCCCACGCCCAGTCCGCCCACTCGCCGTGCGCGGCCTTGGCGGCGGCGATCGCCTGCTCCACGTGCTCGGGCGACGCCCGGTGCCAGTCGGCCAGGACGTGCTGGTGGTCGTGCGGCATGACGGCCTGAGCCACCTCGCCGGTGCGCACCTCGGTGCCGCCGATGACCAGGGGAACCTCGGCGCGCTCGGACGCCATGGAGGCGAGCCGGGCCTTGAGCGATGCCCGCTCCGGGCTGCCCGGCGCGTACCCGCGCACGGGTTCGTTGACCGGAGGGGGAACACGCCGCGTGCCGTTGAAGGCCGCGAGGGGGGACGTATGGTCGGTAGCAGGCATGGTTCGAATCTCGAGTCGTTCCGGGTCGTGGGAAGGCGCGTAGGGCGCGCCCCGGGAAAGATACGCCCCGTGCCCTTCGGCACCAACGGACCGCGGGCTCGCGCATGGCGCGTCGATCCACCACATTTTCCTCTCGGCGGGCCACGACCGGCGCCGGAGGCGGACCGGGCGCGGACCCCGCGAATCCCCCGAAGCCCTCTGTACCGTGAAAGTCCTCATCGCAGACGATGATGCCGTCATCCGGACCCTGGTCAACGCCGTGGCCGTGAATCTCGGCTACACGCCGGTGATCGCCACGAACGGGGCCGACGCCTGGCGGCAGTACGAGCAGGAACGGTTCCCGCTCGCCGTGATCGACATCGAGATGCCCGACGTCGACGGGCTCGAGTTGTGCCGCCGGATCCGCACCGCCGATGCCAACCACGAGACCTTCATTCTCGTGCTCACCGGGCGCAACACGCAGGACGATCTCGGCCACGTGCTCGAGGCGGGCGCCGACGACTACCTGAGCAAGCCGACGACGCCGAACAACCTCAGTGCCCGGCTGGTGATCGCCCAGCGCCGGATGACGCAGGAGGCGCAGCGCCGCGCCGCCGAGGAGGCGCTGGCCAAGGCGCGCTGGCTCGCCGGGATCGGCGAGACGAGCATTGCCCTCCAGCACGAGATCAACAATCCGCTCTCGGCACTGCTCGGGCACGCCGAGCTGCTGATGATGGACGATCCGGGAACGGACGAGCGGAGCGAGCACGTGCGGGTGATCCACGAGCAGGCGCGGCGCATCGCCGACGTGGTGAAGCGGCTGGGCCGGCTCCGCGATCCGCAGACGGTCGAGTACGTGGCGGGCTCCCGGATGATCGACCTGAGCAAGCCGCCGGCCGACAACCCATGACCGTCGAGCCCGCCGCCCGGCGGTTCCTCGGCGCCCACACGATCGCCAACGGCGGCATCCACATGGCCGTGCGCCGCGCCGCCGGCGCCAGGATGTCCGCCCTCCAGGTCTTCACGGCGATCCCGAAGTACTACGGCGACAAGGTCTCGATCCGTGCCGAGCGCGTCGAGCGCTTCCGGGCCGCGCTCGCCGAGGCGGGCATCGCGCCTGCGCACGTCGTCGCGCACGCCGCCTACGTGCTGAACACGGCCACACCCGACGCGGCGAAGTGGACGCGGGCCCGCGACGGCCTGGCGAAGGAGCTCGAACGCTCGACGGCGCTCGGCATCGGCGCCGTCTGCTTCCATCCCGGCGCCGCCACCGACGACGACCGCGCCGCCGCGCTGGACCGGATCGCGGCGGCGATCACGCACGCCCTCGAACGCGTCGAGGGCACCACGCGCCTCCTCGTGGAGAACACCGCCGGCGCCGGCCGCACGATGGGGCGCACTCCCGAAGAGGTGTCCGGGATCCTCGACCGCGTGCCGGCCGCCCTGCGTCCCCGCGCGGGCTACGGGCTGGACACCTGCCACCTGTTCGCGTCCGGCTTTCCGATTCACGAAAGCGCCGCGGCCCAGGCGCGCGTCCTGGACGACTTCGAGCGGGCGACCGGCGATCGCCCGGGCTTCTTCCACCTCAACGACAGCGAGGGCGCGCTCGGATCGAACCGCGACCGGCACGCGCTGATCGGCGAGGGCGCGATCGGTGTCGAGCCCTTCCGGTGGCTGCTGCACGATCCGCGGAGCGCCGGCGTGCCCTGCATCCTCGAGACGCCGCAGGAACATCCCGACGTGGCCGATGACGATCCGACGCCCGATCCGTGGGACGTGCGGATGATGGAACTGCTGCAGGGGCTGGAAGGGGACTGATCGGGGGGTGGGCGACTGGCGGCGGGGGCTTGTGGGCGATCCGTCGCTACAGGAAAGATCCCGGTTGCATGTCCCACGCTCGCGGACTATGAGTTGATAGTAATGTGTGGCCGTCTGCCATGCCCACCTCTGTTTCGGGGGACCCCCGCATGGGCACTTGGATCGTTGTGCACTCGCAGGGTTGGCAGGTACTGCTCCCAGCCATCGTAGTCTTCTGCGCGGCCGGAGCGGTCCTTACCCACAAGCACGCCGAAACAGTGCTACCGATCACGTTCGGGGCCGTCTGGATCGCATCGTTCGCCGCCATCTACCTGATGGGGCACATCAGCCGGTTCGTCATGATCAGCCCGTGGCGATGGGCGGCATTGGTCTTGATGGCGGCACTGGGGGTCGCGCTCCCGATTGGCGCTGCGTATGTGGGCGCTGCACTGTGGCGACGCAGGTCGATCTGGATCCGCTGGGGAGTTGCGTTCGGCCTCGGCCTTCTCGGCATCCTGGCCACCAATTACGTGGCGGGCTTCATCGGAGACCGGGTTCTGCCATTCCTGTTGGCACACGGCGCGTGACGCGCGATCTGCTGACGGCACTCGCCGCGATGCTGCTAATGATGTTCCCTGCGTGCTCTTCCAGACCGCGGATGACGCCCGAGCAACGCATGCAGGAGGACCTGGGCTGGCTCTCGACGCGTGAGGGCCTGGCACTAGAGGCAACTGGCTCATATGGCACGCCCATCGAGAGCCTTCCACCGCGCGGAAATGCACCTACCACGTCCGTGTCCGTGCTGTGGTCCGGGAAGAGCGGTTGGCTTGCCCGCAGCAGCGTCTCGGGGCATTCCGGGGACTGTCTCATGGCCGGCGGCCTGATTCCAGAAAGCGCATTTGCGGTTACGAGCGTTCGGCACAAGGGGCCAGATCCCGAAAGAGCCGTATGCGACGAGAGTTCAGCTCCGGGTGACTCCAGTTGGGCGGAATACGTGCAACGATACGTGTCGCTACGGTTGGAGCACTCGCTGCGGTTCTACGCTAGCCGAGCACGAAAAGGGAACCCAGTGTCGCCAGACTCGGCTGTCCGCCCTGGCGTCGTCGCCCCGGCCGGCCTTCACGCCGACCTACTGTGGAAGGACGGCAATTCGTGGGCCGCACAGACCTGGCTCTCGAGTTACCCGAACCGGAGTTGCGTGGTCTGGTGGGGCAGGTTGGCAGGCCATTCGGTGCCGCACACGAAAGGCGGGCTCCGTGCGAGCCGACGTGGCGCTGTGGTCTGCGATCGGATCATCGGATCCGAAGCTCGGGCCGGTCGCCGCGGCCACCAGTTCGGTCCCCGTTGAGGAACGAAGCGGTAAACGCCCTCTTACGAGCGCACTAGGCTATCACGCGCCTTGCGAGTCGCTCTCCCGGCGAGCCCCACTTACCGGTCAGCGGCGCAGAGCACGGCAGCGTCAGTCAGATACGTGTGACCGTCGGATCGCCATGCCTAAGGGGCGCAGCAATCCTCCCGTCGCAGCGACGGCCGCGTCGGGCCTCCGCAGACCGTTGGCGTGGCGCTGGGTTCATGAAACGGTTAACCCGCGCCAGCGGTCGTTGACGTCCACAGCACCGATGTGTAGTCGCGATCCTCAGGCATTTCGACCCGCCCCCCCGCGCGTGAGACATCTGGTGCGGACGACCATACCAACTTCGTGAAGAACGTTACTTGACGGCTAATGGGCCGGGCGAAAGTGTTGTAGAGACGGCCGCCATTGGCCACGAATCCAGGGGAGATGCCTATCGATTGCAGCGGACCGCGACTTGGGGACGGGAGCGAACCGCCTCAACCCGCCGCAAAATTCACGGAATCCGCATATGGCGGCCTGCACCCAGTGGTACTCACGCGCAGACGCGCAAACTCGGAGGTGCGATGTCGACCCTATCTCGTTTGTGCTTTGCAGGACTGCTGGTCGTGGCTGGACTGACGGCGTGCGGGCAGGACAAGGTGATCAGCTTCGGCCCAGCCACCATGGAGCCGGGCGTAGTGCACAGCGTGACCGTGTCGCCGTCGACGGCGAGTCTATCCGTAGGCGATACGCTGAGGTTGGTGGCGTCGGTGGACGCGGATGCCGGCCTCGCCCGGACGGTGACGTGGAGTTCCAGGGACTCGAACGTCGTGACGGTGAATGACAAGGGTCTCGTGACCGCCGTCACGTCGGGGACGACGGTCATCGTGGCCACCTCGACGGCCGATCCGACGGTGACCGGAACGGCGACAGTGATCGTGAGTGGTGTGGTGTTCGGGAACCTGTCCATCACGTCGATCACACAAGACGGTCTGCCGGCAGATCTGTCCAACGTGGCAGGGCAGTTGGACGTGACCCTGGACGTAAGTCAGGGGACGCACGCGCTATCGGAGTTGTACCTGATCGTGCACCGCAACGCCACGAACACCGATACGACGGTGGCGACGTACACGTTCACCTCGTCGAACCAAGTGCCGGCCGGGGGCCCCAGTGCGGTGTCGGCGCCGGTGACGATGAGCTTCAACACGGCGGCGTACGATTCGACGACCGGGGCGGTGGCGCTCCCGAATGGGTCGTACTCGATCAAGGCGAAAGCAGTGTCCGCCGATACGCTTCAGCAGCAGGCACCGGTGTCGAGCACGATCAGCTACACGGTGAACAACCCCGACTTCTTGATCGCGACGGTGCACGGCGACACCGTGGCCGCAGACAACACGGGCCGGCAGTGGACGGCCGGGAACATCACCGTGAACGTGATGCCGGTACTGTACTCGGGCCGCGGGCTGTCCAATGCGGTCGTGAACCCACCGTTGCCCTTCACCGCGGCGCCTGAAACGCTGACGACCTTCCCGGATTCGGCGGTGTTTGCCGTAGGGAAGGACACGCTGACGGATTCGTCGTACGTGGCGCTGGTGACGGCGCAGTACTCCGATGGAACGCCGTTCAACGGCGGCGCGGCGGTCTTGACGGCCAAGATTCGAGTGGACAACGCGGCCCCGACGGCTGCCTCGGTCTTCCAGCTCGGCAGCGACACCACGCCGGCGCACAGCCTGCTGATTCCGTGGGTGAACGCCGCGTACGGGTTCACGCATGGTCTGGCGAACGTCATCGACAGCAACGCGGTGGCGGGGACCGGCCTCGGTGTGGGCGGCGTGACCACGACGTTCTACGTGATGCCGAACGACGCGACCTGGAAGGGCCTGGGCACCGACGGTGCGGTGGGGTCGGCGTCGGGGCGGACCGCGTGCACGCCGCCGGCGAATGCGCTGGCCGTGACGACGGGGGCGGACATCGCGCAGCAGAGCGCGCCGGGTGACACGACGACGTACCGGGCGCGCGCGGTGTCGGCGGACCTGCTGGGCAACGTCGTCTGCCAGGACCTGAGCTACACGAACAGCGCGGGCAACGAGGTGGCCGTGTTCGGCGCCGACCACACCCCGCCGGTCGATGCGGTGCTGGCCGCCACCAGTGCGCAGAACGGCGATACCAGTTCGGTAAGCGCCGCGACGATCGGCAACTGGGTGTGGGTCCTGCGGGATTCGGTGTCCGGCTTCAGCAATCCTCCGAACATCCAGGGGACGATCACCCGGAACTACGTCTCCGATCAGCCGGGCCTGTGTGTGGCGGGTGTCTTCACCAACGGCGCTTGCGGGCCGACCACCCTCACCCAGGGCATGGTCGTCGACAACGGCAACTT
Organism: Gemmatimonadaceae bacterium; assembly: GCA_046704805.1. Classification (GTDB taxonomy): domain Bacteria; phylum Gemmatimonadota; class Gemmatimonadetes; order Gemmatimonadales; family Gemmatimonadaceae; genus JAGWRI01. The sequence continues at coordinate 8,817 of JBJKRG010000148.1, forward strand.
CACCAACGGGTATTTCACGCTTTCCTCGACGGTCACCGACCTCGCCGGCAACTCGGCGACGGTCCCCACCGCTACCGTGCTCTTCGACAATACGCCACCGGCTGCGGGCGTGGCCGGCACGATTCCGAACGGCATCGGCGGCAGCGGCGTGATGTACACGGGATCGGTGACGGACAACGTCGATCTGGTCGGCGCGTACGCCTGGATCACCTATCCGTCGTACAACCTGCACTACCCGACCACCATCAGCCCGTCGCACGCGGCGTTCAGCGGCACACGGGTCACGGCCGCCACGGTCACGACGTCGATCGACAGCAGCTTCATCAGCTCGCTGGCGGTCACGAACTCGGCCAATGCACCGCAGGGCGCCACGCTGGCCAGCGGGCATCCGACCCTGGTTTCGCTTCAGGGCATCGACGGCCTGCGGGAGTACGGCGCGCCCACGACGCTCGTGCCGGCGGTGACGGACACGACCGGTGCCGAAGTCTGGGCACCATCGATGTTCGCCACGTTCGCCGAGAATAACGGCGACGTGATCCTCTCCAACGGCACCGGCAGCGGCCCACGGTCGGTGGTGCTCACCGCCGAGGTCACAGGAGCCTCGGCGGCGCTGGGCGTGCCGTTCCAGAAGGTGTGCTGGTTCTCCCAGGACCTGCAGGGCTCGGCCGGTGCGTACGACCTGATCGGTTGTCAGAACGCCGCGGTTGCCACGCAGACCGCAGGCGGCATGAACACCTGGGATTGGTCCGGTCCGACCTGGGATCCCCCGCCCAGCCTCGGGACGGCGGGCGCCGAGCACCTCATCGCCATCGGCTACGGCCATGGCGGCAGCGCGCTAGCGTCGCAGGTCAATGCGAACGTCACGCTCGCGAACTAGGCCGTAGCACGAGTGTCAGAGAAGTAGACCCGTTCGAGCGCCCGGGCCCATGCTCGTTCGATGTGTGCAGAAGTATGGCGCGATTCGTCGACGGCCTCGGTTCCCTCAGGAACCGAGGCCGTCGGCGATCTCCCTACTCATGTCGCGGTTTGAGTGTGTTACAATGTGTGGCATGTACGTCCGCTCCGCCCTCCGTACCATCGGCGCCCTGGCCGCAGTCGGGTGGTCCCTCGTATCCGCGTGCGATGCGCCGGGGAGGACCGTGTGCGCCGGCGTCGGGTACTACGCCCTCACACTCCAGATCCGCGATCAACGCGGCCGGCCGCAGGCATTCCACACCACGATCATGCTCTCGACCGACGGCCGCGCGGTGGATGTCATGGACGCGTTCGACAGTCTCACCGTCGACGCCGCCTCCGAGGGAGACGGGCACACCTACGATCTGACGGCGTGGAAATTCGGCTACGACACGACGACGATTCACGACATCGTCGTCCCGAGCTTCGGCTTCTGTCCGATCGGGGACGCCATCAAGCCCGTGACCGTGCCCGTGACGTTACAGGTTGCCGTCGACGCACCCCCGGTGCGGTCGATCTATCTCCTGCCGCAGCACATTCTGCTCGACCGGCCGCCGCACGTGGATTCCGTGACCTTCAATCCGTATGTGGACGCCGATCCGGACGTGTCGCGGGCGGTCCGGTGGGCACTGACCGGCGACACCGCCTCGGTCGGCTTCGACTCCACGACCGGCACCCTGCGGTACCGATGCCTTCCGCAGAGCGGCTACCTCACACTGCGGGCGATTTCACTCGTCGATTCGACCGTTCGGGACAGTGCCTCGATTGCCGTGCAGGGGCATCCGGCAGCGAGCGACGATCCCCCCTGCCGCTGACACGGACGAGCCCTCATCTCCCGACACCCGAGTTGTCCGCCCCAACGCCGCCGCCGCTCATCAACGCCGATACTTGCGTAATTAGCTAATTATCTTATCTTCTGCGGGTGTCCACCGGGATTCGCCTCTGCCCTCCCGACGGACCTCCACTGACGCGAACACGAGGACCTCCCCACATGCACCCGATATCGACCTTCTGGATGGCCGCAACTGCCATGACGCTCGCACAGGCAGGTTCACCGACGCCCGCACCGCGGGAAGTGCCCATGAATCTCCACACGCCCAGCGGCGTGATCGAGGGTACGCTGATGCTCCCGGACTCCGGGGCGGGCCCGTTCCCCGTGGCGTTGATCATTGCCGGATCCGGCCCCACCGACCGCAACGGCAACAGTCCGGCCGGCATCCGCACGGATGCCTACCGCGAGCTGGCCACCGGACTGGCCGGGCGCGGCATCGCCACGCTGCGCTACGACAAGCGCGGCATCGGGGCCAGCCGTACCGCGGGGCAGCGCGAGGTGGACCTGCGATTCGAGAACTACGTCGACGACGCCGTGCGGTGGCTGGACACGCTCCGCGCGGACCCGCGCTTCCGCACCGTCACGGTCATTGGCCACAGCGAGGGATCGCTGATCGGCATGATCGCCGCGCCGAAGGCGCATGCCGACGGCTTCGTGTCTCTCGAGGGGGCGGGCTTTCCGGCGGCGGACATCCTGCGCACGCAGCTCAAGGGCAAACTGCCGCCGCACCTGACCGCCGTATCGGACCGCATCCTCGCCGGCCTCGAGAAGGGGAAGACGACCGACAGCGTCCCGCCGTCGCTGCTCACCCTGTACCGGCCCAGTGTGCAACCCTATCTCATCTCGTGGTTCCGCTACGATCCAGCGGTCGAGATCGCCAAGCTCCGGATGCCGGTGCTGGTCGTGCAGGGAACCCACGACGTCCAGGTGAGCCTCGACGACGCCCACCGGCTCGCGGGCGCCGATCCGCACGCCTCGCTCCTGGTGCTGGACGGCATGACGCACGTGCTGAAGGACGCGCCGGCGGGGCTGGCCGCCCAGACCGCCGCCTACACCGATCCCTCGCTGCCGCTCGACGGCAAGCTCGTGCCGGCCATCGCCTCGTTCATCGAGCGGGAGCATCGGTAGCACGCCGGAACATCCCCCCACCGCTTTCCCCGATCCCGTCATGGACTCCGCCTTCAAAGCGCTCGCCGATCCCACCCGCCGGGAGATTCTCAAACTCCTGCGAAAGGGCCCCCGTACGTCCGGGGAGATCGCCGAGCAATTCGAGACCGCGTGGCCCACGATCTCGCGCCACCTCGGCGTGCTCCGCGACGCCGGACTGATCCTGTCCGAGCGCCACGGCCAGCAGATCGTCTACGAACTCAACACCACCGTCTTCAACGACGTCGTGGAACAACTGCTCGAGTGGATCCGTCCAGGGAGGAAGCATGCGTAAGTGGTTTCCCGTGATCCCGATCGCGGGCGCCTTTCTGCTGTCCGTGCTGGTGTACGGCCGGCTGCCCAGTCCCATGCCCACGCACTGGGGGCTGAACGGCCAGCCCAACGGGTACAGCAGCCGTGCCGTCGGGGCGTTCCTCATGCCGGGCATGGCGCTCCTCCTCTGGGGATTCCTGCGCGGTCTGCCGTACATCGATCCCCGCCGCGCCAACTACGCCAAGTTCCAGGGCACGTACGACCTGATGGTGGACGCCGTGGTCACGCTGCTCGCCGTGATCCACGTCGCCGTGATCGGGCACGTGCTGGGGTGGCCGATGCCCGCCGTCACCCGGATGGCGCCGCTGGGCGTGGGCGTCCTGATCCTCATCCTCGGCAACGTCCTGCCGCGGGCCCGATCCAACTGGTGGTTCGGCATCCGCACGCCCTGGACCCTGTCCAGCGACACCGTCTGGACGAAGACGCACCGGGTGGGCGGCTACCTGCTGTCGATCGCCGGCGTCCTGACGGTCCTGAGCGCGTTCCTCCCCGCGAGAACGGGCTTCATGGTCCTCATGATCTCGATCATCGGGGCGTCCCTGGCATCGGTGGTCTACTCGTACTTCGCCTGGAGGGCCGAACAGCCGTGAACCGCATCCGACTCACCGCCATCACCGGCCTCGCGCTGGCGCTCGCCTCGACGGCCGGCGCGCAGGGCGCCGAGCCATACACCTTCCGCATGCTGCTGGGCCGCGACACCCTGTCCAGCGAAGTGGTGCAGCGCACGCCGGTGCGGCTCGACGTGAGCCTGATCGACAAGACGGCGAGCGCCCACTGGCAGTACGGGCTGACCCTGACGCCGGACGGGCGCGTCACGCGCATGCACAACGCCTTCTACCGCCTGGCGCAGCGCGACACCACCCCATTCCAGACGGCGGAGCTGGTCTTCACGGGCGACTCCGTCACGGCGACGATCGCCGGGAATGTCTCCCGCGTGGAGCACCTGGCCACGAATCCGGGCGCGATCCCGTACATCAACCCGTCGTTCGCGATGATCGAGCAGATCGTGCGGCGGGCGTGGGCCATGGGCCACCCGGTGGACACCGTGCCCGTGTTCCTCGTCTCCGGCGGCCGCACGATCCCCGCGACAGTCACCCGGGTGGGACGCGATTCCGCCGTCGTCGCCCTGGGGGCCGCCATCCACGTCGCGGTGGGCCCGGACGGGGCGCTGCTCGGCGCGTTGATCCCGGCGCAGCGCGTGCGGGTGATCCGGCTCGCCGGGGCGCACCCCCTGGTCACGGAGAAGATCGAGCACTGATCACCGTCGGGTGCCCGTCGACGGCGGAGCACGCCCCCGGCCTGACCCTCGGCGCGCGCCGCATTCCGGGTCGAGAAACCTGCCTCTCCCAGAGGGAAAACGCGCCAAAATTCCTATTGCGTCCCGGTTGGAGTGTTTTACCTTTCCGCGCGACGGACAGCGGTTCCCTCTGAGAAGACCTTCCGTTTCACAATTCCAGGAGAGAGCACATGGCCGCGAAAAAGGGTAGGAAGGCCGCGAAGAAGAAGGGCGGCAAGAAGGCCGCGAAGAAGACGGCGAAGAAGGCCACGAAGAAGGCCGCCCGGAAGCCCGCCAAGAAGGCGGCTCCGAAGAAGAAGTCGAAGCGGAAACCGAACGCCGCGTTCATGCGCCCGGTGCAGCCCGACGCGACCCTCGCCACGGTCGTCGGCTCCACCGCCATTCCGCGGACCGAAGTCACCAAGAAGCTGTGGGTATACATCAAGAAGCACGGCCTCCAGGATGCCAAGGAGCGCCGCATGATCAACGCCGATGCCAACCTCAAGGCGGTGTTCGGCGGGAAGAGCAAGGTCTCGATGTTCGAGATGACCAAACTGGTCGGCAAGCACCTCAAGTAGGTCGCACCGCATCCGGACAGCGAGGGCGCGCCGCAAGCGCGCCCTTTGTTGTGTCCGCTCCCCGGGCCATCCGGAACCGTGCAGTGCCGTCCCTCGTACGGACGGATAGATTGGTCGAGGGTCGTCCGTCCACCTCGACGGTCTGCAAGGACCGCGCGCGGCGACCGCTCGACCCCCGGCCGTTCGCCGGGCGAGATCCACCGTCTCCAACCCGCCACCCGTGGCCAAGTCGAAGAAGTCCGGCAACTCCTCCAAGCCGTCGAACACCGCGAACGTCGTCGCCGATGCCCGCCGCGGCAGGGGCGGAGGCAAGACGGCCCGCCGCGGCTGGTTCTGGGAGAACCTGAAGTCGCTGGTCGGCGCGCTCATCATCTTCCTGTTCATCCGCACGTTCTTCGTCGAGGCGTACAAGATTCCGTCGGGGAGCATGATCCCGACCCTGCTCGTGGGGGACTGGCTGTTCGTGAACAAGGCCATCTACGGCCCCGCGATCCCGTTCACCCACATCCATCTGCCCGGGTACTCCGATCCCCACCGCGGCGACGTCGTGGTGTTCATCTCGCCATACCAGGCCGACGAGGCAGCGCAGGGCAGTGACCCCACGCCGACCCTCGTGAAGCGGCTCATCGGGATGCCGGGCGACACGATCTACATGCGCCACGGCATGGTCTACATCGACGGCGTCGCCCAGCCGCCCGTGCACGGCGCCCAGGGGTACACCGGGGACCCCGCGCAGTCGCGCCCCGACGACACCTCGCCCCTCTTCGACTGGCAGAGCCGGATCGCGCTGCACAACACCCGCTTCGGGTCGGCGCCGGCAGTGCCCACGCACGACGACTGGGGACCACTGCTGATCCCGGCCGGCGACTACTTCATGATGGGAGACAACCGGTACTGCTCCAAGGACAGTCGTTACTGGGGCGTCGTGCCGCGCGCCAACCTGCGCGGCCGGCCGATGTTCGTGTACTACTCCTACAAGCCCGACCCCGGCGGCGGGCTCAACGACTGCGACGGCGCGGTCAGCGATCGTCCGCTGTCCTTCATCACCGACATTCGCTGGGGACGCCTGTTCCACGTCATTCGGTGAGGCACGGACCGTCCCCCGCGAGGCGTCCATGCCCCTCGTCTTTCCGTTCGACGCCGACATTGCGCGCACCGTAAGTTCACGGCTTGGGACGCCGCCGCCGGCGATCCATCCTGCCCCAGCGACTGTCTAACCCACGGGACCCGCCCAGGCGCCATGCCATCTTTCTTTCCCCGGCACGCGAGCGAACTTCGGCTCGAAGAGGCGAAGGCATTCCGACGGTTGTCGTTCAACCTGATCGAGATGGCCGTCGTCACGGGCATCGTGATGCGCCTCTATCGATCGATCGTCCTCACCCACGGCTGGCCCACGAGCTGGGTGTACGTGGTCGGCACGTTCGTCCTCGGCATCGTCTTCCTCTGCGCGATGACCACCGGGCACCTGGCCAACTACCCGCTCAAGAAATGGCTCTGGCGCGCGCCGGCGTTCGGGGCCGGTGTCGTGATCGGCGAGATGGCCACGAGCCTCCTGCTGATCGCTGTGGGGCGCGAGCCGACGGGCACGGCGCGCGCCGCGTTCGGCGACTGGCCGGGCATGGCGCTGAACACGCTCTGGACGCGGGAGCTGACAGTCTGTGTGTGGGCGGCGGTGCTGGCGTTGATCGTGACCCTCGTGCGGCGCACCATCGTGGCCGCCGAGCTCCACGAGAAGCACGTCCGGGCGCGCAGCCAGCCGCCCGGCGCCTGAGCGGCATCCGGCCACCGTGCGACCGGCGCCCTTCCGCCTCGAGCGGTACTTCGCGGCGCACGAGTTCTCCGTGCCCTACATGCTCGGCGGCTCCGACTGCGAGACGATGACCGTGGGGGAGCTGCTGGCGCTCGATCCCGACACCTCCCGGCAGCTCGGCGGCCTGGCGCTGGGGTACACCGAGAGCCCCGGCGCCCCGTCCCTCCGCGCGGCGATCGCCCGCCTGTACGACGGCCTGGATGCCGGCGCGGTGCTCGTGCACGCCGGCGCCCAGGAGGGGATCTTCACGCTGACCAACGCAGTGCTGCGGCCCGGGGACCACGCCATCGTGCAGTGGCCCTGCTACCAGTCGCTCTTCGAGCTGCCGCGCGCCGCGGGCGCGTCGGTCTCACCGTGGCGCGCCGACCCGACGAGCTGGGCCCCCGACCCCGACGACCTGCCGCGGCTCGTCCGGCGTGAAACACGCCTCCTCGTCGTCAACTCCCCGCACAATCCCACCGGCTACCACTTCGACGCCGGGACGTTCGCCGCCATCGTCGCCTTCGCCCGCCGGCACGGACTCGTGCTGCTGTCCGACGAGGTCTACCGCGGCCTCGAGTACGTGCCCGCCGACCGGCTGCCGGCGGTGTGCGACGCCTACGAGCGTGGGGTATCGCTCGGGGTCATGTCGAAGGCCTACGGGCTCGCCGGGCTGCGGATCGGGTGGCTGGCCACGCGCGACGCCGGCGTGCACGCGGGAGCGGCCGCGGTGAAGGACTACACGACGATCTGCAGCAGCGGTCCCAGCGAGCTGCTGGCCACCGCCGCGCTCGCTGCCGGCGAGACAATTCTCGAGCGGAACCGGCGGCTGGTGCGCGACAACCTCGAGCGGCTCCGCGGCTTCTTCGAGCGCCATGCCGACCGGCTGCGGTGGGTTCCACCCGGGGCCGGCCCGGTCACCTTCCCGACGCTGATCGACGGCGAGCCGGATGCATTCTGCGACGACGTCCGTGAGCGGGCCGGCGTGCTCCTGCTGCCCGGCACCGTGTTCGACGACCGGAGCCGTGAAGTCCGGCTCGGGTTCGGCCGTCGGAACCTGCCCGAGGCGCTCGCGCGGCTGGAAGCGGCGCTGGCGTGACTTCCCGGGCGGGGCGACCGGCGGACATTATATTTGCCCCATGAACCGGAAGAACAAGGAGCTGCTCGTCGTCGGCGATCGAGTCCTGGTGAAGGTCGAGAACGGCGAGGAGCGCACGAACGTCGGCCTCTACCTGCCGCCCACGGCGGTGGACAACCAGGCGGTGCAGGGGGGACGGATCGTGGCCACGGGCCCCGGCCTCCCGCTGCCGAGCCCGGACGCGGGTGCGGACGAGCCGTGGCGGGCCCCGGCCCGCGAGACGCGGTTCCTGCCCATGCAGGCGCGTGAGGGCGACTACGCCCTCTTCTTCCGCAAGGCTGCGGTCGAGATCACCTTCGAGGGTGAACGATATCTGGTAGTGCCGCAGCAGGCCATTCTCGCGCTGGTGCGCGACGAGTACTGAAGGAGTCCACGATGAGCATGCAGCTGCCCAACGCCCCGACCATGTATCCCGAGCCGCTCGTCGCCCCGATGCGCGCCGAGCTGACCGAGATCGGATTCACCGAGCTGCGCACCCCCGACGAGGTCGACGCCGCGCTGAAGGACACGTCCGGCACCACGCTCGTCGTGGTGAACTCGGTGTGCGGATGCTCGGCCCGCAATGCGCGTCCGGCCGCCGCACTCGCCATCCGCCACGCCGTGACGCCCGACCACCTGACGACGGTGTTCGCCGGCCAGGACGCGCCCGCCACGGCGCGGGCGCGGAGCTACTTCACCGGCTATCCCCCTTCGTCGCCACAGATCGGCCTGCTCAAGGACGGCAAGCTGGTCTTCATGCTGGAGCGGTGGCAGATCGAAGGGCGGCCGGCAGACGAGATCGCCCACGATCTCACGGCGGCCTTCGAAGAATACTGCTGACGGCGAGCCGCCAACGGCCTACCCGATCCAGGCGGTAGGCGGTGTGCAGTAGGCGGTGATCCGTTTGCGATGACCGCGCGCGACAGACGGCCTCCTTCCAGCCGGACGGGAGGCCGCTCGTCATCGCTTCCGGCTGCACCGATTCCCATCCGACATTTCACGTTTCGGAACCGGCGCGACGGACCGTTCACGGGGGCCGCAGCCGCGTGTGGCATTCCCGCTACACCCCTTTGCCTTGCCGGCCGGCCCCTTACGCAGTATTGATGGCTGCCGGACGATCCCCAGATCGATACGACTCCTGAAATCGACGAGCGCACGCGGAGGGCAATTCGTGGGCAAACGGATCCGAGTGGTGGCGGTGCTGTTCGTGGCCATGATCGTTGGCGGCGTTCTGTTGGACGCCTTCAATGTGCCCACGCACGTCCAGGAAACCGTGATTCCGTACCTCACCCACGTCTATCTGCTGGTCTTTCCGAGGCGGGCGACCGCCCGGGACGTCATCCGCGACGTCGAGGGCAGCAGTGCCTTCGCGAGCACGCCGGAACGTCAGCTCCTCCGCGACCAGCCCGGATTCTGGGCGCACTACGCCTCCCTCCGACTGGACGGGGGACGCCTGGATCGGGCCTTCCCGTCAACGGCCGAGGAAGCCACTGTGGCGCACCAGCTCGAGGCGTCGTGTCCGCAGGTGGCACGGTCGGTCGTCTCGCTCGCCGACCTGTATGCGGCCGATCGGTTTCCCGTGTTCGACGGCGATACGATGCTGCTGGGACGGGACATGACCTGGACCACGTATCCTCCGAAGAACAGCGACTGGAATTACATCTGGGAGCTGAGCACGCTCCAGGAGATGCCGATCCTTGGCGAGGCGTACCGGTTGACGGGGAATTCGCGATACGTCGAGGCCATCATCCGCCAGCTCAGGAGTTGGGCGGCGCAGAATCCGACCGACAACAGCGTCAACTGGAAAGTCGCGATGGAGCCGGCGATCCGCCTCGTCAGCCTCCTCTGGACCGAGGTCCTCGTGGGGGACGCCCCGGCGTTTCGACGGGAATTCCCGCAATGGTCGGAGATCGTCTATTCCCACGCGCGCTTCGTCGCGAATACCATCGACGCCCCTCGCCGGCCGAACAACCACGACATCTTCGCGGCCGCGGGGCTGTATCTCGCAGCGGTTGCGCACCCGGAGTGGAAGGAATCGAAACGCTGGGCGGCACTCGCCGAGTGGCATCTGCAGGGGGACGACACTCTGGAGTACACGCCCGAAGGCGCGCAACGCGAGTTCGCCCCGACCTACCAGAAGGCGCTACTCGACGCCTGGCTCGGCGTCGTCGTCGCGCAGCGGCGGCTCGGCCGTACCATCGCGCCGTCCATGGAAACGTCACTGCTGCGACAGGCGGCGTTTCTGACGGTGGAGACCGGCCCCGACGGTCGCGTGGCGCATTTCGGAGATTCCGACGACCACCACTTCGTGCGACTCGACCCATCGCGGTACGACGATGCGGGGCCCACCCTCTATCTCGCCTGGCAGGTGCTCGGCGGTGAGCCGCCGGCACACAAGGGCTGCGCGTCTCGCTGGAAGGCCGCCTGGATCACCGGCACGGTGGATCGGAAGCCTGCCGTGCCGCTGACGGCTGATCCTCCGCCGTCCGCGGTCGCCGAGCCGGGGGCGGGCTTCTTCAAGATCTCGTCCAACGACCTGACCGTCGTCGGCAAGTTCTCGATGCTCGGGGCCAACCCGATCTTCGAAGGACATTCGCACGCCGACGCCTCGACGTTCCTCCTCTGGCACGACCGGCAGCCCGTGGTCGTGGCCGCGGGGACGTACACGTACCGTACCAACCTGGTTTCGCTGGGCCTGCATTGGCGCGACTACTTCCGGTCCTCGCAGGCCCAGAACGTCACGACGGTGGACGGGCACTCGCAGACCAATCCAGCCGGCGATTTCGGATTCACGACGTGGCCCGTTTCGCGACTCGTCTCCTGCACCAGGAGTCCGGGTCGCTGGACGGCCGTCACCGGGGTCGTCGACGCGTACCGCGCGCTCGTCGGAAACGCCTACCGGACCTTCCTGCTCAAAGACAGCAGTCTGACGGTGGTGGACTGGTACCCCGATGCGCACGGGGGGCACGTCTACGACTCGCGGCTGCTCTTCGAGGACTCGGCCCTGGTGCAGACGGACGGGCGCTTCGACGGGCAGGGCGGGATCCGGGTCTTCTGGGCGCGCGCGGATTCGACGGGGACGCAGCAGTTCTCCGGCTCGCCTGACGGCGGATGGCGCTCGGACGATTACGGCACGAAGGTGCCCAGTGCACAGCTCTCCCACACGGTGCGATCGACCGGCCCGGCCGCCCTCGCGTTCTCGATCGTCGCCGAGCCCCGCCGGGGACCCGCGCGGGACAGCGTCGCGATCACGTCGGTGTCCGACAGCGTCCTGCGCCTCCAGATGGGTGGGACCCACGGCGCGACGGCGCTGATCACGCGCGCCGCCGGCTCCGGGGCGATCCACGTCCGCGTGGGGCGGGGGACTGCCGCCGGGCTCAGGGACGGCCAACGGGAAACGGCCTGCCCCGCGGAAGCAGCAGGCCGTCCGTCGTAGCCGGGCGCCGGCGAAAGCGTCCGGGCGAAGGCCGGGACTCAGCCCCCC
>JBJKRG010000149.1:0-25455 GCA_046704805.1 Gemmatimonadaceae bacterium
CGTGGCGTCCGGGATATACGGGCGCGGATCACACGGCGGATCGTCGTCGTCGAACGTGTCGTGGTCGAGATCCTGGTTCGTGAGCAGGCAGATGCGCATGAAGGATGAGGCGATGGAGGCGGTGGTCGACACATCGCGATGCGGGGACGGGTGAAGATACTTCGGCGGGCCGGCTTCCGGGATATGCACGCGGAGGCCCGTCGGGGGACGGCCGACAGACGGCGCTGCGTTCCGCCGACAGACGGCGCGGCGTGCCGCACCCACCGTTCCTCATGTGAACGTCGGGCCTGCAGGGACCTGTGTTCGCTGCCTGCGCTCCGCGGTTCTCGCGCTGGCCTTCATGGCGATCGCGACGGCCGTATCGGCTCAAGCGGTCGACGTACGCGCCGAACGTGACGGGTCCGTGGTTCGGTTGCAGGCGTCCGTCTGGTTCGCCGCGCCGCCGGCCGTGGTCTGGGCGGTACTGACCGATTACAAAGGACAGGCGCGCTTCGTACCGGGAATTTCGCGAAGCGACGTGCTGTCGCGCGATTCCGCCGGCAGCGTCGTGCGGCAGCGAGGCAGCGTCCGGGTGCTCTTCTTCAGCATCCCGTTCGACGTGGAGTACGCGACCGTCGAGCAGCCGCCCACGGTACTGACTGCGCGACTCGTCCGGGGCAGCGTTCGCCGGATGGAGAGTACGTATCGCCTGCGTCCGGAAGGCGGGGGCACGCGACTCGAGTACGCTGAAGAGGTGGAGGCGAGCGGATGGCTGCCCCCACTCATCGGCCCGGCGATCATGCGACGACAGGTCGAGCGAGAGCTGGAAGCGATTCGGAAGGAGATCGAACGTCGAAACCGCGAGCGCCTGCCGCCGTGATGGGACGCACTTCACGCCGGCACGCGCGCCGGCTGGAATTCCAATGGCGACGCATCGGGCCGATTACCTGACTCGGCGACACCTCGCGCCGGCCCGCTGGGCGCGGGCTCTCCTGTCGCGTGCCTTGGGCGGCTACGAGGCGTGGCCGCTGGTGTTCCGGGCGCCGGACCCTGACGCCGACTTGCCGCCGGGCACGAGTGCCAACGTCTACGTACACCTGCCCTTCTGCGAACGGTTGTGCCCGCACTGCCCATACAACCGGGTGATCTTCGAGTCCGGGATGGTGCGCGACTATGGGCGGGCACTCGAGCGGGAAGTCGACGCCTATCTGCAGCGCGGGGATGCGCCCCCGGTACGGACCCTGTACTTCGGTGGAGGAACGCCCAGCCTCACCCCTGGCTTGATCGAACGGGTCGTGCGCATGGTCCGCCCACGACTCGCCCGGGACGCCGAGATCGGCGTCGAGGTGCATCCGCGGGATGCGAAGCCATCGCTGCTCCGGCGCTTACGTGGAGCCGGCGTCAATCGCGTGAGTCTCGGGATCGAGACCTTGCGTCCTGACCTGCTGCGCCGGCTGGGCCGCCAGTATACGCCGGCCGAAGGGCTGGAGGCCATTTCGGGCGCGCAGCGGCACGGTTTCGAATTCGTAGACGTGAACCTGATCCACGGAATCCCGGGGCAGCGAGCCGACGAGGCCATCGCCGACGCCGAGCGCGTCGCCGGGCTGAGCGTGGATCAGATCTCGGCCTATCCGCTCTTCGGGTTTGCCCATACGCCACTCGGACGGCGCGGCGGCGTCGGCCCGGTTGCGGACGGCGAGCGGCTGCGCGCGCAGCGGGGCGTGTCGCGCGTCTGCCGGGCGGCCGGCCTCGAACGCACCTCGGTATGGAGTTTCACGCGCGCCGGCATGTCTCCGTATTCCACCGTCACGCACGAGGACTACGTCGGCTTCGGCGCAGGCGCGGGCTCCAAGGTCGGTGGCGTCTTCTGGTTCAACACGTTTTCCATACCGGAGTACAATGCCTGTCTCGAGCCGCGTCCCGCGCTCGTGCTGCGTGTGGGGGAACGGTTGCGCCGGCTACACTGGCTCTACTGGGCGGTATACGGCACCCACATCAAATCGGCGCGCTACCGGGCGCTGTTCGGACAGCCGATCGAGCGCGACTTCGGCCGGTTGCTGCTGACGTTACAGCTCGCCGGGTTCGCGCGCCACGATGCCACTGGCTGGGAGATCACGGAGCGCGGGGCAATCTCGGTACATCGCCTGCAGAGCCTCTTTTCGCTCAGCTACATCGACGAGCTGTGGATGCGCTGCCGACACGACGCCTGGCCGCAGGAAATCGCGCTGGTCTGACGCTGAGGAGTCGGGGTTCACCTTCACCACGCGCCGGACCGGGCTTCATCCCGCATCTTCCCTGACGCACCATCAGGGCTCGCACTACACGCCTCGGCAGATCAGCCGGCTAAGATCACGAGTGAAGGGAGGAGCGATGACGCGCATCTGGACTGCGGCGTTGGCGTTCGCGTTGGCGATCACGGCTGTCGGGTGCGGGGACCGTGGAGGATCAGGTTTGACCGAGCCGCCCCCGAGCGCACCCGTGGCCTCGGTGCTGGTTGCTCCCACGGCGTCGACGCTGAACGTGGGCGCGGCGTTGCAGCTGTCCGCCACGGCGCAGGACGCCGCCGGCCACGTCCTGGGCGGGCACGTCGCGGCCTGGGCCAGCAGCGCTCCCGCGGTCGCAGGGGTTTCGTCGACGGGGCTCGTCACCGCGGTCGGTGTGGGGACGGCGACCATCTCGGCGACCGTCGAAGGGAAGGTGGGCACGGCCACGATCGTAATCGTGCCGGCCAATATGATCCTGAGCGCCATCCACAATCCGGATGCGTTCATGAGCGTCTGCCCCACGTCAGACTCGGCGTACGCCACCATCCAGCGCGATTTCCATCTCCTCAGCGATGGAGTCCCCGACACCGTCGCGATCGCCTGCGCGAACCCGTATACCACCACCCCGACTCTCACCGACGAGCTGGCGATCATGCAGAGCCTGCGCATGATCTATTACATGAGCCAGGGCTCGGCCGGCCGGCTGCCCTGGACCTCGTTGAGCCTCTACGATTGGCTGACGTCGCAGATTGCCGGCGTCGACCTCCACCAGGCAACGGGCAACTCGTACTGTTGCGACTACGTGAACGGCCGACCGTACGTCGGGATCTCCCGCGGGAAGCTCGGGATCCTCGTTTGGCGGGACTGGGTGACGATGCTCGGCTCTGTCGCGCTCCTGGCCCACGAGGCGCGGCACGTGCTGGGCCCAGGGCACGTGAGCGGCTGTCCCGACTTCCCGCTGCCCACCGATCCCCCCGGATGCGACGCGACCTACGATCTGCAGGACCTCGGGTCATATGGAATCCAGTACTGGCTCTACGCCGGCTGGGCCAGCGGCAGCATCGATCTGGGCATCGGGTGCCTGCCGGGCGCCGACGCCCAGACCGACGTGGCCACGCTCGCGGCGATGGCGAACTCGTATATCGGACGTTTCGTTTCGAACGCGCCGTCGCCGGTCGTTCCCGCGGCTCCCTACGGCGGCGTCTGCATGCGATGACCCGGGCCTCCGCATTGCAGCGCACGTGCTAGAGCGAGCTTCCGTCCCAGGTATGCTCCGGGTCGGGAATGAACGTCACTCCGCCGTTGCTATCGCAGAGGAATATCCAGCCGCCAGGGATCTTCGTCCGATATGTCGACGCCGGCCCCCAGGCATCAGCCTTCGGAATCCCCTCCCACTTCAGCGCTCTGACGGGCGCTTTTGGGTTGCCGCCTCCGAATAGTGCCATGCTGCTCTCCTGAAGAGGATCAAACGTAAAGTCCGCGGCAGGCTCAACCGCGGTCGATTTGGCCCGCTTAAGGTGCAGTTGCCGTGGACAATAGTCGAGTGGCCGCGCCCTGAGAACGCATCAGGGCCAGGAATTTCAATCCCGGTATGGCCTGACGGGAAGGAGCCGGCGCCCGGCTTCCAGACGAAGTCCGGATGCGTCGTTCGATCGGATCCCCAGCCTTGCCGTCGCGTGCCGGGTGAGGTAGCTTGCCGACCCCCGAGGAGTCCGGACGATGGCACGACTGCGAGTGCACAACTTCAGCATCTCGATTGACGGCTACGGGGCCGGTGCGAACCAACGGCTCGAATCGCCGCTCGGTGACGGCGGCGTCGAACTGCACCGATGGGTCTTCGACACGCGTGCCGGGCGTGAGATGCTCGGGAAGCCGGGCGGCAGCACCGGGCTGAATGACGAGCTGTTCCGGCGGCGCACCGAGGGGATCGGTGCCACCATCATGGGCCGCAACATGTTCGGCCCGGTCCGCGGCCCGTGGCCGGACGAGTCGTGGCGCGGATGGTGGGGCGACCGTCCGCCGTTCGGTCACGACGTGTTCGTCCTCACGCACCATCATCGGCCCGACCTCGTGATGCAGAACGGCACGAGCTTCCACTTCGTCGAGTCGACGCCGCGTGAGGTTCTCGACATGGCCGCTGTCGCCGCCGGGGGGCGGGACGTGGTGCTGGGCGGAGGCGTGGGGACCATTCGCCAATTCCTCGCTGAGGGGCTGATCGACGAGCTGCACCTCGTCATCGCGCCCGTGCTCCTTGGAGCCGGCGAGCGCCTGCTCGGCGATTTGCCGATCGACCCATCGATGTACACCTGCTCCGCCCTCCAATGCGCGGGGGGCGTGGCACACGTGACGATGACTCGCAGCGACGAGACGCCAGGTCACGCAGATGTGGTCCGATCGGGGGCTACTCCCTAAAATCCGGTCGGTCCAGCACGCGCACCCAACCGCCGTCGGGTTCCCGCCGGACCACCTGCGCCCGCGCGCCGGCCTCGTCCCGTGCAGGGGTGGCGGTCAACGCGACGTCGCCCAGGTGCAGGGTCGGCAGCGGTACCTCGGGACGGAACCGGATCCCCTTCGCGATCATGTCCGCGTAGACGGCACGGATCGCCGCGCGCCCCTTCGTCATCCGGCCCGGCGGAAACGCCATCACGGCATCCGCCGCATAGAGTGCCGCAATGCCGTCCGCGTCCCCCGCATTCATGCGCTCGACGATCAGCCGCGTGATGTCCTCTGGCTCGTTCGCGCGCTCACGTTCCGTCGTCATTTCGATTCTCCACCATCAAGGTTGAAACCAATCGGCGAGCGGAAGCCGCGCCGAGAGTGCCGAGAAGTCACCGTGGTCGCGAATGGCGACCGCTGCATCGGCCATCGCGCGGGCCGCCACCCAGGTCAGTGCGCCTCCGACGCTGACGCGCTGTGCTCCGGCGTCGACGAGCTTGTCGAACGACAGGTTCGGCCGTGCCAGCACGTTGACGGGCTTCGTCACCGCGCTGCAGACCGCCCGGATCTGCTCCAGCGTGGTCAGCCCGGGCGCATAGAGAACGTCGGCGCCCGCTCGTTCGAAGGCGCGGAGACGCTCGATCGTGTCGTCGAGATCGGGATTACCGCGAATGTGATTCTCGGCGCGCGCGGTGAGTGTGAACGGGAAGCCCAGTGCGCGCGCGGCTTCCACGGCGGCGGCCACCCGCTCCGCGGCGCGGGAGGCATCGTAGAGGCGACGGTCCGTGCCATCCCAGTCTTCGATGGACCCGCCGACCGCCCCTGCCTCGGCGATGCGCGCGATCGCACGTGCCGTGCTCGCGGGCTGGGCACCGTAGCCGTTTTCGAGATCGGCCGAAACCGGAAGGTCGGTCGCCCGAGTCAGCGCCTCCACGTGCGCCACGACTTCGGGCAGTGTCGCCTGGCCGTCGAGCCGTCCCAGTGTGAAGGCGAATCCCGAGCTCGTGGTGGCCAGCGCGCGGAACCCCAGCGCCTGGAATACGCGTGCCGATCCGGCGTCCCACGGGTTCGGTATCACGAACGCCGGCCCAGCGTGCAACGCGCGAAAGTCCTCTCCCTTACGTTCCTGCGTCGTCATCGGCCACCTCGAGTACGAGCTTTCCATGCCTGTCGCGCCGCGCCACGTGCTCGAACGCAACGCGCGCCACCGAGGGGGAACACCGAATCAACCATCGGGTCCGAGGTTCCGTCACCTATGGGCAGGTGATGTTCCGGAGCCGATCATCTCGCGGCTCGACGAGGAAGTACGTGAAGTCCGGGCCGGCTGCAACGAGGGGCGTTCGGTAATCGTCTTCTATCCCAACGGTAATCCGGCGTCGAGGCCATTCGTGTTCCATTTCGACCCTTCGGTCTACATCTCCCTGGCTCTCCTGTTCGGCATAGCGGCCCAGTTCAGAGCCATGGGTGGCAACACGGCATTGCGTCGCGCCGTCGCCGCCCTCTCCACGAAGGTGGGGCTGCTCTTCGCCGTGGTCGTGGTCACCTGCGTCTTCTCCCCGTTCGTGCTCAACGACGTGGTCATCCTCGTGCTCACGCCGGTGCTGGTGACGTTCTGCCACGAGGATCCGCTTGCCATCGCGCCGCTCGTGGTCGCCGAGATCACCTTCGCGAACGTCGCCAGCTCGCTCACCCCGTTCGGGAACCCGCAGAACATCCTGCTCTGGCAGGCCTCCGGGGTGGCGGCGGCACGCTTCATCGCCCAGACCTGGCGGCCCCTGGCGTTATCCGGGGTGATAGCAGCCATCGCGCTCGTTCCGTTCGCACGCGGGCGGAGGGTCCCTCCCGAGAAGGAAAGAGGCTCCATCACACCCATCCTGTACCTCTGTGTCGTCGCGGTGGCCGTCCTGTTGGGGGACCTCTTCGACCTTCCGAACTGGGCATCGCTCCTGATTGCATTCGGAGCCGCGTTTCCCGCTACCTACCGGCATCTCCCGAAACTGGCGCGCGAATTCGACGTGACGAGCCTGCTCGTCCTGTACGCATTCGTCACGGGCGCCACGGTGATCGCACGTCTCGCAGCCGGGGCACTGGCCGGCGGCGCGTCAGCGGCGGCATCGGACGTGCAGCCCTATTCCGCGTTCTTCGTCGGGGGGCTTTCGGCGCTCATCAGCAATGTGCCGGCGACACAACTGATCGTCAGCCTCTCTCCGGTGTCCCATGCCGCCGCGTCGCGATTGGCGGTCGAAGCGGGGTTGGCCGGGAACCTCGATCCGGTAGCCTCCCTTGCCAACGTCCTCGCGCTGACGATGGTCCGGAAGGCCGGTCTCCCGTTGCGGAGGACGATCCTGCTGCAGGTGGCCGTCGGGATCGTCGCGTTCCTGCCGGTGTTCCTGTAGAGAGGCGTGGTCCTGCCAGCGCGCTGCATCGATCCCCTCGGAACCCGAGCGGCCTCGGGACCCGGGTCGGAATGACCGCGGCCGGCTCAGTCCTCGACCAGTATCCGCAGCCGTTCGAGCGCTGCGTCCCACTGCCGGGAAATCTCCTGCAGGTGCCGTTGCGCGCGGGCCAGACGCTGCGGGCGGATCTGCCAGACCCGTTCGCGGCCGACGCGGGTACTACGCGCCAACCCGACGTCCTCGAGGAGCTGCAGGTGCTTCGTCACGGCCTGCCGAGAGACGCCGGCGCCGTCGGCCAGTCGTGCGATCGATTGCGGGCCGGCCTCGCTCAGCCGGCCTACGAGGCGTGCCCGCGTGGGATCGCCCAGCGCCGCGAACACCGGCGCCTCATCCGCCAATCGCTCGGCGGCATTGCTTCGAGATCGTGACACGTCAGGACGGACTGATCAGGGATGCAGTGCGAGATACTTCGCGACGAGCTGGAGCTGAATCGTCCAACCGCCCTCGTTGCCTTCGAATGCCGTGGCCCGGCGCGCTGGGGGAAGCGCATCGAACCCCGATTCGGTGATGGTGAGCATCGTTCCGTCGGCGTGGGGCGCGAGGAGGAATTCGACGAGGGTGGTCGGTTCCTTCTCGTAATCCACCTTCGGATCGACCGCCCCCGGATGCCATCGGAACGCGAGCAGGCGCGGCGGCTCGATTCGCTCGACGTAGATCCGGAAGCTGACTCCTTCGAACGCCTTCTGCCCTTTCGCCACCTCGGGATCCACCACGGTGGGCCGGATACGTCCGACCACCGACGTACCGGCGACGAACGGACCCTCCAGTGCCATGCCGAACCAGGTCCCGAACTCCTTCGCGTCGCTGATCGCCCGCCAGACGCGGTCCGGCGTGGCGCGGAGCAGGACCTGCTTGCGTATGCGGTCGGTGTCAGGCGCCATATGCAATCTTTTGGTTGCTGGAATCGTAACGCGTCTCTGATGAAAGCGCAACTGTCTAGTTGCGGTTTCTGGCTCCAGGGTGTCTTCTGCAACGGCGTCGGGCATTCCGTTGAGAGCTCGCGGTTCCTTCGATCAAGTTTGGGCACTGGCAAAGGAAACAGCCCACCGCGCGAAGCGGTGGGCTGTCTCAGGTGTGACGGTGGCCTGCAGGTCTTCTCGGGAAAGGACGCTAATTGATCGTGAAGCTCGAGAGTGTGAAGGTCGCAGGGCCACCGACAACTGCGACACCGCTCGCATAGCGAGAGGCCCTGCCGAACGAGAGGCTAACGATCTTCACATGCTTCATGGCATAGGTGAAGCCATCGTACGGGGATACGGCCGGAAAAAATCCCCCGACGCAGTCGGGACCCGAATAGATGGTATGATCACTCGCCTGCTTTCCGCAAATGTTGGTCCAGCCGGCGCGATCCGTAAGAGAGGCAGTCAAGGTGCCACTCGTCACGGCGTTTAGGTCGAGATAGCCGGAGTACCACCAGTAGTCATTCGCGGTGTACTTGCCCGAGGCCACATCCTGAAATTCGAGGCGAACGTAGGCGGTTGGATCAGGCGAATTCCCCTGATACGCCTGATACCTTTGGGTTCCGAACGTCCCCGGATCCCAGTTGACGTCCGCAGTGATGGTCTTCCCGGTGATGTCGTAGTTGTAGTTGATCTCAAGGTACACCGCGAACTCACCAGTCGTGTCCGATACGAACGGCTGGAACGGGAACTCAGCGACATCGCTGGAAGTCGGTGACAACGGATCGATGTCCCAGAACGCACTGGTGGCCGGCATGACACTGAACAGGCGCCAATTTCTGGCCGCAGCGTTCGGGGCGACGGCCAGGGCCGGCTGGTGAGCCTGCAAGGCGGGTTGAGTCACAGGTGCCTCGCCGCAGGCAACGAGCAACACGGGGGCTGCGAGCAAGAGCCACGCTTTCATAACTGCTCCTTGTGATAATGGAGTCGACATCCTGGACCTGCGACACGCGTTAAGACTTCGTGAACATCGCGGTCAGGGGATTCACCACAACTTTCGTAGGATCAGAGTCGGTGTGCTCAGGTCGAAGCGCGACGAACACCCATAGCACCGTGCCGGGAAAGACGGCCGTGCATCGTCGAACAGACAGAACCGTCGCAAGGAATGTGCGAGCGCCGGGATTCAGAATTGCAGGCGGAAGTGCGCGTAGCACAGCGGCTTGTCATCGAGGGGCCGCGAGGCGAACGACGTGAAACGACGAGGTGCCGCAACGTTTCGTAGCCCCATCGCGACGAAGAACACGAGTGAAGTCGTTCGGCTTCGTCCAATCGGCGGCACCATCCCGGCATTCCGTTGTCGCACGGTCAATAGGCCGGTCGCTCGCGGCACGGAGCATATGCTCCTGCTAATGCACCGGCCGATTGAGGCTCCACGGGCCTCGCGCAAGACGGCTGCCGAAGGGCTCGCGGATACGGTGCCTGAGGCGGAGCAGCTACCGACCGCGGATCAAGCTCCAGAGAAAATCATCCGACGCTACGAGACCGGGATCCACTTCCCATCCACGAACCGGACGGACGACGGGCGGATCTCGACGCTGCCCCACTGCGCCGCCGGACACTTCTCCGCCCAGGCGATGGCCGCTTTCATGTCGGGCACGTCGAGCACGAACGTCCCGCCGATCTGCTCCTTGGTGCCGGCGTACGGACCTTTCCTGCTGTGGAGCTCTCCGTCACGAAGCGTGACCGTCGTGCCGTGAGCGGCCGGCTGGAACACCTCCGCCGAGACGAGCACGCCGGCCTCTTCTAGCTCCCTGGCATAGGCTTGGAACGCCGCTTTGCCGGCCTCGATCGCCTCCTCGCCGATATCGGCTCCGGTCATCTCGGCGTAGTGCAGGAAGAGCGTGTAACGCATGGAATCTCCTCATGGCGAGTGGGCGACGGACCGCTTCCACGACCGTGACACCGCGACACAACCACACTCACGGCGACCTGCCGGGCGAAGACATACTCGCGGCCGCCGAGATCGCGGTCAACTGCATCAGACGACCTCCACGAGGTCGTTCAGGTACTGGACGACGTGCTTCCAGAGGAGGTAGTACACCCCGACCATGACGATGAATGCGATCGGGAAGAGACGCAGCAGCTCGGACGGGAACTCGATCCCGAAAATGCGGCTCACGAAGTACCCGATGGGCGCGCCGACGAACGGGAAGAGGGCACCGAACAGGCCACTGGAAAGGCGGTAGCTGCGACGGAGCCGGGCGCGCAGCACGTTCCACAGCCCCCACAGGTTGGGCAGCACGGCCAGCGGGAAGACGATGAAGCGCTCGACCGAAGTGGCGAGCGGCCACACGTGCCAGGCGATTGTGAATCCCGCGACGAAGACGAGCAGAAACGCGGTGGGAATCGCGATCCCGGCGAGATAGGCCTTGAGGTAGTAACGGGCCGTCATGGTGGCTTCCTCAGAGGAGGTAGAGAAGGGTCGGCAGCGCCCCGGGCCAGGCGAAGACGCCGAGGAGCACGGCGGCCGCTACGGCCCAGTCGACCCAGACGAAGCGGCGCGATGGTTCGCGCACGCGGCGCGCGACGGCCGGCCACAGGTCGCGGGACGGCGCCCCGTCACCCACGGGCGGCAGAGCGCGCCGCAGTTCATCGATCAGTCGATCCCGATCCGGCGTCATGGCACCACCCCCTGTCGTGCAAGTGTGTCGCGCAGAATGTGAACGGCGCGAAAGACGCGCAGCTTGACCGCGTTCTCGGACAAGCCGAGCGCGTCGGCGATCTCGCGGTACGGGCGATCCTCGACGAGCGCCAGGGTGGCGACCGTTCGCAGCAGCGGCGAGAGGCCGTCGATCGCGTTCCGGATCCGCTCTCCCGTGTCGCGCGCTTCCGCCGGATCTGGCCCCGGTGCGGCGGCGATCGTCGTGTCGAGCGAGAGCTCATGCCGCCGCGTGCGCAGGTATTTCAGGGCCGCATTGGTGGAGATTCGCCGGGCCCAGGGCTCGAAGTCCCGCCGCGGGTCGAACCGGGTTCGCGCTCTGTACATCTGCCAGAAAGCCTCGATGGTGACGTCCTCTGCCGCGGACCGGTCGCGCACGATCCGCAGCACCCACCCGTACACGGCATCGACGTGCCGTCGATAGAGGGCTTCAAATGCGTCGTTGTCTCCCTGCGCGAATCGCTGGAGCAGTTCCATTCGGGCCCCTATTGAGCCTTATCCGGTCGGAGCGTCGTTGGTTTCGAAGCCGCAGTTCCGCTCTGCTGGTGTGCGTGGTTGACGAACGGCATATTGCGGTGGGTCAGCAAGATGGACGGTGCAGGAGCGCCGAGATCGCGACGCATCGCCAACCGGCCAATCGATGACCGAAATCACCTCCATCCTCCGGCAGATTCCCCTGTTCGCGAGCTTCGGTGAGGACTCACTCACCTGGCTGGCGGCGCGCAGCGTGGCGCAGACCCATCCCGCCGGGCAGGTCCTGTTCACGACGGGCGAACCGAGCCGCGGGCTGTACGTGATCGCCACGGGGCGGGTGAAGATCTACCGGACCAGCCCGAGCGGCCGCGAGCAGGTGTTGCACACCGAGGGACCGGGACACGCAATCGCCGAGCTTCCCCTCTTCGATGGGGAGCCATACCCGGCTACGGCGGTGACGGAGGTCGAGTCGCGACTCGTCTTCGTCCCGCGAGTGGAGTTCGAAGCGCTCTGCCGCGACAACCCGGATGTCGCGCAGGCCGTGATCCGCGAGCTGGGCAAGCGGCTCCGCCACCTGGTGCACGTGACCGAAACGCTCGCCTTCCGCGACGTCGCCGCACGGCTGGCGCACTACCTGGTGGAGATCGCGGAGCAGCAGGGCCACCCGACGGGCGAGGGCGTGGAGATCATACTCACCAGGACGCGCGAGGAGCTGTCGTTCGAATTGGGGACGGCCCGCGAGTCGGTGTCGCGTGCCTTCAAGCAGCTCACCCAGAAGGGAATCATCGAGCCGCTCACGCGGAAGCGCATCCGCATCGCCAACATGGCTCAGCTACGAACGCTGGGACGACCCGGCGAGCGCGCCCACTACGACGACTGAGCGATCACGGTCCGGTTGAAACGTTTCGCGTAACGCAGCGGCGTGCACCTGCCGCGCGCAGGGACCGCGTCGGAAATGCGACAATCGTCACGCTGATCACCCGGCCGCCCGACAATCTTCCCGGTGCCGGATCGCACGCAGCCGCCGTTCGGGCGTGGGGATGCATCGATCCGCAGGGAGGAACAACGATGCCTGAAAATCCATCCGGACGCGTTCCGACGCGCCGGACGTTCATCAAGGGGCTCGGGGCCGGCGCGCTGGCGGGTGTGCTCGGAGGCGTGGGCGGAGACCGGGTATGGGGTGGACGGATCCGGAATGTGGCCGCGGCCGCCGCCAACCAGGCCGGCGCGGACAGTACGATTGCCACCACGACCTACACGCTCACCTCGAGCCGGGTGGCGGCGGACCCCACCAGGCTGCCACCCCCGATCACCCGGCGCTCGGCCCGCCGCGTCGCGGTCAAACTGACCGTGCAGGAAGTGGTGGCCGAAATCGAACCTGGTGTGGCGTTCCGGTACCTGACGTTCGGCGGGCAGGTACCCGGCCCGATGATCCGCGTCCGCCAGGGCGACACGGTGCACCTCACACTCACCAATCCGAAGTCGAGCCTGAACGCGCACAACGTGGACCTGCATGCGGTCTACGGCACCGGGGGTGGGAACGAGGCGACACTCGTCACGCCGGGCCAGTCGGCGTCGGTGCAGTTCAGGGCCATGTATCCGGGCGCGTTCATCTACCACTGTGCGGTGCCGATGCTCGACTATCACATCAGCTCCGGCATGTTCGGGATGATCGTCGTCGAGCCCGAGGAGGGCCTGCCTCGCGTGGACCGCGAGCTGTACCTGGGTCAGAACGAGGTCTACCTGCAGGGGGCCGCCGGTGAGAAGGGACTGCGCACCTTCGATTACGACGCAATGCGCGCCGAAGATCCGACGTACGTGCTGCTCAACGGCGAGAAGGACGCGCTGACGCCGACTGGCCGCGGGTCGGTGAAGGTCAAACAGGACGAGCGGGTGCGGGTCTTCTTCGTGTGCGGCGGCCCGAACCTGTCGAGCCACTTCCACCCGATCGGGAACGTGTGGACGAAGGCGTGGGAGAACGGCGCACTCGCGAACGCACCGCAGCGCTACGTGCAGACGATGGTCGTGCCGCCCGGGAGCTGCGGCGTGTTCGAGATGGAGACGCCGGTTCCGGAGACGATCAAGCTCGTGGACCATGCGCTGACACGCGTGGTCTGGAAGGGCATGCTCGGCCTGATCGACGTGGAGGGTACGCCGCGGCCGGACCTCTTCAATCCGAAGCCCGGGCCGGCGGCTTGACCGGCTTCGGCGTGGCCTTGTCGCCGCTCGTGAGCACCTGAGCCGCCACCAGGGTCTGGACGACGCGCAGGATGTCGTCCGACCCGCCGGAGACCGCGGAGTTGGCACCGCCGGTGCCGAAGTTGATGAACTGTCCGCTGCCCAGGGCGTCGGCGATCTGGCGCGTGAGCTCCGGCGCCAGCTCGAGCCGCCGGAGGTCGAGGTAGATGTTGCCGGCTTCGAGCAGGGCCTGCGCCTTCTGACGGATCGCTGCCGCCTCGGCTTCGGCCACGGCGCGGATGCGCGCTGCCTGAGCACGTCCTTCGGCCTCGAAGGCGATCACGTTCTGCTCCGCGTCGGCCCGCGCCTGCGTGATCTGCGTGGCGTTCAACTCCGCCTCGCGCTGTTGGTGGACGGCTGTCTGGCGTTCCGCCTCCGCCCGAGCGATCGCCGCGCCGTTCGCCGCGATCTGCGTCTTGAGCGCGCGCTCCTGGTCGTTGATCTTCTCCTCCGCCTCGAGCTGGGCAATGCGCGCGCGCTGCTCCTCCTGCGCCTGCACCACGTCGGCGCTGGCCTTCGCGCGCGCCGCCGCCTCCCGGCGCCTGGCGTCGGCGACCTCGCTGAGCACGGCCTTGATGTTCAGACTGTTGAACGAGAGGCCGAGATCCAGCAGCTCGCGCGAGCAGGCCTCCTTGATGATCACGGCCAGCTCGTCGTCCTCCCCGTGATCGACCATCTCGACGCGTTCGACGGCATTCGTGGGGCGTGTGGCGACGGCGGTCGACGCGGCGCTCCGC
The DNA here is from genome assembly GCA_046704805.1 of Gemmatimonadaceae bacterium. Taxonomy (GTDB): domain Bacteria; phylum Gemmatimonadota; class Gemmatimonadetes; order Gemmatimonadales; family Gemmatimonadaceae; genus JAGWRI01. The sequence goes on from JBJKRG010000149.1 coordinate 14,203, forward strand.
GAATTGAAGAGCTGGTCGTGCCGTAGGAGGTTGATCGCACGGCGCCCCGCCGACGAGAGTACGTCGGTCAGGGTGTTGAGCTGCTCGGCCGCGGGCTTGGAGAAGAACTTGTTGGCGGCCGTGTTCACCATGGCGTCGTCCTCTCCGACGCTGACGATCGCCGAAGCCCGCACGGTCACCTTGACCGGAGCCGGCACGTTGTTGACGTCCAGATCCGCCGTCTGATCGGTGATCTCGATGTCCACGTTGATCGCCTGCGCCGGGATCACGCGGCTCACCGTCAGCAGGGGAACGACCGCCGCCTTGCACGGTCCGCGGTAGATCCGGAGCGCACCGTTCAGCCAGCTCACGAGCCGGATCTCGCCGGCCTCCACGTCCCGCAGGAACGAGCTGACGATGAGCGGCGTGAACACGACGACGGCGAGCACCGTGCCGAAGAGGATCATCAATGACTTGTCCACACATGACTCCTTGGGAGTGAAAGACCCCGACGATTCATCGCAACGAGACCCGCACGCGCTCGCGATCCGGGTCGACGTCCTGAATCGTCACGCGATCGCCGACGCGTACCGTGAGCGTGCGTTCCTCGGCAACCAGCTCCGCGCTCAGCTGCACCGCACGACCGTCGAGCACGGCGCGCACGATACCCTTGCCGTTCCGGAAAGCCGTGACGGCCTCTGCCTGATCCATGACCAGTGACGTGAGCGGAGACGCGGGTTCGCCGGTGAATTTGGACGCAAGCCGCCACAGGCGGGCGACGACCAGCCACTCGAGCAGCACGGCGATCACGCCGGCCCCGAGAATGGAGATCCAGAACGGCAGGTGCAGTGCCTGCTGCAGGACGTTCCCGAACGCGCCGAACAACGCCAGGAGACCGAACACGACGTGCGGCTCCGGCATGTAGTGCAGCAGCCCGGCCGCCAGCCCGTGCCTGGAACCCTGCGGGGAGACGTGCGCCGCCTGCCCCTGCCCCTGTCCCTGCGTGCGCCCGGCGTGGCGGGCGGCCTGGGCATGGCCTCTCGTTCGAGCGTGCGCGCGCACACGGGCGTGCCCGGTGCGGCCGTGCCGCCGTACTCCGGGCAGCGCCATCAGCAGGAGACCGCCGAGGCCGACGCCCAACGTCGCAAGGAAGAGCGACATGTTGGCGAATCTAATGAGTGCGGCGCGTGCCGCTTGGGAAGCTCATATGGCGCCCGCCAGACCGGACCGACGCTGCTCGGCGGCAATCTCCTTCACCCGCTCGGCCGGGACGGACGCTTTGGTCGCGAAGTGCGACCAATTGGCGACGGCGTCCACGACCCCATCGATGACGTCGGCGCCGTCCTTCTTCACGCCGAGCGACCGGCCGAGCGTGAGCAGGTCCTCGCGGGTGATCCGTTCGGTCTTACCGTTGAGGGTCGTCTGGTGGCGGCGGGTGAAACCGGAGCCCTTCGCGAAGGTGAGGTCGAACGCCGGCGCCAGCGACCAGCGTCCGTCGCGGTCCATGAGGAAGCCGAAGTTCTTGACGTGATCGTCCTGGTTGACGGCGACGACGTTGAAGACGGCGCGGCGGAAGGCCTCGTCGAGCTCCGCCGGCGGGAGCCCCAGGTCGCGGCAGACGAGCAGGTACTGCTCGTAGGAGTAGGCACCGGGGGCGTTGTAGTCCGCATGGTCGATCCCGCCGAGGCTGTGGAAGTGCAGGCGGCCGTCCGGTGTGCGGTCGAATCGTCTGACGAGGAGATGGTGCAGCCGGCGGTCGGGGAGCAGCTCGACGTGGGTGGTCGTGATGCCGGCAGCGCGCGCCATGAGGGTATAGGCGTACTCGATTCGGGTGTAAGGCTGCGAGCGGGGGTTCGGCGCGTCCAGCTCGCCGACGCCGTCGAACTTGAGCATCCACGGCTCATCACCGGCGCGGGGTTCGGCAAAGCCACTGCGGACCTCGTTGCTGCTCCGGTTCCAGAGAATGAGGGCTTTGGGACGCGCGCCGCCCGCCGAGGAGCCCATGCGCATCATCTCGGGGATGGCGACGTCGACGCGGCCCTGGACGACGGTGCGCGCCTCGTCGACCAGGTGGCTGAGCTCGATGATCTCTTCCACGGCGGGACCGACGTCGAGCGCCGGGAGGAACTCCAGCGCGCCCATCGCGCGGCGGCCGACGTAGAGCAGGCGCTGGATGGGACGGTCGGCGCGCTCCGGGGTCCCTTCCCGGGTGAAGTACTGGCGGATCACGGCGCTGCCGAAGCGGTCCGGGAGGCCGTCGGCGAGAACGCCGGGGAGACCCATGAAGGCGTCGAGGCGGCGCAGCTCGGGGAAGCTGACGGGCGCGCTCAGCGAGAGCGGGAGATGCCGGGGCGAGATCTCCAGTCCGCTGCGGCGGAACCCGGGGTCGTACTGGAAGACGACCTGGCCGGACGGCTCTTCGGCGACGGCACCGACGGTGCGGCCCCAGAGCACGATGCGGGCGGCGACGCGCTCAGCCACGGGCGGGACCTTCGTCGATCAGGTCGAGCGGCGATGTGGGAACCGCGGGGAGAAAGGACTCGAGTTGCTCCAGCCGGTCCAGCGCGCGGAGGATGCGGAGGAGGGTGCGGACGGTGAAGTTGCCGCCATGCTCGGCTTTGTGGATGGTGAGGGCGGAGAGGCCGGTGCGCCCGGCGAGCGCTTCGAGGGAGAGGCCGGCGGCTTTCCGGTAGGCGCGCAGACGGGTGCCGAGGACGGATTGGATCTGGGGGTCGGAGAGGGAGCGGGAAATCGTGCTGGGCGACATGCTTATATTATAGCATATTTCCATCCATAACCAAGGGCGTATATTATACTAAAATATAACACAATGGGAGTAGCGCGGAACAGGCTGTTGGCTGTTTACGGTTGGCGGTGGGCCGCTGGAAACTGCGGGGGAAAGGGCGGAGAGATACGAGCTTGGAGGTGCCAGTGGCCGGTCATCAGTGGCCCGAGAACTGCCGACTGCCGACTGCCGACCGGCAACCGTCTCCGCCTACTGCTCACCGCACCCCGTAAACAGCCGACCGGCCCCGGATCCTTCCCGGGGCCCGTCGGTTCGTGCCCGTCGACCAACTCGACGGGGGAAAGTCAGCGCTCCGTTCGATCGATGAACGCTCCGACGTTCTTCTTGAACTCCGCCAGCGCCGGGACGTGGATGTAGATCATGTGGCCCGAGTGATACTCGGCCTCGGTGATTCGGGCGCGTGCTTCCGGCGTCACGTCGAGGTGGTCCATGATCCACTCGGACGCGAAGTAGGGCGTGGCGAGGTCGAACAGCCCGCTGTTGAGCATCACGTGGAGGCGCGGGTTCTGCGTGAGACTGCGGGCGAGGTCCACGGCCGAGTTCGTGTAGCCGGGGCGGCCGCCGATGTTGCTGTTGTGGCTCCAGTCCCAATTGCGCACACCGCCATTGACGCGGTAGAGCAGGTTCTGTCCGTAGTGCAGGTCCTGGTGCATGTACTGGTTGAAGACGGAGACGAACGCCGATCTGATGTCGACGGACTGCGGGTCGTAGTTGGCGCCCTCGGCGAGCAGATCACCCGTGCGACCGGTGAAACGGGCGTCGAGGCGGCTGACCAGCTCTCCGTGTGCCCGCAGCAGCTCCTTCTGGAACTGCGAGGCGGTCACGCGGAGGTTGGCCTTGTCGATGTAGTCGCGGCTGAGCCCCGTGTATTCGTGCAGCGTGTCGATGATCGCACTGCGTCGCGCCGGCGAGAGGCTGTCGGCGAGCAGCGCGAGTGCGTAGCCGTTGATGGCGAAGTGCTCGACGCGGTGGAGGAAGGGACGCAAATCGGCGGGGCGATGCGGCAGGGCGTGGTGGTACCAGGCGACGGCGGCGTACGTGGGCAGGAACATGATGTACGCTTCGTCGTTGCCCGGGTTGAAGGTCTTGGTCTCGAAATCGAGGGACGCCGAGAGCAGGATCACGCCGTTCAGGTCGATGTGATAGCGCGACTGCAGCACGGCCGAGAGGACCGCCGATCGCATGGTGCCGTAGCTCTCGCCCATGATGTAGCGCGGGGAGTTCCACCGGTCGTTCTGGCTGAGGAAGCGGCTCACGAATTGGGCGAGCGAGTTGGCGTCCTCGTCCACCCCCCAGAAGTCCGCGCCCTTGCCCACGCCGACGGGATGGCTGTAGCCGGTGCCGATGGGGTCGATGAACACGAGGTCGGATTTGTCGAGCATGCTGTACTGGTTGTCCACCAGATGGTACGGCGGCGGCGGCGCGTGGGTCGTGTCGGGAATGCTGACGCGCTTGGGGCCGAGCAACCCCATGTGGACCCAGATGGAGGACGAGCCGGGACCGCCGTTGTAGGCGAACATGATCGGGCGCTGCGATTCGTCGGTGATACCACGCTCCGTGTACGCCGTGTAGTAGATCTCGCCGGTGGGGCGGTGCTGGGCGTCGCGCAGGATGATGCTGCCGACGGTGGCGTCGTAGTCGATGCGCTTGCCGCCGATCACGGCACTGTGCTGCGTGGTGACGTGGACTTCAGGGGGCGCCTTCAGGGCCCGGGCAGGAACCGCGGTGGCGGACGCCATCCCCGCGGCAGCAGCGCGGCCCCGGCCGCGCTGGGCGAACGCCGCCACCGGAAGGGAGAGGGCGAGAAGAACGACACGGATGTTCATCGATGGGCTCGAGATCGTGGGGAGCGCACGGACGCGCGCGTAAGGCAGGATGGATCCGACGCAGGGATTCTACGCCCACCGGCGGGAAGCGCCAGTCGCCTACGGATTCTTTGTGCGTGTGGGATGCGTGCGCAACGGGCGGGCGGCGGCAGCGCGGATTCGTGCCCGACGATCAGGACAGCGCGCGGATCTGTGCAAGCGAATCGACGATGCGTGCCTTCTCGTCGGCAAGCTCCAGCCACTCGAGCGCCGCATCGAGATCGCGGAAGACATCGAGTTGATCCCGCGGACTCTCACGCAGCATCTGATACATCCGGCTCATCCCGTAGGCGAAGTCGGTGGCCACGAGGAGCGCCCGCCGGACGTCGGGCTCGTATGGTTGAAGCACCGCGAGTTGCTGCACGGCGGCGGCGTCGATCAGGAAGTTGGTGACGTCACGGAAGTCGGCCAGCTGACGCATGTCCGGGCGGAACGCCGGGTGTTCGCGCGTGTAGCGGGCCGCTCTGACGAGGTCCGCCGACGTCGTGTCGTCCCAGGCTCGCCCCAGCACCAGGGACAGATCCGGCAGTATGACGATTCCGGCAGCCATGTGCACCACGCCTTCTGAGAAGGGGGTCTTCCCGGATCAGGTGAACGTACCACCTCGCCGCCGCCGACCGCCATGCCGGAGTGGCGACGGGCACGCCGGGCCCGGCGTTGACGCCGTCGAGACCGCCGGCTAATACCCTCAACATCTCCTCACCCAGCCGTCTACCGGATCCGACCGTGACCCCGACCCTCCACACCGCCGTCCGCACGGCGTCGCTCTCGATACTCGCCCTCGCGTTCGCACTCTCCCCCGCCGCGGCGCAGCAGCAGCCCGGCGGCCCGTTCCGCGAGTTGAACCTCCGGTCCATCGGACCGGCCGTGATGGGCGGGCGCATCCACGACGTCACGGCACTCCCGAACGATCCGTCCACCGTGTACATCGCTTCCGCCACCGGCGGCATCTGGAAATCCATCAATCACGGCACGACGTGGACCCCGATCTTCGACCACGAGCCGACGGCGACGTTCGGCGTCATCGCGGTCGCACCCTCGGACCCGAACGTGCTGTGGGCGGGAACGGGCGAGCAGAACAACCGGCAGTCCAGCTCGTGGGGCGACGGCGTGTTCCGCTCGGTCGACGCGGGGATGCACTGGACCCACGTGGGGCTGGACAGCACGCGCGCGATCGGACGGATCGTGGTCGATCCGCACGCTCCGCAGGTGGCATACGTCGCGGCGCTGGGCAATCTGTGGAAGGCGTCACCGGACCGCGGCGTGTACAAGACGACCGACGGCGGCGCCACGTGGACGAAGAGCCTCTACGTGGACACGCTGACCGGAGCGGTGGATCTGGTCATGGACCCGACCAATCCCAACACGCTGTACGCGGCCACGTACCAGCGGCTGCGCACGCCCTGCTGCTTCAACGGCGGCGGTCCGGGGAGCGGCATCTACAAGACGACCGACGGCGGCGCCACGTGGCACCGGCTCTCGGGTGGCCTGCCCACGGGCGACATCGGTCGCATCGGCCTCACGATCGCGCGCACGAACCCGGACCGGGTATACGCGATCGTGGAAGGACCATCGACCGGCCGAGGCGGCAGGGGAGCGGGCGGGCGCAGCGATCAGGCGGAGCCGGTCGGCGGGATCTACCGCACCGACAACGGCGGGGCGACGTGGACGCACGCGAGCACGCTCGATCCGCGCCCGATGTACTACAGCTCCATCTACGTGGACCCGACGAACGACACCCGCGTGTACATGCTGGCGCGGTACTTCTACCGGAGCGAGGATGCCGGCGCCACGTGGACGATCCTGCCGACGGAACCGACGTACGACGTGGGATTAAAGGGCGACTACCATGCCATGTGGATCGACCCCGACAACCCGGAGCATTTCTACCTGGCGGGAGACGGCGGTCTGTACCAGAGCTGGGACATGGGGGCGACGTACATCCGCATCAACAACATCCCGATCGGGCAGTTCTACGGCATCGGCCTCGACGACGAGACGCCGTACCACATCTACGGCGGCATGCAGGACGACCATTCCTGGTTCGGACCCAGCGCCACTCGGCACTATTTGGGAATTACTGATGGCGACTGGCGCGAGATCGGATTCAACGACGGCGTGGCCTCGATGGTCGACCGGGCGGGGCCGCACTACGTGTACAGCAACGCCGTCGAGGGCGATCTGACGCGCGTGGACGCCTACACCGGCGACCGCGCCGACATCCATCCGCAGGCGCCGGGGGGCCAGCCGCCCTATCGGTTCGAGTGGATCACGCCCGGCCTGGTGTCACGGCACGCCGCCGGCGTCTACTACTATGGGGGCAACCGGCTGTTCATCACGCACGACCTGGGACGCACGTGGACGGCCACGAAGGATCTCACCCGCCAGGTCGATCGCGACACCGTGAAGGTGATGGGCGTGCCGGACGACGAGATCCAGAACTCGCGGAACGACGGGCAGTCGGCGTTCAGCGCGCTGTCCGCCATCGAGGAATCGCCGCTGAGCGCGCAGATCCTCTGGGTGGGCACCGATGACGGAAATCTGCAGGTCTCCCGCGACGGTGGGAAAACGTGGACCGAAGTGGCGCAGCACGTACCGGACGTGCCCGACGGCACGTACGTGAGCCGCATCGCGGCGTCGGGAAGCGTACCGGGCGAGGCCTACGTTGCGTTCGACAACCACCGGCGCGGCGACTTCCGGCCGTACGTCTACCACACGATGGATTTCGGCAGGACCTGGACGCCGATCATGCATGGACTTCCGGCCGACGGCTCGGTGCGGACGGTCGACGTGTATCCGCACCATGCGAACGTCGTGTTCCTCGGCACGGAGCACGCGCTCTGGGTCTCCACCGATCACGGCGCGCACTGGTCGCCGCTGGGCTCGAACCTGCCCACCACCCTCTACATGGACGTGCAGATCCAGCCGCGCACGGGCGACGTGGTGGTGGCCACGCACGGGCGTAGCCTGTGGATCCTGGACGACGGATCGGCACTGGCCCAGTGGACGCCACGCGTGGCGGCGCAGCCGGCGCACCTCTTCACCATCCGGCCGGCGACGATCTTCCAGTACTGGGAGGACTACTCCTACCGTGGCCAGAACTACTGGACCGGGGAGAATCCGCCGGACGGCGCGATCATCGACTACTCGCTCGCGCAGGGCCAACCCGACGTGCAGATCACCATCCGCAACGCGGCGGGCACGCTGGTGCGAACACTGAACGGCTCCGGCGCCGCCGGCGTGGTGCACCGCGTGGTGTGGGACCTGCGGCACACGCCGCCGCCATCGCGCCCCGACACCAACAGCTACAACCTCGAAGCCCTTCCCCGCCCGCCGCGGCCGCTCACCACGCCCGGTCCGTTCGTCTCGCCCGGCACCTACACGGTAGCGCTCACCGCCGGCACGGTCACGGTGAAGCAGACCGTCCAGGTGAAGCCCGATCCCAAGATGCCGCTGACGCTCGCCCAGTACCGCGATCGCGAGGCGTTCCTCGTGGACCTGCTCGGCGTGCAGCGCGAGAGCTGGAACCTGGCGCACCGGGCGCAGGACCCGCGGCAACGCGGCGCCGCCTCACGGGTGCAGCGGCGAGCCTACGCCCTGGCGGGAAGCTTCAACGGGAATGGGGCACTCTCCGGCACGCTCTACCCGCCGACCCCGGTGCAGCGCCAGGAGCTGGCGGCGCTCAAGGTGGAGCTGGCGAGTCTGGAGAAGCAGCAGTAACGGCTGGCGCGGCCGGAGCGCGGTCTGCGCTCCAGCCGCCACCGGTCACCGCCAGGAACCGGAGATGAAGTACCACCCGTGCCGGTTGTGGTACCAGCGGCCGTTCACCCACTCGTGATAGCCACGTGGGGCCCTGGCCCACCGTCCCGGCGTCCAGATGAACTCCGCGTGCCGCCAGGTCCAGTAGCCGCCGATCCAGACCATCCCGCTCGCCGGTGCCGCTCGCACGACTTCGACCCGCCGCGCCGGCGGTGCCCGGCGAACGTAGACCACCTCGGCCGGCGGCGGCGGAGGCATCACACAGGCCGTTCCCAGCATCAGCGCGGATGCCAATGCGACCGCGCGCAATCCTCTGATCATGATCTTCCTCCCGACACCAATTCGTTGTGGTCGGGCGAAGACCACCAAGCCCGACACACGGATGACGTGAAACGGAGGAAGGCGTTAAGTGACGGGAGATACAGTCGGGAAAGCCGCGACACCGAGGTCGGGAATTACCAGGAGAGCGAGGCAACCGCAGACTATGGCAGTACGCGGTTGGCCATCGACGGTAAACCGCGTACTGCATACTGACCACTCTGGACTCGTAGTCGAGTTCATGCCTATCCCTCGATCATCCTCGGCTCGCCGCAGTGTTCGGCGATCACGCCGGCCGACTCGTCCCGTAGCTGGACTGCAGCGGAGAGATCGCTGCCCGACGGGTAGATCAGATCGCCGATCCAGACCCGGATCCGCGACGGATGCGGGATGACGGCACCCGCCGGAAGGGCGCGGCGCGTGCCGCGCAGGGCGACCGGGACGACCGCAGCGCCGGTGGCCGCGGCGGCCGTGAACGCGCCGAGCCGGAAGGGACGTAGTCCCCGTGCGGCGCGGAAGCCGCCCTCGGCGAAGAACAGCACGGACTCGCCGCGGCGCAGTCGCGCCTCGATGGCCGCCGCATCAGCCAGACTGCGCTGCACGTGCCAGCGATCGACCGTGGGGTGATCCCCGCGGCTGGCGAAGACGGCGACCACCGGCCAGCGGAGGATCTCGGTCATCGCCGCGAACACGAAGTCGATCGGGAGAGCGGCGAGGAGCGCCGGCGTATCGGCGTACGAGGTGTGGTTGGCAACGAGCACGCGAGGGCCGGCAGCGGGAATCCGGGCGGCCCCGTCCACATGAATGGGGCAGCCGGCGACGGCGAGCAGCACCCGGCTCACCACGCGACTGAGCACCCGCACCGGGCGGCCACGCGGGAGCAGCCGCACGAGCACCCACGCCACGGGCAGCAGCACGACCAGCGTGACGGTCATCGCGATGCACAGATAGCCGACGTACGCCCAACGCCCGACGCGGCGTACCGCGCGGCGCAGCCGGTCGCCCAGCATGGCCGCGGCGAGTGCGCCGCGGACGCGCCAAGGCACGGCGCGGCGTCGTCCCATGATGCCGGCGAGGAAGGCGTCCCGCGCCGCCGAGCGGCGGATCTTGCCGCTGGGTGTCTTGGGCACGCTGCCCGGATCGAGGATGCACACGACGTCCGGCGGCACGCCCACCTGTGCCGAGACCGCCTCGATCACAGCGCGCTCGAGGCGCTCCCGCTCGATGGGCGCCGATGCGTGCGTCTCCGCGACCACGACGAGCCGTTCGGTTCCGGTCGCCGGGTCCGGGACCCCGAACGCGGCCACACACCCCTTGCGCACGCCCTCGACGCCGCCGGCGATCTCCTCGATCTCCTGCGGGACGAGATTCCGCCCGCTCTTGATGATCAGGTCCTTCATCCGGCCGGTGACGTACAGCTCGCCGTCGCTCCGGTATCCCAGGTCGCCGCTGTCGATCCAGCCGTCGGGGCGCACGGTGCGTGCCGTGGCGTCGGGGTTGCGGTAGTAGCCGCGCATGCACGACGGGCCGCGGAAGAGCACACGGCCGACGGTCCGGTCCGCCACGTCGGTATTGTCGTCGCTCACGAGGCGGATCTCGTGGCCGGCGAGCGGACTTCCCACCGATACCATGTGCAGCGCCGTGGCGTCGCCGGGCGGAGCCGGTTCCGCCCGGCCCTCGCGGGCGAACGTCTCACGGGCCACGACATCGACACGCGGTTCGCGCCCCGGCGGAGGAAAGCACAGCGCGACGGCACTTTCCGCGAGGCCGTAGACGGGCATCAGCGCGGGGCGCCGGAAGCCGTATCGCTCGAAACGCCGCACGAAGCGATCGAGCGTGGCCGCGCTGACGGGCTCCGAGCCGTTGAGCGCGCAGCGCCAACTGGAGAGGTCGAGCCCGTCGATGGCCTCGTCGCGGATCTTCCGGACACACAACTCGTACGCGAAGTTCGGCGCCGCGCCGAGGGTAGCACGCTCCTGGTGCACCGCCCACAGCCAGCGTTCGGGGCGGGCGAGGAACGCGAGCGGAGACATCAGCCCGATCGGCAACCCCTGCACGAGCGAGAACAGCCAGGCCCCGATGAGTCCCATGTCGTGGTACAGCGGGAGCCAGCTGACCACGACGTCCGTCGGTTGCACGTCCACGCCGGCTGCGATGGCGCGGATGTTGGCGAGCAGGTTGGCGTGCGAGAGCACCACGCCTTTGGGGTCGCCGGTGCTGCCCGACGTGTACTGGATGAGGGCAGGCGCGTCCGGGGCGACGGACGGAAGTGCGGACGCCGCCGCATCGGATGCGTCGCCTTCGGCGAGCAGGGCGTCGACGGTGACGGGGGCGGCGAGTGCCGGAGCCCGTGAGCGAAGTGCCCGGGCGACAGGCCCCGCTTCAGGCATGGCGATCAGCGTGCGGGCGGCGGCGTTGTCGAGGATGCGGCTCTGACGCTGGAGGTACTCCCCGAGACGGTCCAACCGGGCGGGCGGGTAGAGCGGCACCGCGACGCCGCCGGCGGCGACGACCCCCATGAAGGCC
>JBJKRG010000150.1:0-10710 GCA_046704805.1 Gemmatimonadaceae bacterium
CTTGACCTTCGTCTTCGAGGCGACCCGGTGGGTCGACTTGGTCGCCGTCTTGTGCGCAACGGTGTGGTGCGTCTCGGCCTTGGTGATTGCCGACTTCGCCTTCGCCGTGTCCTGCGTGCTCTGCGCACGGACCGTCGTGGCCATGCCGAGCACGAGCGCCAGCGCGAGCCAACGCATGCGGAACATCAGTGCCTCCTCGTGGGGGGTCGTGGAGACGCCCGTTCCGGTCGGGCCGAGCGTCCACCGCGCCGGGGTGCGGGGTGCACGACGCGGGCGCAGTTCCGTCATTGACCCCGGGGTGGCCTCTCGCGTCACCGCGCGATGGCCGGTCGCGAGCCGGGGCTCGGCAGCCGTGATGGCCAGCGGCCAGCGCCCAGCGCGGCCGACCGGGGCGGACGGCTACCGCTCGACGGCGGACAGCCGCCGCAAGGCGATATTGATGGGAGCCAATGTACAGGCGATGCAGACGAACCCGGCGGCGCCGAACCCCACCCACATCGCCACCGGATCGGGATCGGTGTGGTAGACGCGTGCCAGCAGGTAGGAGTAGACGGGGCGCGCTTCGAGCACCACGACCACCCCGATCATCGCGACTGACGCCATCATGAACAGCAGGCCCCCGAACGACGTGGGAATCTGCGCCGCATTCTCGGTGTCGAACTGCGGGAACAGGGTCCCGAACCCCAGCGCCATGCCGGACACGGAGAAGGTCATCAGCACGATCGTGAGCACCGACACCGTGAACATGAACGGGCTCACATCCAGCAGATAGTCCGTGACCGCCACGATCCCGAGCGCGAGGAGCAGGAGGGGTGCCGTCCCGACCCAGAACTTGGCCCACAGCAGATCGCGCAGCTCCATCGGGCTGGACCGGAGCAGCCACAACGTGCGCCCTTCGAGACTGACCGCCGGGAAGATGAACCGGGCGGCGATCGACGCGAGGACGAATCCGGCCAGCACGAGGTTCAGGAACGGGACGACGTTGATGAGAAAGAACGTCATGCCGTCGCCGCGCAGCGGCAGGTATTTGATGTTGAAGACGTACACGACGACGAGCACGGCGAGCAGGATGAGCTGCGACCACTGGGTCGTGTCACGGAAGAACAGGCGCAGCTCCTTGAGCACCATCTCGCGGCGCAGCACGGAGAGTGGACGGAACACGAGCTGGCCGATGCGCCGCCAGAGGCGGCCGCGCACCCATTGCGCACCGCTCTCCTGGGCCTTGCTGAATCCCCGCAGGTAGAGCGCCCGGTGCAACAGGGCGCCGAGCACGATGGCCGCCGCGGCCGTCGACCACAACAGATAGAAGGGCAGGAAGTCCAGCCGGTACTGCAGCCAGCTCATGACGCCGTGCGAGGCCCACTCGCTGGGGAGCAGCGGCGAGGTCGGCGTGCGCAGCACGGTGACGAAGTCGACCAGTGAGCGGAATCCTTCGGGGCGCGCCAGGCGCTCGGGGCGGACGAGCCGGAACAGCAGGACGATCCCCCCCGCGGCCAGCACCGCGATCACGCTCAGAATGTCGCGCGTGCGGCGCGCTGGAAACGCATTCACCAGCAGCAGCGTGATCGCCGAGCCCACGACGGCCGGGATGATGAGGAAGGGGAGGAACACCAGGAGACTGACGACGGGGAACCACCAGCCGCCTTGGTAGACGTGGCCGTACGCCGCGAACATCGGAATCGCCAGCAGCGTCACCATCCAGCTGGAGTGGATCATGGTCTCGAGCAGCTTGGCGAGATACAGCTTGAGCCAGTCCACGGGACCGGAAACGAGCAGGTCCAGATCGCGTGCCAGGAAGAAGCTGGACAGCGCGGTGATGATGTTCGAGAGCACGAGGATGGCGAAGAACCCGAGCAGGATGAGCCCGAGCAGCTTGCCGGCCAGGAGGGGGCCGATCTCCTCGACGCCCCGGAAGTAGTGCAGCAGCCGGTACAGGACGTAGTAGACGAACGTCCAGAACAGCGCGCCGAAGATCGCGAGGACCGTGAAACGGGCGCCGCGCCCGCGTTCGCCCGCGAGGAGGCGCGCGCGCGCCGTGAGCCACTTGGGCGCCAGCAAATGAAACAGCGACGGATCGGCGATCCGGCCCGTCGCCGGTGCTGCGGCCGCGCCCTCAGGCATTGAGCACCTCGATCAGCTCTCGGGCGGCGTTCTCGCCGGTGAGGCGCAGGAAGATGTCCTCGAGCCCCTCGGCGCCGTCGGTGGCGCTCTCGCGCAACTCGGCCATCGTGCCGCTCGCCCGGATCCGTCCCGCCTGGACGATCGCGATCCGGTCGCACAGCGCTTCCGCGACCTCCAGCGTGTGCGTCGACATCATGATCGTGTTGCCGCGGTTCACGTATTCCCGGAACAGGTCCTTGAGAATGCGCGCCGCCTTCGGATCGAGGCCCACCATCGGCTCGTCAACGACGATCACCTCGGCCCGGTGCACGAACGCACTCGAGATGATGAGCTTCTGCCGCATGCCGTGGCTGTAGCTCTCGACCAGCTCGTCGCGCCACTCGTCGAGGTCGAACAGGGCCAGCAGTTCGCGGGCCCGGTGCTCGACCTCCGGTCCCTCCTGATCGTACAGACCGGCCACGAAGCGCATGAACTCCGCACCGGTGAGCTTCTCGTAGATGAACGGCCGGTCGGGAATGAAGCCGAGCTTCATCTTGGCCGCCATCGGATTGCGGGCGATGTCGACGCCGCCGATCTCCACCGTGCCGCCCGTGGGGCGCAGGATGCCCGCGATCATGCGGAGCGTCGTGGTCTTGCCGGCTCCGTTGGGACCGAGAAATCCGAACAGCTGGCCGCGCGGCACGTCGAGGTCGATGGCATTCACCGCCGTGAAGCTGCCGTAGCGCTTGGTGAGGTTCTGGAGTCGGATCATCGCGGGAAACCGGAAGGACGGTGCGGTGGAAGATGGTCGTGCACGATCAGGTGCCGGCGTCGGCATGGAGCACATCGATATGCAGCGTGCTGAGGCGCGACATGAGCTGCATCACGACGCCCAGGCTGCCCGTGGTGAAGCGCAGGTGCGAGGCGTCGGCCGGGAATTGGCCGAGGGTCGGGTCCACGGGGATCCACTGTCCCAGATACACCTCGGGCCAGGCGTCGTAGTAGAACTTCCCGTTCACGTATGCCAGGCCGGCGGCGGCTCGGGCCGGGAGACCCATCGCCCGCGCGATGGCCAGATAGAGCTGTGTGTGCTCGTTGCAGTCGCCGGCATGTGTACGGAGCGTCTGCAGGGCATCCGGGGTGCCGGACGTCACGCGCAGCCGCAGGGAATCGTGCACCCAGCGGTTGATGAGACGTGCCAACACGACGGCGTTTCGTTCGTGGCCGTGAATACGGCCGGCCAGGATGTGGATCTTCCCGCTCGCCGACTCGACGTGGGGCGACGGGCCGAGGGCGCGGCGGATGTCCGCGGACAGTGGCCGCGGGAAGTACGGGGCGCGGAGCCCGGCGAGCTGCGGCCGCACCACCGTGAGCGTATCGCCATGCAGCGTCTGGTCACCGCCGTTCAGCGCGAACTCGGCCAGGTCGAGGTTCCGCAGCCGCACCTGCAAGCGTGCGAGCTGCCGGGTCACACGCACCCGGGCCGCGAGCACGGTGGTCTGTTGAATCTCGCTCTCCGGATCACCGCTGCCGTCGTCCGCCGTGGTCATGCGCCAGTTCTGATAGGCCACGGCGTAGGGCCGCCGGATCAGCTCCAGTCCCATGCGCGTGGCTTCCACGACGCGTCCCTGATGGTCGATCCACCCGCCGAGGCCGGTCGTCCCCGGCGCCTGCAGGCGCCACGCCCGCAGCGTGTCGGGCTGGACGCCGCGCCAGCGGCCGGTCGTCGAATCCAGCACGGAGCTGTCGTTCACGACGAACGTCGTCTCGGCGCTCACGCTCACGCGCGTATCCTGCGAGACGCGGCCGTCGATCTCGAACACCGGCAGGAGGTAGGAGCCCCCCACCTTCGGATCCTCACCGAGCGCGACGGCGAGCGGGACCAGGGTGGGGAGCAGCACCGGTCCATCGATCCGCAGACGCTGGGAGTCGGCCGCGGCGCCGGGTCCGGTGGAGACGGCATAGACGACGACCGAGTCGCCTTCCACCCGTCCCCCGGCGTGAAACGGGGCGGAGTCGGACTGGACGTCCACCTCGAACGTCCGGAGATGCAGCGCCCGCGACGTCGCGACCGTGGTGCGCGCCTGAATGCGCCGCACGCGGCGGCCGTCGGGCACGTCGGCCAGCAGGTAGTCGGTGGCGGTGATCCCGCCGACCACGGTGTCGACCGTCGACGAGGCGAATCCGACCTGGCGGCCGCCGCGCAGCACCGCGTAGAACACCCCCGCGGGCGTCACGCGGCTGCCGGCCTCCGCCAGCCGCTCGACGTTCGGCTGGAAGTACTGCTGCCGGACGAGGGCCGCGAGGCCGCCCGCCCACAGCACGACGACACCGACTGCCGTCCAGCCGCGTCGGCTCATGCACTCATGCGCGACAGGGCCGCCGTCCACACGGACCGCTCCATGTCGTTCTCGACGACGACCACGATCGATCTCGGATGGGGGTTCCGGTCCAGGTGGCGGCGCATGACCTCGAGCATCACCTCGGCACTGTCCTCGACGTCCAGATTTCCGGCACCGATCCCGAATGGAGCCACGGCGAGTTCCCCGATCTGAAAGTCCACGGCCCGTTGCAGGGCGCTCATGAGGGCGCGCCGCACGGTTTCGCGGGACGCCCGTTCCTCAGGACTCACGATTACCGCGTGAATCAGCAACTCGACAGGCAGATCGCCCGCACCGGTGACCACCGCAGCACCGACGGGAAGCGGTTCGGCGAGCGGTGTGCGCCCCGTCACGTCCCCTCCGGCGGCGCGCTCCAGACGCCGCAGCCGCGGCGTGGTGGCCCCGAGCATCGCGTCCACCGGCCAGACGATCGCTTCCCCGCGGAAGCTCGCCAGGTCGTCGACGCGAACCTCGATCACGGGTCAGGCCAGCGCCAGTGTCGTCTCGCCGCTGATCCAGTCGAGGTACTTGGGCAGTCCGGCGGAAACCGGGAGCGCGAGCAGCTCCGGAACCTTGTAGGGGTGGAGCTCGCCGAACGCGGCCTGCAGCGTCTCCAGGCGCGCCGAGCGGGTCTTGAGGATGAGCACCACCTCGCGCTCGTCGGCGATCTTGCCCTGCCAGCGGTAGAGCGAGCGGGCGCCCGGGACCAGCGTGCCGCAGGCGATGAGCCGACGCTCGAGCAGGGCGCGCACCAGGCGGACGCCCTCCTCGTCGGAGGCGACGGTGGTCAGAACGACGATGGCATCGGTGTGAGGCATGGAGAGTGCCGGAAGGGTTCTCCTAACATAACGCCCCACCCCCCCGGCTTGTCTCCCCCCGCCGGAGCGCCCAGCTTTCCCAGGTTATGGCTGAAGATGCACTGATCATCCGCGGGGCGCGGGAGCACAACCTGCAGAACCTCGACGTCGAGATCCCGCGCGACCGCCTGACCGTGATCACCGGCCTGTCGGGATCGGGCAAGTCGTCGCTGGCGTTCGATACGATCTACGCCGAAGGACAGCGCCGGTACGTCGAATCGCTCTCCGCCTACGCCCGGCAGTTCCTGGGCCTCATGGAGAAGCCGGACGTCGACTCCATCGAGGGACTCTCCCCCGCGATCTCGATCGAGCAGAAGAGTGCCGGCCACAATCCGCGCTCTACCGTCGGCACGGTCACCGAGATCTACGACTACCTGCGGCTGCTCTACGCCCGCGTCGGGACGCCGCACTGTCCCAACTGCGGGCGGCCGGTCCAGCGCCAGAGCGCGGCCCAGATCACCGACGTCGTGCTGGCATGGCCCGCCGACTCCCGGATCGAGATCCGTGCCCCGCTGGTGCAGGGGCGCAAGGGCGAGTTCCGGGATCTGTTCGAGACCGTGCGGAAGCAGGGATTCATCCGAGCGTACGTGGACGGGCGGCTCGTCGAGGTTGCGGCCCCCCCGAAATTGAACCGGCGGCAGAACCACACCATCTCCGTCGTGGTGGACCGGACCACCGTCCGCGACGAAGACCGGGCACGCCTGGCGGATTCCATCGAGACGGCGCTCAAGCTCGCCGACGGACTGGTGGAGATCCACGATGCCGGCCGCGACCGGACGGAGATCTTCTCGGAGCGCTACGGGTGCCCCGTCTGCGGGATCTCGCTCCCCGATCTGGAGCCACGCCAGTTCTCGTTCAACTCGCCGTTCGGCGCCTGTCCGGCATGCGGCGGGCTGGGCACGCGACGGCGCGTCGCCGAGCCGCTGGTGCTCGGCGATCCGCAGATCTCGATCCTCGAGGGCGTGGTCCTGCCGTGGGGAGAGCCCACCGGCCAACTCCGCCGCGTGATCCTCCCGGCGCTGGCTCGCCAGTACGACTTCGATCTGAACACGCCGTGGGGCGAGCTGCGTCCCGAGGTCCAGCGGATCATCCTGCACGGCGACTCCGGCACGAGCCGTCGCGGGCGCCGGTCGGCGGCGGCCTGGGAGGGCGTGATCGCCAACGTCGAGCGGCGCTACGACGAGACGGGATCGGACGCCGTCCGCCTCGAGCTCCAGGAGTACATGCTCGAGGTGCCGTGCGAGGCGTGCCGGGGGCACCGGCTGAAGCCGGAGTCCCTGGCCGTGACCATCGACGACCGCAACATCGGCAACGTTGCCGACCTGCCGATCGTGGCTGCGCGGACATTCGTCGAGGGGCTGCGCCTGCGTGGTGACGGCCGGCCGGGACTGGATCCCGAGATCGCGGGACCCATCCTGAAGGAGGTGCGTGAGCGGTTGCGGTTCCTCGTCGACGTCGGCTTGGACTATCTCACGCTCAGCCGATCGGCCGAGTCGCTGTCCGGTGGCGAGGCACAACGCATCCGGTTGGCGACGCAGATCGGCTCGCGCCTGGTGGGGGTGCTCTACATTCTGGACGAGCCGAGCATCGGCCTGCACCAGCGGGACAACGCCCGGCTCCTCGCCACGCTCGAGCAGCTCCGCGACCTGGGCAACACCGTCATCGTGGTCGAGCACGATGAGGAAACCATGCGCGCCGCCGACCACGTCATCGATCTCGGGCCCGGCGCGGGACGGCACGGCGGGCGCGTCATCGCGCAGGGCACCGTGGACGAGATCATCCGCACCCCGGGCTCGCTCACCGGCCGCTATCTGAGCGGCGAGGTGCGGATTCCGATTCCCGCCACGCGGCGTCCCGTCGACCCGGACCGCGTGATTCGCATCGAGGACGCCGAGGAGCACAACCTCCGGAACATCACGGTCGAACTGCCGCTGGGCCTGTTCGTGGCCGTGACCGGCGTCTCGGGCTCGGGGAAGTCCACACTGGTGGAGGACATCCTGCACCGCGCCCTGGCGCGGCACTTCTACCGCACGCGCATCATTCCGGGCCGGCACGGGCGCATCACCGGGCTCGAGCACATCGACAAGGTGATCGACATCGACCAGAGTCCCATCGGCCGGACGCCACGCTCGAATCCTGCCACGTATACCGGGTTGTTCACGCCGATCCGCGAGCTGTTCGCCGAGATGCCGGAAGCGAAGATCCGCGGCTACGGTCCCGGGCGGTTCTCGTTCAACGTCAAGGGTGGCCGCTGCGAGGCCTGCCAGGGCGACGGCCTCGTCAAGATCGAGATGCACTTCCTGCCCGACGTCTATGTCCCCTGCGAGGTGTGCAAGGGCAAACGCTACAACCGCGAGACCCTCGAGGTCCGCTTCCGCGGCAAGGCGATCTCCGACGTCCTGGAGCTCACCGTTGAGGATGCGCTCGAGTTCTTCGAGAACCAGCCGCGCATCCGCCAGAAGCTGCAGACCCTCTACGACGTCGGCCTGGGCTACGTGCACCTGGGCCAGAGCGCCACGACCCTCTCCGGGGGCGAGGCGCAGCGCGTCAAGCTCGCCAGCGAACTGTCCAAGCGCGACACCGGCCGTACGCTCTACATCCTCGACGAGCCGACCACCGGCCTTCACTTCGAGGACGTGCGCCTGCTGCTGGACGTGCTGCACCGTCTGGTGGATCGCGGCAACACAGTGCTCGTCATCGAGCACAACCTCGAGGTGATCAAGACCGCGGACTGGATCGTCGACCTCGGTCCCGAGGGGGGCACGCGCGGCGGCGACATCGTGGCCGTGGGCACGCCCGAACAGGTAGCCGAGGTGAAGCAGTCGTTCACCGGTGAGTTCCTCCGTCCCCTGTTCCCGCGGTCTCCGCGTGCGGCGCGCAAGCGCCGCGCCGGCTGACCGCTGCCGGACGCGGTCCCGTGATCCGGCGCGTCGTCCACCGGCTGACCCGGCCCCACTACGTCTTCCGCCCCTCGGCCTTCGTGCGGTGGGCCTGGTGGCGGCTGAATGCCCGGCGCCTCGGCGAGACGCTTCTCGTCCCGCTGCCGTGGGGCGTGCGCATCCGGTGTCGGTCCTTCGAGTACAACGGCATGGCGCTCTGGCACTACGGCATCCACGAGCTCGAGGTGAGCGAGGCCCTCTGGCGGCTGGCGGACCGCGGCGAGTGCGCGGTGGACGTGGGCGCGCACATCGGGCACATGACCAGCCTGCTCGCCGCCCGGGTGGGCCCCGGGGGCCGCGTCCTCGCCTTCGAAGCGAACCCCGACGTCTTTGCCGACCTCCAGGGCAACCTCGGATCCTGGGCCGGGGCTCGACACCTCGCCCCGATGACCGCCGCCCAGACGGCCCTGTCCGACACCGCCGGCTCGGCGACGATGGTGCTGACTGCCGCCTACGACGGCAACCGGGGGCTCGGCCGGGTCGAGCGGTCCGCGGCGGCTCCGCCGGGCGGGAAGACGATCACCGTGGCCGCCGCGACACTCGACGAGGTGCTCGCCGACACGCCCGCGGTAGGCGTCATGAAACTCGACGTGGAGGGGCACGAAGCCGCCGTCCTGACCGGCGGTGAGCGCACGCTGCGTGCCGGGCGCATCCGGGACGTCGTGTACGAGGACCACCACGGCTATCCGGGCGAGGCATCCCGGCTCTTGGAGTCAGCGGGGTACACGGTATTCGGGTTGTCGCGGGGCTTCTTCGGGCCGCGGCTGATCGCCCCGTCGACCGTCGCCGGGGGACGGGCCTTCGAGGCGCCGAATTTCCTGGCCACCCGGGAGCCGGCGCGCCTCCGGGCGCGGTTGACGCCGCTGGGCTGGCGCGTGCTCTGAGTCCTCGCCGCACGGCGCGGGGGGCATCCCGGCCGGCTGCCCGGGCCGGATCGGCCCCGCGGGCGGACACATCTATATAGTACGATCGGGGGTGCGCCCGCCCCCTGGACCGCCGCTTCGGCGCGTTGCCCGGCTCCGGCGCCGGCGGTAGCTTGCCCACAGGGGCTGAAACGCCCTACGGCTCCGTCCGTAGGGTACTGCAATCGCGACACCGGGATATCGCCCATGGTTACCAAGGAAGAAATCGAAGGCTATCTCGACCGTCTGAACGTGGACGGCGCGACCCATACCGAGGTCGAACCCGGGCTCTGGGTCGTCAAGCCCGGCGGCTCCCAGGACTTCGACGTCGTCGTGCACTACTCGCCGCCGGTGCTCCTGCTCCGCGTGAAGGTCATGACGCTTCCGCAGCAGAACGGAACGGTCGCCACCCTCAGCCGGCGGCTGCTCGAGCTCAATGCGAGCGACCTGATGCACGGGTCGTACGGCATTCAGGGCGATGCCGTCGTGCTCACCGAGGCGCTCGAACTCGAGCACCTTGACTACGACGAATTCCTGGCGAGTTATGAAAGCATGACCCTGGCGCTGGCATCGCACATGCGCGAGCTGGGATCGTTCCGCGAGGCACACTGACCAATGGGCATTTTCGATCGACTGTCGCAGATGCTGCGTTCGAACATCAACGACCTGATCTCGAGGGCCGAAGATCCGGAGAAGATGCTCACGCAGATCCTGGCCGACATGCGCTCGCAGCTGGCCAAGGCCAAGCAGCAGGTGGCCAGCGCCATCGCTGACGAGAAGCGCCTGCGCGATCAGGCCGACACCGAATACAAGCAGGCGCAGGACTGGGAGCGGCGGGCGATGCTGGCCGTACAGGAGAACCGCGACGACCTGGCCAAGCAGGCCCTCGTGCGCCAGGCCGAGCACGTCAGCCACGCCCAGCAGCTCGAGCAGACGTGGGAGGCCCACCGCGTCGAGACCGAGAAACTCAAGAATTCGCTCCGCGACCTCAACGACAAGATCGAGGAGGCGAAGCGGAAGAAGAATCTGCTCGTGGCGCGGCAGCGCCGCGCACAGGCCCAGAAGCGCATCGCCGAGACCATGTCCTCGCTCTCGGAGAAATCGGCCTTCGAGGCCTTCAGCCGCATGGAGGAGCGCATCGAGACCAACGAGCGCCAGCTCAGGGCCGCCTCCGAGATCGACGAGGAATTCTCCGGCGACACTCTGCAGCAGCAGTTCCGGGAACTCGAACGCGGCGGCGGTTCGGGAACGGTCGACCAGCAGCTCCTCGCGCTGAAACAGAAGATGGGCATGCTGGCCCCCGGCACCGAAGGGCAGGCCAAACAGCTCGGCAGCGGCAACGATGAAACGGTGCCGGCCGAGATCGAGGACGATCTGCCGGAAGAGAAGAAGACGAATTGAGCACCGAGACGGTGCGCTTCAAGTACGCGCCGGCCCTCACGGCGACGGTCCTGGTCGTCCTGCTGCTCTGGCTGGTCGGGTCCGTCGCCGACGTCCTGATCCTCCTCTTCCTCGGCATCCTGATCGCCAT
>JBJKRG010000151.1:0-15319 GCA_046704805.1 Gemmatimonadaceae bacterium
GATCGCGTCGCCGAGGAGAAATCGCATGGATATGGGTCTCGTAGCGCGGGAATCCGGTCTGGAAAACTCGGGGGCGGGGTGCGGTGGGTCAACCGGCCGGGGCGGGGGCGGGGGGGCGGACGCAACGCGGCCCGCTCGGGCCGGGACGCGTCCGGCCGCGAGCGGCCTGGCGTGCGCCGTCGGCCGCCGGCGGTCCACCGCCCGCGACCAACTGTTTACGGCCTGCAGTCAGAATATATGTACGCTGATATACCGCCCCGGATGCGCCTTGATGTCGGCGAGCAGCGAATCCAGGGTCCCCAGCGTGTTCCGCAGGTTCAGGTAGAGCGTGCTGTCGCTCAGCAGCAGGCCCAGCGACCCCTGCTTGCTGTTGGCCTTGGCGAGGATGTCGTTGATCCGCGCCGCCGCCGTGTCCAGGCGCACCGCCGTGCCCGACACCTCACCGCTCGACCGCCGCAGGTTCTGCATCGTGGAGTCCACAGTGGCCGAATCCACCGACTCGGCCACCCGCCGGTAGGCGGCGAGGGTGCTCGTCAGATTGGCGTTCTGGTCGGCGGCGATCTTCTGCAGCTGCACCGCCAGGCGCGAGGTGGCGGCGACGGTCTCGCGCAGGTCGCGCAGCGCACCGGCGTCGACCATCTGGGACTTCATGGCCTGCGCGATGACGTTCACCGCCTTTCCGACCGAATCGGCCGTGCTCATGATCTGCGCGATGCCGGCCTCGGCTGGGCCCGCGGGCACCGTGTCCCCGGGCGAGAACGTGGTCGTGAGGCTCGAGCCGAGCCGCGGTGTGAGCGCCACCGCCACGTCGCCGAAGATGCCGACCGGCCGGACCGTGGCCTTCGCCGACTTCGGTACGTGGTAGCGGTCGTCGATGCGGAGCACGACGTCGAGGTACCCGTCCGGTTCCAGCTGCACGTCGTCCACGTAGCCGATGCTCACCCCGGCGAGCAGCACCGGCTGTCCCTGCTTGAGGTTCTGTCCCCAGAGGAACCGCGTGTACAGCGGGTAGCCGGAGGAGAGCCCGCCGCGGGCCAGCCACAGCACCCCCACGAGCAGCACGGCCACGGCGATGGTGATCACGATGCCCACCGAGACTTCGTCGCGTCGTTTCATGATTGCAGATACGGGGCGAGGAGGATCGCCGTCAATGCATCAAGCACGAGGATGGCAACCGAGGTGATCACGACCGCGTTGGCCGTGGAGCGGCCGACGCCCTCGGCACCGGCCTCTGCAATGTAGCCTTCGTAGGACGAGAAGAAGGAGATGGCGCCGCCGAACATCGTCGCCTTGAGCAGGCTGTACACGACCTGGAACGTCCCGAATCCCAGCCGCAGGCCCTCCTTGAAATCGGAGGGGCTGATGCCGGTGGCGTAGACGCCCATCAGGTATCCACTGACGATGCCGACGGAGTCGGCGAACACGGTGAGCACGGGCAGCATGATGATCGCCGCGAGCAGCCGCGGCACGACGAGGAACGCCACCGGGTCGTAGGCCAGGGTCTCGAGGGCATCGATCTGCTCGGTCACGCGCATCGTGCCGATCTCGGCGGTCATCCGCGCGCCCACGCGGCCCGTGAGCACGAGCCCGGTGAGCAGCGGACCCAGCTCGAGGATCACCATCTGGCGCGTGGCGAGCCCCACCAGCGACAACTCGACGCCCGGGAACAGCTGGTAGCGCGTCTGCAGGGCGATGACGCTGCCGATGAATCCGGCGACGATCACCGTGAGGGGCAGGGAATCGACGCCGATGTTCTTCATCTGCCGGAGCGCTTCCGGCACGTACGTGGCCGGCTCGGCGAAGGCCCGGCCGATGTCGCGGACGAAGTACGTCCAGGCGCCGACCTTCGCGAACGAGGCCGCCGTGCGGCGCGAGACCCGGCGGAAGAACTGGATGCCGGAGCGCTGCACGATCGGGAACGAGTCGGTGGGGTTCGTCGAGGGGTGGTGTGGGAAGTGCGTCACGATCAGGTGCGGACTCGAGCCAACAGGCCGAGGCCGACCAGCGCGAAGATCGCGTTGGGCAGCCAGGCGGCGAGGTCGGGACGCAGGATCCCCGTCCCGCCGACGGCCTTGGTCACCTGCACGGCCATCAGAAACGTAACCGTGGTGGCCAGGGAAATGGCGATGCCGACGGCGGCACCGCCCCGCTGGTTACTCGTGGCCAGGGGGGCGCCGAAGAGCGCGATGACGATGCAGGTGACGGGGATCGCGATCTTCAGGGCCAGCTCCACCTTCCATTCCCGGACGTCGGTCCCTGATCGCTCCAGCTCGCGGATCGCCTGCGCCAGCTGGTCGTATCCCATCTCGTCGGGCAGATGACTGCGCGACATCATGTCGTTCGGCTGTTCCTTGAACTGGTTGTCGCGCAGGCTGTCGAACGCCAGGGCGAGGCCGGGGCCGGAGTCGGGGATGATGTGCATCGAGCCCTGATGCAGCATCCACCACCCGTGCTTCCACTCCGCGCGCTTGGCGGCGACGATGTACGTGGGGTAGCTGGCGCCCAGGCCGCGCCGCTCCACCTGCACGTTGAGCGCCGTGCCCTGCAGCCGGTTGAGGGTGCCGATCTTGTACACGCGGTTCAGGTCCCGCTCGCCGGCGAACGCGAAGCTGTAGCGGGTGTTGGCGCCGCGATACTTGTCCTCGAGCAGGAGGTCGTTGTGGGCGCGGTTCGCCGCCGGCATCACCTTCGAGACCCAGAGATCGAGGCCCGTGGCGAGCAGGGCCCCGAACAGGATCGGCATGATGAACCGGTAGAAGCTGGTGCCCGAGGCCTTGGCGGCCGTGATCTCGGAATGCCGGGTGAAGGAGGAGATCGAAAACACCGACGCGAAGAGCACGGCCGCCGGAAGGACCATGAACATCGACTCCGGTACCCAGTAGACGTAGCTCAGCGCGATGGTCTGCGGCGACAGGTGGCGGGCCAGGTAGGTGTCGAGGTGATCGGTGAGGTCGATGATGATGGTGATCACCGGAAAGCCGAGCGCGGTCACCAGGAAGATCTTCCAGAACTCGGCGAAGACGTACCGGTCGAGCGGCTTGACGAAGGGGAGGCGCATCAGGCGGCCTCGCGCGGCCTGCGCCCGATGAGCCGCTGCAGGAGGCGCCACAGCATCCCCCGCAGCTCGCGCCAGTCGCCGCCCCGGGTGGCCCCCGTCACCCGGTTCATGCGCGCCGTCATGAACGAGCCCAGGACGAGCAGGACCATGTTCGCTCCCCACATCGCCCAGAACGGGGAGATGAGCTCGTCGTTGGCCAGCGTCTCACCGCCGATCAGACCCACGTAGTAGAGCGCGAAGACGCCGAAGCTGACCCCGATCACCATCCCCACGCCGCCGCGCGGGAACCGCAGGGCGAGCGGCGGCCCGAGAAGGACGAAGATGATGCACGCGGCGGCCAGCGAGAACTTCTTCTGGATCTCGATGTCGTAGCGGATGCGCAGGAACTTCTCGACCGTTTCCCGCGAGCGCGCGCTCTCCACCTCGCCCTTGAGCTGCAGCGCGTTGAACGCGCCGTCCTCGTACGCCGGCGGCTGCATGCCGGGCCGCAGGTTGGGGTTGGGCTTGATGATCTGCTGGCGGACCGACCCGGGCACCACGACCCGTGCGCTGCCGGGGCGCTGGGCCGGTACGGCCCCGCGGTGGACCGTGTCCTGCTGCTGCCCCGTCCCCTGCGGCGGGCCCCGCGTCCCACCACTCGCCGCCACCAGCGTCCGGGCGCTGTCCGCGCCGGCGGGAAGGGTCGCCGCCTCGGCGTCCTTGACGCCCACGACCCAGTCGAGCAGCGAGCAGTACAGCCTCCCGAGTCCCTGCGGATTGTGGCGCACGGGCTTGGGTGGGAAGGTGACGTTCTTGTCTCCCTTGTCCTGCAGGATCTTGGCTTCCGCCGTGAGGCGGTCGTAGTGCGCCTGCTGCCAGAGATAGTCGACGTCCGCCAGCTGGCGCTGCATCTCGCAGACCGTCATCTCGCGGTCGCTCTTCGAGGCCGAATCGGCGTCGCTGGCCTGGAAGGTGTTGGTCACGTTGCGCATCCGGAGCAGATCGCTCTTGTAGAAGACGCGCGTGATCTGGTCGGGGTGCTGGGTCGGGACCTCGACCATCCACCCGTCGTAGAGGTGCATCAGCAGGTCGGTCCGGTTGCTGGCGAAGGCCAGCGTGCCGCTGTCGGCGTAGATGGTGCGCCGGTGCGCCGGATCGCTGACGTCGTAGATCGCCACTTCCTGCATGTGCTGGGAGGCGCGATCGATCCGCGCCGCCCGGAGGTAGTACTTCTGGTCCACCAGCGTGTTGATGATCTGCTCCTTGAGCGCAAAGGTGGGCTTCGTGCGGCCGATGTCGTTCTGGAGCACCGCCAGCTGATGGTTGGCGCGCGACAGCACCTGGTCGTTGAACATGAGCATCAGCACCGCCACCACGGTGCCGGCGATCAGCGTCGGGATCATCAGCGACCGCATGCTGATGCCGTTGGCACGCATGGCCGTGATCTCGTTCTCCGACGCGAGGCGGCTGTACGCGTACAGCAGTGCCACGAGGACCGCCATCGGCAGCGTCATCGCCACCGTGAACGGGATCGTCAGCACGAAGAACTCGGCGAGCACGTGCCAGGGGAGCCCCTTGCCGACCAGATCGCCCAGCCGCTTGCCGATGTACTGGAGCAGCATGAGCGACGTTAAGGCCGTCACGGCGAAGACAAACGGGCCGACGTGCTCCTTGAGCACGTATTTCGTGAGAATCTTCACGATCGGGGCGGTCCCACCTTTCGGGGTGCGGAACTCCAAGTCTCCCACGGGGTTGTGGGCGCTTGCACGGGTAGTATATTCTCCGCCGACCCGAGAATTTCAAGGTCCCAGGATCGACTCGCCGAAGGACGGCCGACGCGCCTTCAGTCTGTCGGCGGCGTCATACCCCACGCCACGGGTTTGGTGCGCGTCACTCGCCTCCTCGCCGTCTTCGCTCTCCTCACTCCCGCGCTGCTCGCCGCGCAGCGTCCGGAGGCGAGCGCCGTGGCGCCGAAATGGCCGTCGTTCCCCGACCGGTTGGTCATGCGGAACGGCGCGCTCACCTGGGCCGCGCCCACTACCGCCACGGCGCCCGCCGACACCGACACGCTGAGCCACCCGCTGTTCGGTCCCGGGGGCGATCTGAACCTGCAGCTCGACGCGCGCATCGAGGCGCGGACGGAGCGCGACCGCAACGAGCGCTGCAACTTCAGCGAATACTACAATCCGGGTCGCGCCTGCAACGGCACCTTCGCGCCGAACTTCGACTTCCAGTTCTCCGTGCGGAGTACGGGGACGGTGGCCAACCGCGTGCACGTGAACGTGGACTACGACTCGCAGCGGGAGTTCGACGCGTCCAACAGCATCTCGCTGGTCTACCAGGGCAAGCCGGGGCAGATGCTCGACCAGCTCCAGGTGGGCGACGTGTCGTTCCACATGCCCACGTCGCGATTCATCACCGCCGGCATTCCCAGCGGGAACTACGGCCTCCAGGCCATCGGGCATCTGGGGCCCCTCTCGATCCGCGCCATCGCCGCACAGCAGCGCGGCAACGTCGTCCAGGACCGGGACTTCGAGATCGGCGACAGCACCTATTCGAACGGCCGCCTCGACATCGCCGACTGGCAGGTCGAGGCCCGCCGCTTCTTCTTCACCGTCGACCCCCGGCTGTTCAACGGCTACCCGAACATCGACCTGCTCGACCGCGGGCAGCTCATGGGGATCGCCGCCGCGCTGCCCGACACCCTCCGCCCGGTGAAGGTGCTGATCTACCGGCTGCAGTACGGCACCCAGCCGCAGAATCCCGATGGGCCGCGGTTCCGCCTCCTCGGTGATCCGTCGTCCGCCCGCCAGACCTACGACCTGCTGCGCGAGGGCGTCGACTACTACATGGATCCGTCGCAACTCTGGTTCGCGCTCGTCCGACCGCTGAACCCCACCAACGAGCGGCTGGTCGTGGCCTATTACGTGCGCATCAACGGGCGCGACACCGTCTGGACGACGACGGGCGGCACCCCCGACCTCCAGGCCACCGCCGCCGATCAGTACGCGAATCTCGTCTGGGACCCCAGCGTGGAGCCCGGGTCCCCGGCGTTCGACCGCGAGATCCGCTCCGTCTACCGCATCGGCGGAGAGGACCTGGTCCGCCGCTCCGTCCAGGTGCGGGTGTTCGCCGGCACCGGCGACCAGGAGCGGCCCATCGCCGGCACGGCGCAGACCTACCTGCAGATGTTCGGGCTCGCGCAGGCCAACAACAGCGAGAGCTTCGACGTCGAGAACCGGCTCTGGCCGAGGCCGAGTGATCCGAACGTGAACCTGAACGCGGGCGCCGGCGACCCGCGGCTGCCCGGCAGCACGAAGATCATCCACGACTACTTCCTGTTCATGCCGTCGCTGCAGCCGTTCGCGGCCCGCGACTCCGGGCTCGTCACGCCCGGCAACCCCACCAACGACGCCATCTACACCACGCCCGACGACTACCTCGTGTCGTCGAGCCGGCATCCGGCGTCGGTGTACCGCCTGCGCGTCCTGTACCAGACCCGGGACAACGCCGCCCAGGGCACGATCGTGCTCGGCTCGGTCCAGATCCGGCGGAACTCGGAGCGCATCCTGCTCGACGGGCGCCCCCTCACGCGCGGCATCGACTACAAGATCGACTATTCCCTCGGGCGGGTGACCTTCTTCCGTCCCGACACGCTGTTCAACCGCCCCCGTACGGTGAGTGTGCGGTACGAGGAGAATCCGCTGTTCGCCCCCACGCCGACGACGATCTTCGGGCTCACGTCGGCGCTCCCCGTCTCCCACGGCGTCCTCAACTTCACCGCCATCTCGCAGTCCCAGCAGTCGGCTTTCACGCGTCCGCAGCTGGGATTCGAGCCGGCGGCGTCGCTGGTGGCCGGGATCAACGGCCACTTCGCCTGGCAGCTTCCCGCGCTCACCAGCGCCATGCGCCGGCTCTCCATCGGCAACCCGAAGATCCCGGCGCGTTTCACCATCACGGGGGAGATGGCTGCGAGCCACCCGCAACTGAACGCCAACCAGCAGGCGTATGTGGAGTCGTTCGACGGCTCCGGCGGCATCAACGTGGACCTCGCCTACCAGTCCTGGTACTACTCCAGCCTTCCGGCCCTCGGCAACAACCTCCCGCCGGGTCTGGCGTCGGTGCTCGAGCCGTCGCGCCTGGCGACCATGGCGTGGCAGAACAACGGGACGGGCGCCGATGGTCAGCAGGTGTCGTACACGATCAGTGACATCGATCCCCAGGCCGTGCTCGCGGGCAGCGGATTCGCGCCGCCGGAGACGATGCTCTGGTTGACCCTGTATCCCCTGGACGTCGGCGGCCAGTTCGACCGCCTGACCGGCCAGTACCGGTGGCACGTGGCCGGCACGCCGCCGGGCCGGCGGTTCCGCAGCGTGCGCACGGTGCTCAGCCCCACCGGCATGGACCTCACCAACGTGGAGTACCTGCAGTTCTGGACGCTCATCGACACGAGCGTCGTCGGGCGGTCGCAGAACCCGTCGCTGATCTTCGACGTGGGCAACGTCTCGGAGAACAGCTACGTCTTCGCGCCGGACACCCTCTACCTCCGGCCGCGGCCCGGGGGCGGCGTGGACAGCGTGTACGCCGGCCGCCGGCCCCAGGGGCTGGATGTGCTGAACTCGGAGCGGGACCCGTTCACGCGGGCCTTCAACGTGGACGTCAACGACACGGGACTGCCCGGCGACCTGATCGACTCGATCGTCGTCGTGGGGCTGGACGGCAGTGTGCACATGGCGCACAACGTCGCCATCTGTCAGGGCGCGTTCCGGACCATCCTCCCCCTGGGCGACGCGCTGGCCAACTGCACCGTGCACAACGGACGGCTCGACGAGGAGGACATCGATCAGAACGGCGTGTTGAACTTCACCAGCGCGCAGCGCGAGTCCGAGGGGATCCTGCGCTACGTGGTCGATCTCAGCGACCCGTCCACCTACGCCCGGGTCGGGGGCACGGCGCTCGTCGCGGACACCGTCGGCGGCACGGTGACCCACGTCCGCAAGGAGTGGGTGCTGGTGCGCATCCCCTTCAACACTCCGACGGATTCGCTGGGCGACGTGCAGCGCCGCCGCATGAAGGCGCTGCGCATCACCATGATCTCCGGCACCGGGTCGCCCGACAGCGCGTTCGTGCAACTGCCCATCGATCGCCTCGAGCTGGTCGGTCCGCCCTGGCTCGTGCGCAGCAACCACACGCTGTCCGGCATCGCCGGGGACGGCGATGCGGGCGGGTACGTCGTCACGTCGCTGATCGGCACCGCCGACCGCGACTCGGCCACGGGACTCGTCTACGTCCCCCCGCCGGGGGTCACCAACCAGGCCGACAGCCGCGCCGCCGCCTATGCGCCCACGGCCACCCAGATCAACGAGCAGTCGCTCCGCATCCTCGCCGGCAACCTGCCGCTCTACGGACGCGCCGAGGCCTATTACCGGTTCCCGGCCGGCCAGCAGAACTTCATGGGGTACGAGCAGCTGCGGCTGTGGGCGCGCGGGCGGAACCACGGCTGGGGCTCGGGCGGCGAGCTGCAGATGTACGTCAAGATCGGGCGCGACGAGAACAACTTCTACCTGTACCGAACGCCGGTGAACGCGGGCCAGGGCCAGGCCGCCTGGCTGCCCGAGATCACCGTGGACTTCCAGCGGTTCTACGATCTCCGACGACGATTACAGAACGCATATTTGCACGGCGGCGTCGCCGGCGCCGATTCGCTCGCCTGCACCGGCGTCGATTCGGCCCTGATCGCCGCCTCGGCGCTCCCCGTGGGCGGCGTCACGCACCGCTACGCCGCCTGCGACGGCGGCTACATGGTCTACACCATCGAGCCCGGGGTCACCCCGCCCAACCTCGCCGCCGTCCAGGAGATGGCCGTCGGCATGGTGCGCGTCTCCGACCAGGCGGGTCCCACCGCCATCGTGCCCGGCGACACGCTGGAGCTGTGGGTCGACAACATCCGGCTGGCGCACGTGGTGAACGCCACCGGCTACGCCAGCCAGATCGGCGCCGAGCTGCAGGCCTCCGACCTCGGCGACCTGCGCGTGAACCTCGTGCGGCGCGATCCGAACTTCCGCCAGCTCGGCGAGCAGCCGTCGTTCCAGGACGCCCGGACGCTGGAGATCGGCGGCATCCTGCACGTGGGCAAGCTGCTGCCGGCGCGGCTCAACCTCGCCGCGCCGCTGACCGTGGACCGCGTCGTCTCCAGCACGGCGCCGCAGTTCGTGGCCGGCAGCGATCTCCCGGGCGGCATCGCGGGCCTGCGCACGCCGCGGGACGTCGTGTCCACGTACACGCTCGTGCTGCGTCCCGAGCGGCCGATCACCGGGACGCCGCTCGCCCCGGTCCTCAACGACCTCTCCGCCACCGGCACGCTCACCACCGGCGACTCGCGCGACGAGTACTCGACAGGCAGCAGCCGGCACTTCAACGTCGGCATCCAGTACCTCGCCGTGGGCGGGGGCGGGGGGGCTCCGCTCCCGGGCTGGATGCGGTCCGCGCTCCACGCGCTCCCCGGCTTCCTGCAGGGGGGGCCGGTGGCCGCGCTCGAACAGGGCACCTTCCGGTGGCGCCCCACGCGATTCCAGTTGAGCAGCTACCTCACGAACAACGACGACCACCGGCGGTCCTACCTGTCACCGACCTTCACCCCCGGCGACACCGCCAGCATCTCCCTCGCCCTCGACCGGCTGTGGCGGAACGGCGGCTCGATCGAATTCCGCCCCACCCCCGGGCTCACGGCGCGCTGGGACGCCTACTCGTTGCGCGATCTGCGGCAGTACGGCGATACGAACCCCCAGGGCGTGCTGGCCAGCGCCGAGCGGCGACACCTGTTCGGACTCGACGTCGGGATGGAGCGGGAGCGGACCATGGAAAGCACCATCGATTTCGCCCCGACCGTCTGGACCTGGCTCCGGCCCCGCTTCGATTTCGCCACGCAGTACGACATGCTGCGCGACCCGAACTCGCGCTCGCTGCTGCTGCCTACGGACACGGCCGGTCATCCGGTGCTGCCGGCGCGGATCAATGCCTCGCAGACGCTGTCGCTCGGGACGGGCGTCGACCTCGGCCGGCTGCTGGCGGCGTACTCGTCGGACACGGGACTCATCGATGCGGTGACGCGGATCGTCGCGCCGATCAACGTCCAGTATTCGCGCAGTCTCCTCTCGGCGCTCGAGGGCGCGCCGACCACCGGCTCGCTCGGCTTCCAGCTCGGGCTCGGCAACGTGGGCGGCTACCGGTACGTGAACGGCGTGCCCGCCTCGACGGCGGGCTTCACGGGCACGTGGACGGCCAACAGCGTCCTCAACTTCCCGATCGGCGTCACGCTCGTGAACCGCTTCCGGCGGACGAGCAACCGGAACTGGGTGGAGCGCCTGGACAATTCGCAGGCACAGGTGGAGGGCCTCACGACGACGTTCCCAGATTTCGACATGCGCTTCAACTGGCAGCCGCGGCCGTCCACCACGACGCCGTGGGTGACGTCGATCGGTGCGACGGCGGGGTTCACGCGCACGCTGGCCACGGCGTCGCTGCTCTCGGATCTCAACACGACCGCGCCCGACCTGCGGCGCGCGCGGCTCTACTCCTATCCCGTGAGCGGGCGCATCACCTGGGGCTTCGGCGGGCTCAGCACCGCCGGTGGATACACGCTCACCGAGCGCCTCGACTCGCTGCCCGGCAGCTATGCCCGCGGACGGACCGAGGACGTGAACGTCGACGTGGGGCGCTCGTTCCGCATTCCCGAATCGTGGGGCCTGGGGCTCAAGAACGCCGTGCGGGCGCGCTTCAACCTGCAGCAGAGCCACACCCAGAGCTACGTGTACGCCGACGACGGTTCCCAGAAGAGCCGTCTGATCGATCAGGGGCGCTCGGCGGTCAGCCTCAACGCCGACACCGATCTGTCCGAGAACCTGCAGTTCACCCTGCAGGCGTCCCAGATCATCACCTACGACAACAATCTCAACCGCCGGCTGAACCAGCTTGTCTTCTCGACCATCCTGCAGATCCGGTTCAGCGGATCGAGCTTCTAGACGGCGCCCCCGTCAGTAGAGCAGCTCGTAGTTGAGCTGGAACCCGCGCCCAGGCTGCGGCAGGAAGTCCTTGATCACCGACAGATTGTTCCGGTAGACCCGGTCGAAGACGTTGTTGCAGCGCAGGTTGATCTCCGAGACCGTACCGCCGTGCACGATGCGCATGCCGATGCCCAGGTTCAGCAGCGCGTAGCCGGCGGTCGGGGTGTCGCCGGGGCCGAGCCGGTTCTGGGCGGCCGCGCCGGTCCACTCGATGATCCCGTTATAGCGGGTGGTCTGGTAGGTGGCCCGCAGGAGTCCCCGCAGGGGCGGCATGAACGGCAGCGGCGCGTTGGTCTGCGTGTCCTGGCCGTTCACGTAGTCGGAGCTGGCGCGCAGGGCCCAGTGCGGCGCGGGTTCCACGGTGGCGACGGCCTCGAAACCGGCCAGGCGGGCCCGCGTGGACGAGAACTGCCGCACCGGAAAGTCCTGGATCGTGTCGCCGCGCAGGAACGCATAGATGTAGTGGTCGATCACGTTGACGTACGGCGACAGCTCGAACGTCGCGTTGGCGAAGTCGCCCTTGAGGGAAGCGTCCACCCCGACCCCCTGCTCGGGCTGCAGATCGGCGGAGCCGATCGAGTAGGTGCCGCTCGGGGCGTCGAGCCCGTTCGCGAACAGCTCCTGCACCGTCGGCGCCCGGAAGGAGCGCGCGATGCTCAGCGACGCGATGAGGTCGGGCGTGAGCTGCTGCACCGCGCCCAGCGAGCCCGTGAACGCCGTGTGGTTCCGGGATTCGTTGGACGTCCGGAACACCGAGTCGGTGGACTGCGGGTAGGGGTGCGTGTGGATCCCGTTGTAGTCCACGCGGGCGCCGACCTGGAACCGCGTGTCGTGGCTCGCGCGGTATTCCTCGTACGCGAACGCCGCCACGTCGTTCGTCGTGGAGTTCGGTCCCAACGGCTGGTCGCCCGAGATGGTGAGACCCTGCACGTCGGTCCAGAAGCCGACCGTGCCGGTCAGCCGCCCCGCCTCCCGCTGCTGCAGCTGCAGCATGGCGTTGAAATCGGTCTTGTGGAAGTGATTGGCCTGGGGGTCGGACACGCCGCTTGCGTCCTGCGCGGTGGGGAACTCGGAGTGGTTGTAATTGTTGTAGCTCGCGTCGAACTTCACACGCTGGAGCCACGATCCGCCGGCGTTGAGCAGAGCGCGGGCCTCGACGGTGTTCCGCTGCTGCGAGATCCGCGACGTCGTCGGCGGCACGGTCAGCCAGTTCGGATTCGCCGGCACACCGGGAATGCCGTAGTTCGACTCGTAGTGGTTGGCACCGATCCCCACCAGGCCGAAGTCCCCCTGGTACGAGTACCCGGCGCCGCCCGCCGCGCTCCGGTCGTCGGACTGCGGAATGTGGGTCAGCGCGAACTGCGCGCCCGTGCCCGGGTCGGTATAGATGCCCTTGGGGATCGCCGTGTTGCCGGCATGGAGCGAGCCCCCCGAAACGCGAAGGGCGGACCCCCCGTTGGTGTACACGTTGTTGATGTAGCCCGAGTACTCGTCGTTGACCGTGTTCCCCTCCACGGAGATCGTGCCCGACATGGGATGGTCGGAGGGGGTCGGCACGAGGTTCGTGATCATGTTCACCAACCCGCCGAGCGTGTTCGGCCCGTAGAGCACCGCCGCCGGCCCGCGCACCACGTCCACCTGGGCGATGCTCATCGCGTCGATCGGCGTCGCATGCGCGGGGTCGTAGGTCGCGATGTCGCCCATCCGCAGTCCGTCCTGGAGCACCAGCACCTCGTTGTCGCCGAGCCCGCGGAGAATCGGACGCGACGGCGCCGCGCCGTTGGAGCGCACCGCCACGCCCGGCAGGTCCGAGAGCTTCTGGGCGAAGGTCATCCCCCCGGAGTTGTCGAACGTCAGGCGCGACTTCGACTCCGCCGACTGGTACTCCTCGTCGGCCGGCCGTGCCGTGGGGGACGCCGAGACGACGATCTGCTCGAGGGGAATCGCCGTCTGCTTGAGGGCGAACTCGACCGTCGTCGGCGCACCCGCCGTCACGCGGACGGTGTCGGTGACCGCGGCGTAGCCCATGATCCCGACGAACAGCCGGTAGGTTCCGGGCGGCACGTCGGTGAACCGGAAGCCGCCCCTCGCCCCGGTTCGATTGGAGCGGTCGAGCTCCAGCAGGCGGACCATGGCGCCGACCACGGGCTTGCCGCCCGAACGCACGGTCCCGGAAATCGTCTGAGCGCCGGCGGGCGCCGCAGCAACGGCTAGGGGGGCTATCAGGAGGACGGCAGCGAGCAGGGTGCCGGGAATCCGCATCAGAAATTCACTCCGGTCTGACCGGTGGGAGGCTTTCATTCTGTCATCTTCATGACAGGTTCAGAGTGTACTCGGGACCGCAAGAATGCCAGGAGTCGGTACAAAGGGACAGGTCCCACAAGGAGTTACGCCTGTTTCCGGCACACCGCTGAAATGTCCCGATTCGCGTGGCGAGGGGGAGGCAACCGGCCTTAAGTTGCGCCTGTCCGCTGCACCGCTCCCGTCGACCCCAAGCCCCACGCTCCGTGCGAATGCTCCTGACCGCCTGCCTTGCCCTCGTCACCCTGACCTCCTGCGACCGCCTGCGCGGTCCGCGGACGGCGTTCGATGGGCAGGCGGCGTATGCGATGGTCAAGACCCAGGTCGCGTTCGGTCCGCGAGTGCCCGGCACTCCCGGCTGGAAGAAGTGCGGCGACTGGATCGTCGCCCAGTTGAAGCAGCTCGGGGATTCGGTGACCGAGCAGCGCTTCGAACACGTGACCCCCACCGGCGACACCATTCCGATCCGCAACATCATCGCCCACATCAACCCGGGCATGTCGCAGCGGGTGCTGTACGTCACGCATTGGGACACCCGGCCGACCGCCGACAACGACCCCGTGCTCGGCAATCGCAAGCTGCCGATCCCCGGCGCCAACGACGGCGCGTCCGGGGTCGCCATGCTCCTCCAGGTGGCCGCGGCCTTGAAGAAGACCCCCGCCACCGTGGGCGTCGACCTGCTGTTCGTCGATGGCGAGGACTACGGCGACTTCAGCACCTGGTCCGACACGGCGAAGAATCCCAACGTGCTCATCGGCTCCACGTACTACGCCCAGCACATGGACACGCTGCACAAGCCGCTCTACGGCGTGCTGTGGGACATGATCGGCGACAAGAGCCTGGACATCTACCAGGAGGGGAACTCGGTGCAGACCGCCCCGGAGGTGGTCTCCCTCGTCTGGCAGACGGCGCAGCGCCTCGGCTACTCGAAGTACTTCATCAACGCCCCGGGCGAATACATCATCGACGACCACGTGCCCTTCCTCGACCGCGACGTGCACGTCATCGACGTCATCGACTACGACTACGGGCCGAAGGACGCCACGCACAAGGACGGCTGGCACCACACGCTCGAGGACACGCCGGACAAGGTGTCGGCGCAGAGCCTCCAGATCGTGGGGGACGTGGCGGTGACGCTGGTGACGAGTTGACGGGCGGCGAGAACGGCAAACGGTTAACCGTAGACTGTTAACCGTCAACCGTTCGCTGCCGACCGTTAGCCGTTAGCGGTTCACCGTCAGCGATTTCCCCGCTACCAGATCACCGCGCGCAGCGAGTCCGGCCGCACCATCGGGTCGCCGTCCTTGCATCCCCATGCCTTCCGAAACGCGGGCATGTTGCTGAGTGGTCCATCGACGCGCCACTTGGCGGGTGAGTGCGGATTGGTCTTGATCTGCTGCAGCTCGGCCTGCGGGCGCTGCAGACCGCGCCAGATGCGGGCCCACGCCAGGAAGAAGCGCTGCTCGGGCGTGAAGCCGTCGATCTTCGTGCGCGGCTTGTCGCCGAGCGCCTTCTCGAGCGCGGCGTAGGCCACCGTCAGCCCTCCCAGATCGGCGATGTTCTCGCCGAGCGTCAGCCGCCCGTTCACGTGCGTCTTCCCGTCCACCACCGTGTAGGCGTCGAACTGGTTCACGACCCGCTGCGCGGCGACTTTGTACTTCGCCGCGTCCTGCGGCGTCCACCAGTCGCGCAGGTTGCCGTGTCCGTCGAACTGGCGGCCGTGGTCGTCGAAGCCGTGGGTCATCTCGTGCCCGATCACCGCCCCGATGGCTCCGTAGTTCACGGCGTCGTCCGCGTTGGGGTCGAAGAACGGGGGCTGGAGAATGCCGGCCGGGAACTGGATCTGGTTGAGCGAGGGACTGTAGGACGCGTTCACCGTCGGCGGCATCATCGTCCATTCGCTGCGGTCGAGCGGCTT
>JBJKRG010000152.1:0-8824 GCA_046704805.1 Gemmatimonadaceae bacterium
GGGGGGGGGGGGGGGCGGGGGGGGGTGGGGGTGGGGGGGGGGGGGGGGGGGGGGGGGGGGGGGGGGGGGGGGGGGGGGGGGGGGGGGGGCCGCGCCCCCCCCCCCACGGCCCTACATGGCAATGACGCCGTACCCCTGATCCTGCAGAATCACCAGCGTCGAGAGCGCCGAGAGCGCCACCTTGAGGTTCGGATTGACCTCCTCCGGCGTGAAGTGCATGTCGCCGAGCGCGTTCCCGCAGACCATGAGGTCGACCCCTGCCGTCTTCAGCGCCTCGATCACCGCAAGGTTCGGATTGGCATGGCCGAACTTGGCCTTGAAGGCCTTGTCGCTGAGCGCGATCGGCGTGGCCGGCCCGTGGATGATCACGGCGAACTTGAGATGGTCCAACGGAATGCCGGCGGCCGCGAACACGTTCACCGCGCGGGCGACGTGGCCGAGCGCCGGGTCCATCTTGTCGGCGGACGGCGACCCCTTGGTCACGTCGAACACCACCTTGTACGTCGTGTTCGCGTCGGGCCGGAGCACGGCCTGCGGCCACACGTGCACGGGCCCGATGCCCTTGATGGCCGGCGTGGTCCAGAATCCGGCCGGCTGTTGGGCCGATGCGGCAGTGGCGGCCCCGGCCGTGACGGCCAGGGCAAGTAGCAGATGGCGGACGTTCATCGCGATCCTCCCGGGTGTGACGCCGGATAAAGACTATATAACTGATACATCATCTAACCATTGAGTAATACAACCTACCGGGGCTCCGTATACCACGCAAATAGCGGGTTTGTAACAAAACCCCACATCGGCGCCAACTGCCCATTTCTATGTGAAACGTTTACGCACTTCGGCGCTGAAGAAGTCCATCGCCCACACGACGATGATGATCGCCCAGATCGCCGTGCCCACCTTCCGGTATTCGAGCACGTTGAGCCGCTGGCTCAGGTAGTAGCCGATCCCCCCGCCGCCCACGAAGCCGAGAATCGTGCTGATGCGGACGTTGATGTCCCAGTGGTACATCACGAACGACACCAGGTCGGGAATCACCTGGGGCACGACGGCGAACCGCACGACCTCCATCGGGCTCGCGCCGGTCGCGGCCACGGCGTCCAGCGGCCCCGGGTCGATGGCCTCGATCGCTTCCGAGAACAGCTTCCCCAGCGAGGCGATCGTGACCACCGTGAGCGCGAGGACGCCGGCGAAGGCGCCGAAGCCCACCCACAGCGCGAACACCGTCGCCAGCACGAGCGAGTCGTACGAACGCGTCACGTTCAACACGGCGCGCGTCACCCCGTACACGGCCGTTCCCAGCCAGCCGCGCCGGGTGATGTTGCGGGCGGCGAGGAAGCTGATCGGCGCGGCGATGAGCGTGCCCGCCGTCGTGGCCAGCAGCGCCATGAAGATCGTCACGATGATGTTGTCGACGACGTCCTTCAGCGACTGGCTCGGCAGCAGCCGGCCGACGGAGACGGACGTGACGGCCTCGAGGCGTGCGCGCACCCCCTGCTGCGTGGCGACGGCGGGGCGGACCTCCACCTGAGCCGTGAACGCGCCCGACGCGTCGGTGCGCGCCAGCTTCGAGAACAGTGCGTTTCCGTTCGGCAGGATCCACTGGAGCTTCACCTCCGCATTCGGCTCCATGGCCCGGCCGGTCACCGTCACGTCGTCGCCGGGCGCCGCACAGGGCACGCTGGTGGCGAGGTGCCCGCCGCCGGCCGGCGCCCCTGCCCGCGCCGCCGAGTCGCAGGGCACGGGAAATACCACGGCGAACTGCGCGGTGCGGGTGGCGCGGGTGAAGAGGTCGGGATGGACGAGATCGCCGAGGATCTTCCGGCTCTTGGGCAGCGACGTCAGCAGCTTGCCCGGATCGATCTGGGTGACGCGCCAGCCCGTCACGTAGGCCGCGCCGGCCAGGAGCGCGAAGAAGCCGGTGACGAACCAGCGGCGGACGCGGAGGCGGTCGCGGGCCACGCTACACCAGGCGCGCGCGGATCCGCGCGCTCACGAAGTCGAGGGTGACGACGATGACGGCGATGGCGATGAACGACGAGCTCACCGCCCGGAAATCGCCCTTGATGATCCACTGGTAGAGGAAGAACCCGATGCCGCCGCCGCCCACGAACCCGATGATCGTGGAGGTCCGCACGTTGATGTCCCACCGGAACAGGGTGAACGACGCGAACGACGGCACGATCTGCGGGATCACGCCGAAGCGGACCATCTGTGCCCAGTTGCCGCCCGTGGCCCGGATGGCTTCGAGGGGCCCGGGATCGATGCCCTCGATGACCTCGGAGTACAGCTTCCCCAGCGCCGCGATCGTGTGAAGCGTTATGGCGATCACGCCGGCGAACGGCCCCAGCCCCACGATCACCACGCACACGATGGCGATGATCATCGGCTCCGTGGAGCGCACCACGTTGAGGATCGTCCTGGCCAGCACGTAGATCCCGAGCGTCGTGCGGTGGCCGCCCATGAGGTTGCGCGCCGCCAGGAAGCTCACGGGAACGGCGACGATGGCGCCGATGGTCGTGGCCATCAGCGCCAGGAACAGCGTCTGGATGATCCCCTCCATCACGTAGCCGCCGTTCTCCGAGAGGCGGAACCCGGCCTCGGGGCGCGACTGTGTCAGGTAGACGCGATGCTCCAGCGGCAGCTTCCGGTCGGGGGCGGCGGAGAGCGCGCTGGGCGGCACGTGGATGTCGGCACGGAGGGCGCCGGATGAGTCGCTGGTCACGAGGAGCGGGGTGGCGAAGCCCGGGCCGAGCGCCAGTCGGTTGCCGATCGGCGTCGCCCACTGCAGCAGCGTCGCCGTGTGGGGCCAGAGGCCGTCGGCCTGCACCGTGAGGGGGGCGTTCACCCCGGCGCAATCCGGCGCCACGGCCACGCGGACCCCCGACATGGAGTGGGTCGCCGGGGGAGGATGTGGACCGCAGGGCACCTCGACCGGGGCCCACACGACCTTCGTCGCCGCCCGCCGCACGGCGAAGTCGGGGTGCAGCATCGGCGCCAGGATGGAGGCCGCGCGGCCGGCGTTCCGCGTCAGGCTCGACGGGTCGATCTGCGTCACCTGCCACCCCACGCCGTAGCCCATGACGAGCATCGCCAGCATCGGCAGCAGCGCCGTTCGCCGTCTGCCCCGTGCCAGGTTGGCCGCGTCCCACACGTTCCACGCCCACACGAACCCCGGCACGGCGTACCAACCCGGCACGCGGTACCAGAGGGCGACCGCCGTCGTGAGCCCCACGGCGAGCACCACGGCGCCGCCCCGATAGCGGTGGCGTGCGTAGGCCTGCCCGGCCCCCGGCACCACCAGCGACAGCAATGCCGCCGCGACCGGCGACCGGCCCGTGGGCCCGACGGCCGCCCCGCCGCGCACGCTCACCCGGCGGCGACGGCGGTGGCGCGGACCTCCTGTGCCTCCTCTCCGTAGATCTCGCGGAACTTCTCCCGGTCGATCTGCGCCGGCAGCCCCTCGAAGACCTTCACGCCGTCCTTGAGCGCGACCACGCGGGTCGCATAGCGATGCACCAGGTCCAGGAAATGCAGACTGCACATCACCGTGATGCCTTCCTGGTTGAGCTGCTCCAGATAGCGCAGGATCGAATGCGACAGCACGGGATCGAGCGACGCCACGGGCTCGTCAGCGAGGATCAGCCGCGGCTCCTGCATCAGCGTGCGGGCGATGCCCACGCGCTGCTGCTGGCCGCCCGACAGGGCGTCGGCCCGGCGGTGCGCCTTGTCCCCTAGGCCCATGCGCTCCAGCGCCTGCGTCGCCCGGGTCCGGTCGGCCTTCGACCACAGACCCAGGAGGCTGAGCAGCGAGTTCGTATAGCCGAGCCGGCCGGACAGCACGTTCGTCAGCACCGAGCTGCGCTTCACCAGGTTGAAGTGCTGGAACACCATGCCGATGTGCCGGCGCAGCTGCCGCAGCTCGCGGGGCGACGCGGCGGTGACGTCGGCGTCGTCCCATAGCACCCGGCCCTCGGTCGGGTCGATCAGACGGTTGATGCAGCGGAGCAGCGTGGACTTCCCCGATCCGGAGAGCCCGATGATGACGAGGAACTCGCCGTCCCGGACGGTGAAGCTCACGTCCTTGAGGGCCGTCGTTCCGTTCGGGTAGACCTTGGTCAGATGTTCGACGCGCAGCACTGGAGCTCCTCCCGGCCGCAGTCCGGCGCGACAGGCGGGGAGCCGCGCTCCTCACCTCCGCCCGGCACAGGGCCGTGGCAAAGCTACTGGACGTACCGGCTGAGATCGATACCCGACGCCTGGAGGTAGGAGCGGAATTCGTCGTACACCGTGTCGCTCGCCTTCACGAGCCCGCCGATCTGGTACAGGTCCTGGAGCGCCTTCTTGCCCGCCTCCGTGCCGGCAATCTTCAGCATCGCGGCCGTGATCCGCTGCCGCAGGGCCGGCGGCAGGTCCGGTGCGTACGACATGTTGTCGTTCGGGATGATGGGCGGCGTCTCGAAGATCACGACCACCTTCTGGTCCACGTCGGGGTGCTCGGCTGCGATGTTCGAGCGCGCATCGACGAAGGTGGTCCCGTAGTCGCAGATCCCGCCGTCGTAGATCGCCTCGACCACCTGCGTGTGTCCGCCGGCGTACACCGGGTTCGGAATGTCCGCGTCGGTCAACCCGGCCTTCTTCATGAAGATCAGCGGGATCACGTGGCCCGACGTCGACTGCTCGTCCGAGAAGCAGGCGTGCTTGCCCTTGAACTGCAGCAGCGTCGGCAGATCGGCTTCGGTGGCAGGTACGTGGGCTGCCGGCTTGAAGCCGGAGCGGACATTGGCGATGAACTGGGCGCCGTAGTTCTCCGTGCCGAACCGCTTCGTGATCAGCGCGACGTCCGCGTACCCCTTCTGGTGCGCCAGGATGTAGTTGAACGTGGCCATCCACCCGACCTGCGCATTCCCCGAGCCCATGGCTTCGGTGAGCGCGGCGTAGGAAGTCGGAACCACGCCCTTGAAGGCGAGGCCCGTTTCCTTCGACAGCAGGTCCAGCAGATCCTGCCCGCTGGCCGTGATCTGCTGCGAGGTGCCCGCGGGCTCGAAGGCGACGACGATCGGGTTGCCCTTCGTGCCCAGGGCGCCGCCCCCCGAGCTGCAGGCGGCGAGCATCAGTACCGACGCGGCGGCGATCGGCCACGCCAGGGTACGCCGTGTGCGCATGTCTTCCTCTGGATGCGTCGAGTGTCCGGCCCCGGAGAGAGACCGCCCCCGGAAGCCCGGAGGCACGCTACACCGCGCACGGACCCGGAGCAAGCCGCGCGCCCGTCACCGCCGCCCGGGCAACGCTTCCCGCAGCAGCCGCCGGAGGCGTGTAACGGCTTCGTCACGCGCCATCACCGAGAGATCGCGGTGCAGGACCGGTCGCCCGGCGCCCGCGGCGCACCCAGACGGTGTACACCACGCCGTTCAGCACCAGCACGGCCGCCCCGAGCAGGTACTGCACGTGCCGCGTGAGCCCCTCGGGATAGATCACGGCGGTGATGTAGTGGGCGATGAACCCGCCCGAATATCCGGCCTCGCCGCCGCGCATCCGCAGCCAGTTCTCGAGCGGTGTGAGCGGGCAGATGAACCCCACGAACTCGATCACGGCCCCGTAGACGGCCACCGGCACGTGCACCCGGGCGAGGCGTCGCCAGCGCAGCGCCAGCATTCCGCCGACGATCACGAACGACACGAAGGCGAAGTGGAGCAGCAGCACGCAGTCGGCGGCGACGATGAACCACATGGTCTACCCGGAATTCGGACGCGCCCCCCGCCGCCGCTCGCGCGGCGACGGGGCGCCTCTCTCCTGACCGCATCGGTCCGCCGTTCGGCGGACCACGGTATCAGTGGCGGAACGACATGAACTGCGAGGCAATCGAGGTGCCGCTCATCAGCGCGGCCGCGCCGATGCCCAGCATGGCGATGAGCGACAGCGTGATCGGGGCCAGGCCGTCCAGCGCCAGGATGCCGAGCACGATCGCCGCCAGCCCTACCAGTCCTTCGGCGCCGCTCGCCAGGAAGACGGCCTCGGCGCCCTGGTGCGTCCGCAGCATGCGCTCGAAGGCGACCATCGCGGCGCTCGAGATCAGCATGCCCGCCCCGAAGGTGATCGCCGAAATGCTCACGAGCGCCACCCGACTCACGCCGAGCAACGCCAGGATGCCGAGCACGATCCCGGCCAGGCCCGCCATGGCCGCCAGGCCCAGCCCGCTGGACACCTCCCGCTCGGCGTGGGCCCGCTCTCCGAGCAGGCGCGACACGCGGCTGCCGAGGGCCATGCTCCCGATGAGAATGGCGAGTCCCGCGGCGATCGTGGCGATCGAATCGAGCACACCGGGCAGCAGCCCGATGATGCCGAGAATGCCGAGAATCACGGCACCTGCACTCGCGACGGTCTCACCCAGTGATCCAGCTTCCGTCTCGCGAACGGCCTGATCGAATTGCGGGGCGGGAGTTAAACTCGCGCCCGGTTCCCCAGGGCGCGGTGTGCGCATTGGTCCTGTCATGGCTTGATCCCCCTTTGCCAGATGACGTCAGTCTCCGATCAGGCCTATACGGCGCGTCCGCGCCGGCTCGACCGGAGCGATGTCGACAAGGGTCGCCTCGCGGCTTGCGGTTGGGGGGTACCGGCGATTCCGACCAGTGTGGCGGCGCCAACAACACAGGACGCCGACCGCCGCGGGAACGGACCTCGTTCCGGTCCGCGTGCTCG
This sequence comes from Gemmatimonadaceae bacterium, assembly GCA_046704805.1. Lineage (GTDB taxonomy): Bacteria > Gemmatimonadota > Gemmatimonadetes > Gemmatimonadales > Gemmatimonadaceae > JAGWRI01. The sequence goes on from JBJKRG010000152.1 coordinate 6,697, forward strand.
CGGGGTCGAACTGCTTGCCGACGGCCGGGGGCAAGTGCACCCGGTCGCTTTTTGAACATCGCGGAGAATGCCGCCCGTGTGAAGGGGGGGCGCGAAATCGTGTATTTGCGACGTGTTAGCGCCCGATGGAGTGGCGCGCCGGCGAGTGCGCGATTCCGACCCCGCCGATTGCAATTCAAGCCGGAACGGTGCAAATCACCTTCCGGCGAACGCGCTGGTCGCGTTCCCGGCGAGGCCCCCCACGCCGAGTCGTTCCCGCCGCTCGTTCCGGCCCGCCCTCTGCCAGGAGATCGATGATGAACCGCCCCGCCTCCGCCCCCGCTTCCGTCCCGCTGGTCGAGACGTGCCGACGGCTGGTCCTCGCCGGCGTCGCGGCGACGTTCCTCCTGTCCGCCGGCGCGGGGGCCCAGACCCCACCGTCGCCGGCGGCGCTCGGCGCCCTGCGGTGGCGCAGCGTCGGCCCGTACGTGGGCGGCCGCGTGGTGGCCGTGACGGGGGTGCGCGGCCATCCGGACCTGTTCTACATGGGGAGCGTCGACGGCGGCGTCTGGAAGAGCACGGACTACGGCATCCGTTGGACCAACGTCTCCGACAGCACGCTGCCCGGCACGAGCAACAGCATCGGGGCGATCGCGGTCGCCCCGTCGAACGCCCGGGTGCTGTACGTCGGGACCGGGGAGAGCGACATCCGCGGCGACATGATCAGCGGCGACGGGGTGTTCCGCTCCGCCGACGGCGGCAAGACGTGGACCCGCGCCGGCCTCGAGGACACCCACACCGTCACCGGCCTGGTCGTAGATCCGCGCAACCCCGACGTGGTCTACGCCTCGTCCATGGGCCACGTGTTCGTGCCGGGCGCGCACCGCGGCGTGTTCAAGTCTACCGACGGCGGACACACCTGGAAGCGCGTGCTGTTCGTGAACGACAGCACGGGTGTCGTGAATCTGGTGATGGCACCGAAGAATTCGCGTGAGCTGTACGCGGCCGCCTGGCAGGCCTATCGGACGCCGTGGAGCCTCTCCAGCGGCGGGCGGGGCAGCGGAATCTACCGCACCATGGACGGGGGCGCGCACTGGACGAACATCACGCACCACCCGGGGCTCCCCACCGGCATCCTCGGGAAGATCGGCATCGCCGTGTCCGCCAGCGCGCCCAACGTGGTCTACGCCACGATTCAGGCGAAACGGGGCGGCGTGTTCCGCTCCAACGACGGCGGCGCCACCTGGAAGCGGGTCAACGCCGAGTGGCCGCTCCGTCAGCGCGCCTTCTATTACATGGCGATCTTCGTCGACCCCACGAACCCGAACACGGTGTACATGCCCGAGGTCGACGGGCTGTTCGTCTCGCACGACGGCGCGAAGACCTTCACCATCCTGCACCCGCCGCACGGCGACAACCACACGCTCTGGATCAATCCCGAGAATCCGAAGATCCTGCTCGAGGGCAACGACGGCGGCGCCACGGTCTCGACGGATGGCGGCAGGACCTGGAGCACCGAGCACAATCAGCCGACCGGCCAGTTCTACTCGGTGAACCTCGATCACCGGTTCCCGTTCCACATCTACGGCGCGCAGCAGGACGAGGGCTCGACGGAAGGGCCCAGCGCCGCCGCCGGCGGCAGCATTCCCATCGGCGACTGGCAGCGCACCGCGTACGGGGAGAGCACGCCGTCGGTGCCCGAGCCGGACCATCCCGACATCACGTTCGGCAGCGGGTATTTCAGCATCTTCCTCACGCGCGACCAGGCCACCGGCCAGTACGCCAGCGTGAGTCCGTGGCCGGACTACCAGGAGGGCGCCTCGGCGGGTGAGCTGAAGTATCGCTTCGCCTGGACGCACCCGATCGTCTTCTCGCCGGTGAACCCGCACCAGCTGTTCGTCGGCGCGCAGTACGTCATGGAGAGCGACGACGACGGCCAGACGTGGAAGGCCATCAGCCCCGACCTGACACGCAACGACTCCGCCACCGAGGCGCCGACCGGCGGCCCGATCGATCTCGATCAGTCGGGCGCCGAGATCTACCCGTACGTCTCGGCCATCGCCGTGTCTCCGCTCGACGGCCAGGTCGTCTGGGCCGGCTCGGCAGACGGCCTCGTGCACGTCACGACCGACGGGGGAGCGCACTGGAG
>JBJKRG010000153.1:0-3261 GCA_046704805.1 Gemmatimonadaceae bacterium
GTGGACCCCCAGGACGCGTTGCGCGGGGGGCGTGGAGGCGGTGCGGGGCGGGGCCACCATCGCGCGCTGGCAGGCCTGGTGGTCGCCGAAGTGGCGCTGTCGCTGGTGCTCCTCGTCGGGGCGTCGCTGGTGCTGCGCGGGTTCACGAAGCTCATCCGCTCCGATCCGGGCTTCGATCCCAACCCTGTGCTCACCTTCAGCGTGTCATGGCCGGCAAGCGCCTATCCGGGCAATTCGGCGGTGCAGCGCTTTCTCACGCCGGCGCTGGCCGCCATTCGCCACACGCCGGGCGTTGCCGCGGCGGGCGCCATCAGCGCGCTGCCGTACGAGCAGTGGGGGATGAACTTCAACGTCCGCTACGAGGGCCAGCCGGCCGGCAACTCCGAGCACCATCCGCTCGTGGAGATCCGTGCGGTCACGCCGGGATTCTTCGCGGTCACGCGCCAGCGCCTGGTCGCCGGACGCCTGCTGGGTGCCCGTGACGACGGCCGCCCCGGCACGCTCGACGCGGTGGTCGTGAACGAAGCGCTGGTGAAGCGTGACTTCCCGGGCCGCAGCGCCATCGGCCAGCGATTCTACTGGGGGCGCACCGATACGAGCTTTGCGACCATCGTCGGGGTGGTGAGCGACATCCGGAACTCCGGACCGATCGCTCCGCCGCATCCCGCCGCGTACTGGACCGCGCCGGAGCTCGGCGGCATCGGTCTGAGCGCCCCCATCATGGTTCGCACGGCCGGGCTCGATCCCACGGCCATCGAAGCCGCGGTGCGCGCCGCCGTGCGGTCCGTGGATCCGCGGGCTGCCGTGAGCGACATGCAACCGATGGACGCGGTGATCGGGCGAAGCCTGGGGCAGCCGCGGTTCTACTTCTCCCTCCTGGCCGTGTTCGCCGCGGTGGCGCTCGCGCTGGCCATGGCCGGCGTCTACGGCGTGATGAGCTACGCCGTCGTCCAGCGCACCCGCGAGATCGGCATCCGCGGTGCGCTCGGCAGCCCGATGAGCCGTATCGTGGGGCTGATCGCGACCCAGGGCATGGTCCTCGTCGGGCTGGGCATTGCGATCGGAATCGTTGGCGCCGCGGCGACCACTCGCCTGCTGCGGCAGATGCTCTACGGCGTGAGCCCGGCGGATGCACAGTCCTGGCTGCTGGCCACAGCGGCGCTCGTGATCGCCGGAGCGGTCGCGTCGCTGGTGCCCGCCCTTCGTGCGGCGCGCATCGATCCGCTCGTGACGATGCAGGTGGAGTGAGTGGGGCGGCGGCCTCCGGCCGCCGTTCGGTTCGTCGAGTCAGAACTGGTCGCCACGCTGCTTCGTCTAGTCCGCCCGCAACACCCGCACGGGATCGGTCCTCGTGGATCGTCGTGCCGGCACGAACGTCGCGACAACGCCCACCAGCAACAGCGCGAGCGGCGCCGCGATGAAGGTCAGGGGATCCACGGCCGCCACGCCGGTGAGCAATCCGTGGATGGTCTGCGTGACGGCGAGCGCGACCAGGAGCCCGAGGACGCCGCCGGCGGCCACCGTGCCCAGGCCTTCCCGCATCAGCAGCCCCACGATCGCCCACGGCGGCGCGCCCATGGCCATCCGGATCCCGACCTCGCGCGACCGCCGCGCCACGGCGTAGCTCACGACGCCGTAGACGCCGATCATCGCCAGGGACAGGGCGAGCGCCGCGAAGAGGCCGAACACCATCGCTCCCAGACGCGCCGGCACGGTGACCGTGGCGAGGTGCCGCGCCATCGTCGTCCCCTGGATGATCGTCAGCGACGGCTCCACATCGTGCAACGCGGCGATCATCTGTGGCGTCGTCCGGTCGGCGTCGCTTGCCGTGCGCGCCACGAGATACAGATTCGGCGAGGGACGCTGGCGGATCGAGGCAAAGTAGAATGGCCGCGGCGCCTCGCCCAGCGAACGCACCTTCGTGGTGCGCGAGATGCCCACCACGCGGTAGGTGAGCGACCCGGCGCGGAACGTCTCGTTGATCGGGTTCTCACCCCGCCACAGCTCACGGGCCATCGCCTCGTCGATCACGGCCACCCGCGGCGCGCCCGGACCATCGGTGGAGGCGATGCCCCGGCCACGGAGGAGCCGCACGCCCGCGGCGTCGAAGAACCCGGAGTCCACCGCGGCGTTGTCCACGGCGTAGCCGGGCTCTCCCTTGGGCGGTGCCAGTCCCGGTACGTCGACGTACGTGTTCTGTACGTTCGCGGCGTTGAGCAGCATGTTGTCGATCAGCCCGACGGACTGGACGCCGGCGATGCCACGCACGCGCGCCTCCACGCGATCCAGGAGGAGCCGAGCCCGCTGTCCCGAGTCACGCTGCGGCGGTAGACCGAACCAGACGATCCCCGCCGGCGCGTGCCCGAATCCGGGATCGATGTGCTCCCGCGCCTGGAGGCTGCGCAGGAAGAGCGTCGCGGTGATGAGCAGCACGAGGGACACGGCCACCTGACCGGCGACCAGCGCGCTCCGCATGGTCACCCGGTGCCGGCCCCCGCCGCCGGTGTTCTCATTCTTGATGACGTCGACGACGTCCGGACGCGTGGCCTGGAGGGCCGGCACCAGGCCCACGAGCAGGGCGGCCACGGCGGTGACGAGCATGGTGAATGCGAGCACTCGGGGGTCGAGGCCGGTCGCCAGGTGGATCGGCACCGGAATCGGCGTCGGCAGGTTGGCAGCGAGCAGCGCATGCAGTGCCACGTGCGCGAGGAGCACGCCCGCCACGCCGCCGATGGCGGCCAGCACCAGCGCTTCGATCAACAGCTGCCGCACCAACGGCCAGCGGCTGGCGCCGAGCGCCACGCGGATGGCGATCTCGCGCCGGCGATCGCGCGCCTGCGCGAGCAGGAAGCTGGCCAGATTGGCGCAGGCGACCAGCAGTACGAGCCCCACGACGACCATGAGCGTCGCCGACGCCGGGACGACCACGCTGTCAACCATGGGGTTCACCACGACCTTCGACTCCGGAACGACCGTCGTGGAGGTGGCCGCCGTCCAACTCTTCGGGAACCGATGCCGCATCTCGGCGGTGAAATTGGCGACCAGCGTGCGCACCCGGGCCAGCGTGACTCCCGGCGCCAGCCGGACCTTGAGAAACGCCGCGTGGGCGTCGCGATTCGTGAGGGGGTCCGTGACATCGGGACCGATCTGATTGACCATCGTGATCGGCAGGTACACGGCCGGGGCGATGCCGGGAAAAGTCCCCTCGAAGTCGGCCGGTGCGACGCCGATGATCGTGTACCCACGCCCCGCGAGCTGGAT
>JBJKRG010000154.1:0-20181 GCA_046704805.1 Gemmatimonadaceae bacterium
GGCCAGCTCCGCGGCGTCGGGCCGCGCGCGCGCGAACGCGTACAGCGTGCCCGCGCCGAGCACGTCCCGGACGAGCGGGGCCAGCGCCGTCGTCGCCACCGCCTCGGCGCGACCGACCCGGATCCGCTCGTATCCCGCCGGGAGCGCCGCGTCCGTCACGCGCGGACGCGGTATACCGGCACCGGTTGGCTCTTCCCCTTGAGCTCCACGGGATCCCGTTCCTCCACCGCCGGCGGCTCCGACAGGGCCTGCCGCATGGGGTCCGAAATCAGGATCTCGCCGGGGCCGGCCACGGCGCACAGCCGGCTGGCCGTGTTCACCGTATCGCCGATGACCGTGAATTCCAGCCGCTTCTCCGAGCCGATGTTGCCGGCGAAGACGTCGCCGAAGTTGAGCCCGATGCCGATGTGCAGTTCGGGGCGCCCTTCGGCGCGCCATTTCGCGTTCAGCTGCTCCAGTTCGCGCATCATGTCCAGCGCCGCCGCCATCGCCTTGTCGGCGTCCTTCGGGTCGGTGATCGGCGCGCCCCACTGCGCCATCACGGCGTCCCCGATGAACTTGTCCAGCGTCCCGTCGTGCCGGAACACGCAATCCACCATCTCGGTGAAGTACTCGCTGAGCAGCTGCGCCATGTCGTCCGGATTCATCGTCTCCGAGAGCGCCGTGAACCCGCGGATGTCGCTGAACAGCACCGCCACCTTGCGCTTGTCGCCGCCCAAACGCGTCGCCCCGGCCGACGTGGCGATGCGCCGGGCGAGTTGCGGCGTGAAGTAGCGCTCGAAGTTGCTCCGGGCCAGCGTCTCGCGCCGGATGCGCTCGGCGAACTGGCTGTTCTCGATGGCGACCGCGGCGATGCCGCTGAACGCCACCACGAAGTCCAGGTCGTCGTCGGTGAACCGGTGGGTCGTGGACACGTTGTCCACGTAGACCACGCCCAGCACGCGATCCTCGCTGCCGATCAGGGGCGAGCAGATGGCCGAGCGCACCTGCTGCAGCACCACCGACTCGCCGCCGAAGCGCATGTCCTCGCCCGCGTTGTCCGAGAGGATCGCCACCTTGTCCGCCACCGCGGCGCTGGCGATCGAGCGCGGAACCATGCGGGGCGCGTCGGCCCCGCGCCTGTCGCGCGAGATCTTGGGCACCAGGACGTCGTGCTCGTCGAGCAGCAGGATCGCCACCCGGTCGACCTCGAGGATCTGGTACGCATACCCGACGATCTTGGCGAGGATGGCGTCGGTGTCGACGGCGCGTCCCAGCCCCTTCGAGACCTCGAGCAGTGTGGCGAGCTTCTCGCGGCTCTTGTCCTCGGCGCCGGAGGTCCGCGCCGTGGTCGGCGCGGGACCGTGCACGGGGCGCTGGCGAACGATCGTCGCCCCGGCCCCCTCGTCCGCTTCCTGCTCGGCCGCGGTGCCCGCGGCGGAGGTCCGCGGCGGGGTCGCCTCCTGGAGCGACATCTGCACGTTGCCGAACGTGACCGCATCGCCCACGGCCAGCGTCGCCGTTTCCACGCGCTGTCCGTTGACGAACGTCCCGTTGCTCGAGCCGAGGTCCCGGACGGCCACCCCGCCGTCGTCGCACCGGATCTCGGCGTGCCGGCGCGAGATCGTGGGATCGATGATGGGGATGTCGCACGTCGCCGCGCGCCCGACGAGCTGTGTCGTTCCTGCCGGCAGCTCGAACGAGAGGGTCTGATCCGCGCTCGTCAGCTTGTAAGCCATGTGCGGGGAATATGCGAAAGCGTGCCGCCCCGGACTAGTCGGACAGGGCGGCCGCTCGCACCCGTCCGATCGCCGTCAGCATGGCCCGCGCCTTGTTCTCCGTCTCCTCCCACTCGCGCTCGGGCACCGAGTCGTGCACGATCCCGCCGCCGGCCTGCACCGAGGCCACCCCGTCGGCGATGACGCACGTTCGGATCGTGATCGCGAGATCCATCCGCCGTCCACCCGCCGAGATGTAGCCGACCGCGCCGGCGTAGGGTCCGCGCCGCTCCGGCTCCAGCTCGTCGATGATCTCCATGGCGCGCACCTTCGGTGCGCCCGTCATCGTTCCGGCCGGGAAGGTGGCCCGGAAGGCGTCCATCGCCGAGCGCTCCGCGCCCATCGTTCCCTCCACCTGGCTGACGATGTGCAGCACGTGAGAGTACCGCTCCACCACCATGAGATCGGTCACGTGCACCGTTCCGTACTGCGCGATGCGCCCGACGTCGTTGCGGCCGAGGTCCACGAGCATCAGGTGCTCCGCGCGCTCCTTCTCATCGGCCAGCAGCTCGGCGGTCAGGGCCTCGTCCTCGGCGGCGGTGCGTCCGCGCGGCCGGGTGCCGGCGATGGGGCGGACCGTCACCCGCCCCTCCGATACGCGCACGAGCAGCTCCGGCGAGCTTCCCACCAGCTCCACCCCGTCCAGCTCCAGATGGTACATGTAAGGCGACGGATTCACCACGCGAAGCGCGCGGTAGAGCAGGTCCGACGAGAAGTCGTGGGGCAGCACGATGCGCCGCGCCAGCAGCACCTGAAACGCGTCCCCCGCCACGATGTACTCCTTGATGCGCGCCACGTCGCGCAGGTACTTGGCCTTCTCGTAAGTCGAGGTGCCGACCGCCGGCGGTGTCGATTCGTTCAGTTCCAGCGGCGGCAGCGTGCCTGGGGCGCGCAGCCGCCGCATGGCGTCGGTGATGTCGGTTTCGGCGCGCTCGTACAGGGCCCGGAGCTCGGCGTCGGATGCGGTCTCGGGAACCCGCACCGACGCGACGAACCGCGCCCGCGAACGCAGGTTGTCGACGACCACGAGGACGTTGGTGAACACGAACAGCGCGTCCGGCACGTCGAGCGCGCGGGGCGGGGCATGCGGCAGCCGCTCGATGCACCGCACGACGTCGTAGCCGAAGTAGCCCACGGCGCCGCTCCAGAACTCCCCCAGCTCCGGCACCTCCACGGGCGGGAACCGGTCGAGCAGGCGGTCGAGATCCTCCAGGGGGTCGCCCGGGGTGCGCGCCCCGTGCCAGCCGGCGTCCGGGGTCCAATCCTCCACACGTCCGTCCGTCATCCGCCACGCCGCGTGCGGTTCCGTGCCCATGAACGTGTAGCGCGACCACGTTTCGCTTCCCGCCGGCGCCGACTCGAGGAGGAACGAGAAGGGCCCGCGCTTGAGCTTGGTAAACGCCGCCACCGGCGTTTCCGTATCGAGCACGCAGTCGCGCCACACGGGAACCAGACGCCCGCGCACGGCGCGCGCCAGAAAGGCTTCGAGACTCATGGATGGTCCGTTGATCGGGGGCCAGACCCCGGCGATACTAGATGCATGGGGCTCACGATCGCGACGGGTGGAAGAAGTTGGCGCTTGACGGTTCGCGGTTCGCGGTCGTCGGTTCGCGCGTCTCCACCCGCCGGTTCAATCCCTTCCAATTCCCCGCCGTTCCGGTCCTGCGCCGTCCCGGTCCTGCGTGGTTTCGATCCTGCGTGGTTTCGGTCCCGCGTGGTTTCGGCCCTGCGCCGTTGCGGTCCTGCGCTATTTCTGCTGTTCTTCGCCGTTCCCGTCCTCGCCCAGTCCACCTGGAACTCCCCCCGCACCCTCGCCCTCGTCCGCACCGCAATCCAGCGCCGGTTCGCCCAGCTCTCCGACACCGGCCTCGTCGACTACCGGGCCACGGCGCACGGCTACGTGACCTTCCTCGTCCAGCTCGGCACCGGCTTCCCCACACCCCCGAAGATCGTCCGCGCCGACCAGCTGGCCGTGGAAGTCTATTGGCGATCGCCGGACCTGAGCAAGCAGCGGATCATCGGGCGGCGCGACACCACGCTCCTCCCCACCGACATCCTCTACCACCGCGACCACCTCGGCATCGTCCAGAACAACTTCCCGAACATCATCCGGATCGGCGAGGGTGACGAGGTCCGCGACGCGCCGCATCCGCTTTCGCCGGCGGGACTGTCGCTCTACGACTTCGCGATCGCCGATTCCCTCCGCATCACGCTGCCCGGAAAGACCATCGACGTCTACGAGGTCAAGGTTCGCCCCAAGGACCCGACCCAGCCGCGCGTCGTCGGCGCCGTCTATCTTGATCGCCACACCGGGCAGGTCGTGCGCATGGCGCTCAGCTTCACCCGCGCCGCCCTCATCGATCCGAGTCTCGAGGACATCTCGGTCGTGCTCGAGAACGGACTGATCGACGGCAAGTACTGGTTGCCGCGGCATCAGGAGCTGGAGATCCGCCGCACCGGCACCTGGCTCGACTACCCGGTGCGGGGCATCATTCGCGGCCGCTGGGAAGTGTCGGACTACAAGATCAACGAAGCCATGCCGATCCAGACGTTCGCCGGGCCCCGCTACCAGCAGGCGCCGCCGAGTGTGTTGAAGGCCTATGCGTGGCATGGAAACATCCTGGACTCCCTGCCGCCGGACGTGGCGGTGGCCACCGACGCCGACGTGCGCCGCGTCCAGGCGGAGGCGCGGGAGCTGGTCCGGGAGCAGGCGCTGCGCCGGGTCAAGGAGACCCGCCTCAGCGTCCACAGCCTGAGCGACTTCGCCAGCGTGAACCGCGTGCAGGGGCTGACCCTGGGGGCCGGCGTCGACCGCCGGCTCGTCGGCGGCCTCTCCGCAAACGCGTACCCGCAATACGGCATCGACGATCACACCCTTCGTGGATCGGCGGGCTTCACCTGGAGCAGCCCCACGGGCATGAGCGTGCGCCTCTACGCCGAGCACGTCCTGGCCGAGGCGCGCGACGAGCCGGAGCGCTCGCGGGCGGCGAACAGCCTGGCGGCGCAGGAATTCGGCAGCGACGCCACCGAGCCCTACGATCTGCGAGCCGTGGGGCTCGCGCTGACGACCACGGCAGCCGGTCTGCGCTGGACCGTCGGCGCGGCCGGAGAGCAGGAGCGCGCCGTGAGCGTCCACGCGAAGCCCGCGCTCGGTCATTTCGCCCCCACGATCGCCGCCGACCGGTACGATCCGCTGCACCTCTCGCTTCGGATGGATCGCGACGCGCCGCTCTCGGTGGCCAGCCTGACGGCGACCTGGTCGCTTCGCCTCGACTGGTTGCACTACTCCCACTCGTACGTGTGCCCCGGCCTCGCCCTCTGCACGTTCCCGGGCCGGACCGTGCGGCGGGCCGTGGCGCTCCTCGACCTGAGCCGCAACTTCGGCCCGCTGGAGATTGCGGGCCACACACATGCCGCCATCGCACAGGCCGCGGGCGGATACGTGCCCGTACAGCACCTCGCCTACTTCGGCGGACCCATCACGGCACCCGGCTATCCTCTGCACGGCCTGGTCGGCACGCAGGGGATCTCGCAGCGCGTCGAGCTACGGTTCCCGATCCCGTTCTACGCGATCCCGCTGGGCGATTTCGGCCGCTCGGCGTCGCGGGCGACGCTCGCTCCATACTTCAACGTCGTGGCGCTCGACCCGCCGGCGGGGCGCCCCGCGCTCGGCGGCATCCCGCCGGGGCAGCGCGTCTTCCCGTCGGTCGGCGTGGGGCTGATCGGGTTCTTCGACCTGGTACGCCTCGACGTGGCCCGGGGACTCCGCGGCTCGGGGCGCTGGACCTTCTCCCTCGACGCCACACGCGCGTTCTGGGACATCCTCTGAGCGTTGCGGGCGTCCTCGTGCCGGACGCCCGACGTCGGCGGAGGCGCGATTCCCGCCCCGGCAGCGCTGGAATGAGTGCGCGGCGCGCATCCCGCGGGGCTACCGTGCCCGCATGGCTGCCACGCCGTACGACGGAGACTGGCCGCGGCGCGTGCTCGAGTCGGTGCCGCCCCCGTGGCCCGAAGACGAGCCGGAGCTCGTGCGCACGCTCGCCGGACGCTTCCGGATTCCGATTGCCGACCTGAGCGGCGCCAGCCCAGTGGCGCGCGCCCTGCTTCCCGAGCGGTGGGCGCGCCAGTTCCGCGTCCTTCCGCTCGCGGCCACCGACGACCGCATCGTGATCGCCACCGCCGACCCGCTCGATCTCGAGTGCGAGCGGACCCTCGCCTTCGCCACCGGCCGGTCCGTGGAGTTCGCGCTGGCCGCGCCGCGTGCGCTGGCCGATGCCGTGGACGCGGCCTACGGGGATGGGTCCGCGACGGCACCGGCCCTGGAGCCCGCGCGGGACGTGCAGGTGCTGGGCGCCGAGCAGGAGCTGGCGCCGCCGATCATGGGCGAGGAGGTGAGCGCGAGTATCACGCGGCTGGTGGACGACCTCGTCGCCGACGGCATCGCGGCCGGCGCCAGCGACGTCCACATCGAGCCCGAGGAGCGGGGCATCGCTGTCCGGCACCGCGTGGACGGCGTGCTCCGACACGTGCGGACGCTGCCGCGCTCGCTCGCGCGCTCCCTCGTTTCACGCATCAAGATCATCTCCGGGCTCGACATCGCCGACCGCCTGCGGCCGCAGGACGGCCGCGCGCGCGTGGCCGTGAACGGCGTTGCCGTGGACCTCCGGGTCTCCACGCTGCCGGCCTCCCGCGGCGAGAAGGTGGTGATCCGTATCCTCGATCGACGCTCGGCGCTGCGCTCATTGGACGCCATGGGTTTCCACCCCGAGGAGCATGCACGCATCGAGCAGCTGCTGGCCTGCCGGGAAGGGCTCATCCTGGTCACCGGGCCCACGGGCTCCGGCAAGACGACCACCCTCTACGCGGCGCTCCAGCGACTCCAGCAGCTGAACGTCAACATCGTCACCGTCGAGGACCCCATCGAGTACCGCATTCCCGGCATCGTGCAGGTTCAGGTCCATGAGCGCGCCGGGCTCACCTTCGCCTCGGCGCTGCGGTCCATCATGCGGCAGGACCCCGACGTCCTGCTGGTCGGGGAGATCCGCGACCGCGAGACGGCCGAGATCGCCATCCAGGCCTCGCTCACCGGGCACCTCGTGCTCTCCACGCTCCACACGAACGACGCCCCGAGCGCCGTCACGCGGCTCGCCGACTTCGGCGTGGCGCCGTACAAGATCGCGACCGCGGTCAGGGGCGTCGTCGCGCAGCGGCTGGTGCGCCGGGTGCACGGGGACGGCTACCGCGGCCGTCTGGCCATCGTCGAGGTGCTCGTGTCGTCACCGGAATTCGAGCGCCGCGTGGCCGCCGGTGAGCCGGCGGAGCGCCTCGCCGACGCGGCGCGCACACAGGGGATGCGCAGCCTGTGGGACTCCGGGATGGCGCACGTCCACGCCGGGCGCACGACGCTGGACGAGCTGCGCCGCGTTGCCGCGCCGCGTCCCTCCGGTAATTTGAAGGAGCGGCGCGCGCCGCCCCTCGACCCGCCTTCGTCCGGAACGCCAGTGCCCGAGATCCCTGTCAGCGTCGATGTCGGAACCGTGGAGGTTTACGTGGTGCACCCGCACCCCGACGGCTGGCGCGTGCTCCTCCTGCAGCGCACCGACCAGACCATCCGGCCGGGCTCGTGGGAAGTGGTCACCGGCAGCATCGACGAGGGGGAGCGGCCCGAACAGGCCGCGGTGCGGGAGGCCCACGAGGAGACGGGGCTCACCGCCGACCGCCTCTACTGCGTGGCCGTGCAGCCGTTCTATCTGCCCCGGCGCGCGAGCGTGCAGCTCGCGGTGATCTTCGCGGCGTTCGTCGATGAGCCGGGCGACGTGGTCCTGTGCGACGAGCACCAGCGGTACGAATGGCTCGACGTCGAGGCCGCCGTGGATCGCTTCACGTGGCCGAGGTCCCGGCGGATGATCCGCGACATCGTCCACCTCCTCGGCCCGGCCAACATCGACCGCGTGGACGACGTGCTGCGCATCCGGTAGCGACAGCTAGTCGCTCGACTCCTCCTCGTCGGGATCGCGCCGCGGCCGCCGGATCACGTCCCCGTCGGGCGCGTTCGGCTTCACGCGCACGCTCTTCGCGGGGATCCCGACGTGGACGTGGTACGGGCGCACGTCTCCGGTGGCGACGGCCATCGCGCCCACCATGCCCTGTTCCGCCACGTGCACGCCGGCGAGGATCGTCGCGTGGTACGTGATGCGCACGCCGTCGCAGATGACCGTGGCTACGTTCGTGACGTCGCGGGGATCGACGATGCTGTGTGTGTGGCTGTAGACGTTCGCGTAGTCGCTGATCGACACGTTGTTCCCCAGTCGGATCCCGCCGCGGTCGTCGAGCAGGACGTGGCGGTGGATCACGACGTCGTTGCCGACCTCGAGGTTGTACCCGAACGAGACCTCCACGTGCTGGAACGCCTTGAAGTTCTCGCCGACCTTCTTGAAGATGTGCGGCGCCAGCAGGCGCCGGAGCAGCACGCCCAGCCATACGTTCTGCCCGCCCAGCGGGGTGCGATCGTAGGAGTACCAGAGCCATAGCAGCGGCTTCACGCGCTGGAACCGTGCGTCGTCGCAGTCGGCGTAGTACTCGGGCTCGAGCGTGACGTTGCGCGGGTCCATTGCCGCCAGGGCCAGCCGCGTGGCCGCCGGCAGCTTCGCATCGGCGACCGCCGTCTCCCAGTTGCCGGCGTACTCCGGGTAGCAGATCTCGGTGAGCGTGCGGCGGCAGAGCAGCGCGCGGTCCGCATCGGGATCGGCGAGTGCGGCGTGCAGCCCTTCGAGCCACTCCATGGCGGTCGACGAGACGGGGCGCGGCGGAAGATCGCGCAGCGGAAGAAAGGTCACCTCGGCAGTTCCTCGGTCGTGATTGGTGATGGCTCGTGAAGTCCCGGCCCGCCTCCGGGCGCCGGTGCACGCGCCGCACGGGCGCGCACGTGCGCCTGCTCGGCCTGAATGTTCAGCAGGATCGACGCCCAGCTGTTGTTGACCACGGCGCCCATCATCACCGTCAGGGGCTGATCCACCGGCAGCCCGTCGTCGAACAGGTAGAAGGCCCGCTGGACATCGCGCACCTGGAGCCGGTTCTGCCCGAACCCCGGCGTGATCGGAATGACCCGCAGCGGCGTGAAATCGCGGCCCGGTGCGCGGATCGTCAGGTCAAGCGGCGAGAACGTGACGTCGGGCGCCATCCCGTAGAAGGACACGTACCAGACGTTGTCCTGGCGCAGCCCGTACTGCCGGGCGTACGCCCGGATCGTCGGCCGATAGCTGGCGAGCAGATCGTGCAGCGTGTGATAGGCGTCCGGTGAGAGCGTGCGGATCACGGATTCGTTCATCGGCAGCAGTTGGACCAGCACTCCCTCCAGACTCATCTTGATCGAGATGTCTTCCTGCCGCAGGGTGCCGTAGCCGGCGGGGATCAGCCCGACGGCCGACGTGTCGAAGGCGGGGGTCGGCGTCGGCGCCGCCCCGGAAGCGCCCCCCGTACCCGTCCCCGGCGTGCACCCCACCGCGGCCGCCGCCAGCGACATCGCCGTCAGGATCATACGCTGCCTTATCAGCCGCATCGCAGCACCTCGTGCCGGCTCCCGTGTCGCCGGGACTCTTTCATACCCGCCGCCAGGCCGCCCGTGCCAACAAATCCAGGATCGCGCCGGCGAGTTCGTCCCGTCCCTCGCCCGTGACCGAACTGAACGGAATGACCTGATCTTCGGATATGCCGGCTACCCGCGCCAGGGCCGCCAGCCGCTCCGGCCGCTGGCTCGCGCGGAGCTTGTCCACCTTCGTGGCGGCCACGATCGTCGGTGCGCCCAGCTCCGCCAGAAAATCCAGCATCGCCAGGTCGTCGGCGCTCGGGTCGTGGCGTGCGTCCAGGAGCTGCACCACGCCGCGGAGTTCGCGGCTCGCGCGCAGGTAGCCCTCGATGAGCGGCTTCCACTCGGCCTGCCGCGCCTTGGAAACGCGTGCGTATCCATATCCGGGCAGATCGACGAGGGTGAAGAGATCGTTGACGGCGAAGAAGTTGATCTCCCGCGTCCGCCCGGGGGTGTGGCTCACGCGCGCGAGCCGCTTGCGGCGCACGAGGGCGTTCAGCAGCGACGACTTCCCCACGTTCGAGCGGCCCGCGAAGGCGATCTCGGGCAGTGACGGCGGCGGCCGCCAACCCCCGGGCGCGGCCATCGGCCCCAGGAACTCGACCGACCGGACGACGAGCGGATCGCCGCGGCCCGCGGCCGTGGGCGTCATTGCGTGAAAGCAGCCACCGAGGGGGCGTCGCCGGCGTAGTGTCCGCCGGCCAGCGCCAGGCGCAGCACCTCGTCCATGGTCTTCACCGGGTGGAAGCGCACGCCCTCGCGGACCTCCTCCGGCAGCTCCTCTACCTCCCGCAGGTTCTGCTGCGGGATGATCACGTCGAAGATGCGATTGCGGTGGGCCGCGACGGCCTTCTCACGCAGCCCGCCGATGGGCAGCACGCGTCCGCGCAGCGTCACTTCGCCCGTCATCGCCACGTCTCCGCGCACCGGGACGCCGGTCAGCGCACTCGCGATCGCCGTCGCGATCGCGATCCCTGCGGACGGCCCGTCCTTGGGCGTCGCCCCGGCCGGGATGTGCACGTGCAGGTCCCGGGTGCGGGTGGCGTCGCGGTCGATGCCCAGCGCCACCGAGCGCGACCGGGTGTAACTCAGCGCCGCGCTCGCCGATTCCTTCATCACGTCGCCGAGCGTGCCGGTGAGCTGCAGCCGGCCGCGGCCCGGCACGGCACTCACCTCGATCTCCAGCACGTCGCCGCCCATCGCCGAGTACGCCAGTCCCATCGCCACTCCCACCTTGTCCTCGAGCGTCACTGCTGAAGGATCGAAGGGTGCCGGCCCCAGCAGCTCCTTGAGGTCCGCGGCCCGGACCACGTCCCGGGTCGCGGGAACAGTTGACGGCGCGCCACCGGCGGCTTTCCGTCGCCGGCTCCGTGCGGGGACCGTGCCGGCGGCGTCGGTGGCGGACGCATGACGTTCCGCCCGGCGCCGGGCCAGCTTCCGGGCCACCCGGGCGATCTTCCGGTCCAGCTCGCGCACGCCGGCCTCCCGCGTGTGCTCCTGGATGATCGTCGGCAGCACGTCCGGCTCCCACGTCACCGAATCGGCCGGCAGTCCGTTCGCGCGCAGCTGCTTCGGGATCAGGAACTGCCGCGCGATGGCCATCTTCTCCTGATCCAGGTAACCGGGCAGCCGGATGACCTCCATGCGGTCGCGCAGCGGCTCCGGTACCTGGGGCAGGTAGTTGGCGGTGGTGATGAACAGCACCTGCGAGAGGTCGTAGTCGATCTCCAGATAGTGATCGTTGAAGGCGCGGTTCTGCTCGGGGTCGAGCACCTCCAGCAGCGCCGCGGCCGGATCGCCGCGGTAGTCCTGCCCCAGCTTGTCGACCTCGTCGAGCAGGATGACCGGATTCATGACCTCGGCGCGCCGCATGGCCTGGATCACGCGTCCGGGCATGGACCCGATGTACGTGCGCCGGTGCCCGCGGATCTCCGCCTCGTCACGCACGCCGCCCAGCGACATGCGCACGAACCGGCGCCCCAGCGCCCGGGCCACCGAGCGCCCCAGCGAGGTCTTGCCGACCCCGGGCGGACCGATCAGGCAGAGGATCGGTCCCTCCATCTTGCCCACCAGCGACAGCACGCCGATGTAGTCGAGGATGCGGTCCTTCACGGGCTCGAGGCCGTAGTGGTCCTCGTCGAGAATCCGCCGCGCGTGCCCCACGTCGAGCACGTCGTCCGTGCGCGCGGTCCAGGGCAGGGCCAGCACCCAGTCCACGAAGTTGCGCGACACCGTGGCCTCGGGCGCGATCGGCGACATGCGCCGCATCTTGCGGATCTCACGGTGCACACGCGCCTTCACCGGCTCGGGCAGCCCCTTGCGCTCCACCTGCGCCTCGAGCTCCGACAGGTCGTCGTCTTCCTGCCCGAGCTCACGGCTGATGGCCTTGAGCTGTTCCTGCAGGTAGAACTCGCGCTGATTCTGGAACAGCGAGCCGCGCACGTCCTGCTCGATCTTCTGCTCCAGGCGCAGCAGCTCGATCTCGCCGGTGAGCGTCGTGTCCAGGGCCCGGAGCAGGTCGTGGACCGTCGGGGCCTCGAGCAGCGCCTGCTTGGTTGCCGGCGCCACACTCAGATGGGCGGCGATGCCGAGCGCGCGCCGGGCCGTCGTCGAAGCGGTCTGGACGACCGAGACCACCTCTTCGGGAATCCGCCGCTGCAGCGACACGTATTCCTCGAACTGCGACATCACCCGCCGGACCAGGGCCGGGGAGGCGTCGCCGTCGGGCGCGTGCGACTCGGCGAGGGTGGCGCGCAGCGCGCCGCCGGCGGACGAGTACCGCGTCACCCGCGCACGCGCGATGCCCTCGAGCAGCAGCTTCGTGGTGCCGTTCGGCAGCGCCGTGCGCTGCAGGATGCGCACCACGGTCCCCACCCGGTACAGATCGCGGGCGCCCGGATCGTCGACGTCCGTGTTGCGCTGGGTGACCGCCAGGAGATGGTTGCTCCCTTCGTCGGACACCGCCGCGTCGACGGCGGCCGTCGATCGGCGGCGCCCGACGAGCAGGGGCATCACCGTGACCGGAAAGAACACGACGTCGCGCAGCGGCAGGACGGGCAGGCGGTCCCCGATCGGGACGCGCTCGCCGTCAGGGGTATGGATGGGCATGACGTAAGTTAACGGCCAGGGACGTCGTGTCAGGACGCGAAAAGGCGGTGGTCCGGTCTCGCCGTCCCACCGCCTCGCGGATTCATCGCCTCACCGCCTCAGGCTTCCTTCTTCTTCCGTTGCGGCGAGATCTCCAGCAACGGCGGGGCGCCGTGGAGCACCGACGGCTCGGTGAGCTTCACTTCCTCCACGTCCTGCCGCGTGGGCAGCTCGAACATGACGTCGGTCAGGATCTCTTCGAGGATCGCCCGCAGGCCGCGCGCTCCCGTCCCCCGCTTGAGGGCCTTCGCCGCGATCGCGCGCAGCGCCGAGTCCTCGAACGTGAGCTTCACCTCTTCGAGCTCGAACAGCTTGGTGTACTGCTTGGTGAGCGCGTTCTTGGGCTCCTTGAGGATGCGCACCAGGGCGGCCTCGTCGAGCGTGTCGAGCGCCACGGTTACGGGCAGACGGCCCACCAGCTCCGGGATCAGTCCGTACCGGAGCAGATCGTCGGGCTCGACTTCGGCGAAGGGCGTCTTGTTCACCCCGTTCGACGCGGCGACCGCCTCGGTGCCGCCGAATCCGATCTGCCGCTTGCCGGTCCGCGCCTCGATGATCTTCTCGAGACCGTCGAAGGCGCCGCCGCAGATGAACAGGATGTCCTTCGTATTGATCTGGATGTACTCCTGCTGCGGGTGCTTGCGGCCGCCCTGCGGCGGCACGCTGGCCACCGTCCCTTCGAGGATCTTGAGCAGCGCCTGCTGCACGCCCTCGCCCGACACGTCGCGGGTGATGCTCGGATTCTCGGACTTGCGGGCGATCTTGTCGATCTCGTCGATATAGACGATGCCCCGCTCGCACTCGGCGACGTTGAAGTCGCCCGCCTGGAGCAGCCGCACGAGGATGTTCTCCACGTCCTCGCCGACGTAGCCCGCCTCCGTGAGCGTCGTCGCGTCGGCGATCGTGAAGGGCACGTCCAGGATGCGCGCCAGCGTCTGGGCCAGCAGGGTCTTGCCCACGCCCGTCGGGCCGATGAGCAGGATGTTGGACTTGTCCAGCTCCACCTCGTCGTCGCGGAGCGACGCCGAGTTGATGCGCTTGTAGTGGTTGTATACGGCCACGGAGAGGGCTTTCTTCGCCTTCTCCTGGCCGATCACGTACTGGTCCAGGATGTCCTTGATTTCCTGCGGCGTGGGAACCTGAGTGATCGCCTCGGCGACCTCGCGCTCCTCGTCCTCCGCCAGAATCTCGTTGCACAGCGCAATGCACTCATTGCAGATGTACACCGAGGGCCCGGAGATGAACTTCCGGACCGAATCCTTGGACTTGCCGCAGAAGGAACACCGCAGGTGCTTGTCGTGAGACATGCTGGACGCTCGATTCCCGTGGTGAAAATCGCCGGTCGCCCCGGGCGATGTTGGACGATACACCGCCGGCGCGTGGGCGGTCAAGGAACTGACGACCGAGGTTCGTGAACGTTTTCACGAACCCCGGCAGATGTGTGATCCAGGCTATTGCTTTTTGGGTTCGGCCCCGTTTTCGGCCGGAATCTCGGCGGCGCTCGTGATCACCGTATCCACAAGCCCGTATTCCTTCGCTTCCAGGGCCGACATGAACCGGTCCCGGTCCGTGTCCTTCTCGATCTGCTCGATGGTCTGCCCCGTGTGCTTCGCCATGAGCTCGTTCAGCTTGGACCGGAGATAGAGGATTTCCTTGGCCTGGATCTCGATGTCGGAGGCCGTGCCGCCCCCGCCCGACTGCGACGGCTGGTGGATCATGATCCGGGAGTGCGGCAGGGCGAACCGCTTGCCCTTCCGCCCGGCCGCCAGCAGGAACGACCCCATGCTCGCCGCCATCCCCATGCAGATCGTGTTAACGGGCGCCTTCATGTACTGCATGGTGTCGTAGATCGCCAGCCCCGCCGACACGCTCCCGCCCGGCGAGTTGATGTACAGATGGATGTCCCGCTCCGGGTTGTCCGCCTGGAGGAACAGCATCTGGGCGATGATGATGTTCGCCACGTCATCGTTCACGGGCGTGCCGAGGAAGATGATGCGGTCCATGAGCAGCCGCGAGAAGATGTCGTAGCTGCGCTCGCCGCGGCTCGACCGCTCGATGACGTACGGGGGATAGATCGTCGACATTGGGGTGTCACTCATCAGGTTTCGCCTGCTCCACGGTATTCCGTTCCAACAACCACGCAAAGACCTTGTCCTCGGTGATGCTCCGCTCGATTTCCTTGAGCCGCCCGCCCTTCTGCAGGGACGCGTAGACCTGGCCGGGCTCGGCACCGCGCTGCTCTGCCACTTCGGCAACGCGCTGGTCCACGTCCTCCTCGCTGGCGGCCAGATTCTCCCGCTCGGCCAGGGTGTCGATGATCAGATCCCGCCGCACCTGCCGCTCCGCCACCGGCTGGAACTCCGAGATGAACCGGTCCCGCTCGGCGTCCGTCACCTGGTACACCTGCAGGTACGCCTGGATCGTCTGGTTCACCCAGCTCGGCGGCACCTCGAAGGCGTTCGCCTGGGTGATCTGCTCGATTAACTGTTGCCGCACGCCCGCGTCGGCCTCGCGCAGCGCGTGGTCGCCCAGGTCCTTCCGGACCGTTGCCTTTAACGCGTCGAGCGAATCGAAGTCGCCGACCTCCCGGGCGAAGGCATCGTCCAGGGCGGGGAGCGTCTTCCGTTTGACTTCCTGGAGCAGCACCCGCACCGGCTTCGTCTTCCCGCGCTGCGCCTCGTCCGGGAAGTCCTCGGGCCAGCGGACCCCCGACTCCTTGGTCTCGGACGGGGACATCTCCATGATCAGCTCTTCGATGCCCGGAATCGCCTGTCCACCGCCCAGGACGATCGTGTACTCCTTGCCCTCGGGGATCTCGCCGCCCTCCTCGGCCGTGGCCAGGAGGACCGTCACCATGTCGCCCGGCAGCGGCCGCTCGAGCACGGGTGACCAGGCGGCGCGCTGGTCGCGGATCTGCTCGATCTGCTCGTCCACCGCCGCGTCGGTCACTTCCGGGGTCTTCCGGCTGACCGTGAATCCCTCGACGCGGGCCAGCTGGATCTCGGGCCGCACCTCCACGTGCAGCTCGAAGGTCATCGGCTCGCCCTCGTTGAACTTGAGATCGTGCACGTGCGGCTGCGAGGCCACCTTGAGCTGCTCCTTGTCGAGCACCTGCTTGTAGGCCTCCTGCACCACCCGCTCGATGACCTCCTGCCGGATCGCGTCCTTATACCGCTTCTTGATGAGGTCCGGCGGCGCCTTGCCCGGGCGGAACCCCGGCAGGCGTACGGACGACGCATAGCGCTTGGCGGTGGTGTTCTCCACCGCCTTCACGTCCTTGGCGGGCACGGTCACGGCCAGGAGTCGCTCGACGCTGCCGCTTTTCTTGGTGGTGATCTGGATATCCATGGGGTCCGAGTTGGGTCGGCCGTCTGCCCGGGGGAAAGCACCCACCCGACGAGCGGCGCGCGGGCATTCGGCGTCCTGAAAGCTAACCGTTGGGGGGAGGGGGGCCTAGGGTGCTGCGGTCCGCGCTGGGGGACTCGGCGGACGCTTCCCCCAATCGTCCGTTGAATTTCGTTCCGTCCGTTTTCATCCGTATCCGAACTCCCCGAAGCCCGAAGGTCAGAGCTGCACCTCGCTGAGCTTGGAGCTCAGCCCCGCAGGGTCCACGGCGGTTTGATTCGGACCAGAACGGACGGGAAGGGATCATGACGGACCGGGAGCGCGGTGGGGTGTCGCGCAGCGTCGAAGCTGTGAGGGCGGCCGCCGGTCCCAGGCCCCCTTGCGTTTCTAGGGAAGGCGCCACACGTTCCCCATAGAAATCCTATGGAGAGGCCGATGGCGGAGTCCGTCGACATCCTGCGCGGGACGATGGACGTGCTGATCCTTCGTGCCGTGAGCTGGGGCCCGGTGCATGGCTACGGCGTGGCCCGATGGATCGAGCAGGCAACCGGAGAGGCGCTCCGGGTGGAGGAGGGAACGCTCTATCCGGCGCTCCATCGCCTGGAGGACCGCGGGCTGATCGAGGCGGAGTGGGGGCTGTCGGAGAACAACCGGCGGGCGCGCTACTACACGATCACCGCGGCTGGCCGCAAGCAACTCCGGCATGAGACGGCGGCGTGGACGCGCTTTGCCGGAGCGATGGCGGCCGCGCTGCAGGCGCCCGGGCCGGCGGGCGCGGAGGGCTGACCGGTGCGCCGGGGCGAGCCCATGTGGCGCCGGTACGCGCGCTTCTTCGGACCGGACGTTCGAGCGGACGTCGACGAGGAGCTGGCCGACCACGTCGCGCGACTGGAGGACGACCTGCGGCGCGCGGGAAAGTCGGACGCCGAGATCGCGGAGATGGTACGGGCGCGGTTCGGGGACGTGGACGATCTGCGCGCGTGGCTCACGCGGTACGACGGGCGGCGGCTCAAGCGGAGCCTGCGCATCGAGGCGTTCGGCAACCTGGGGCAGGACGTAGCGTATGCGCTTCGCCGGCTGCGGCAGCGACCCGGGTTCACGGCCACGGTGGTCGTGGTGCTGGCGCTCGGCGTCGGAGCGACGACTGCAATGTTCAGCGCAGTCGACGCAACGATGCTGCGCCCGCTGCCGTTCAAGGATCCGGGGCGGCTGGTGGCGATACCGAGCCTGGGGCCTCCATCCTATGGGACAACGCGACCGCACGGCGGCAGCTCATCGCCCGAGCCCGGATCCGCTTGGGATCGCGTCTCGCATGCCCCCGGCATCCTAGGAGTCGGCGCCTACTACAGTTCCACGGCGAACCTCTCCGATCCGGAACGGCCGGCGCGGGTGAACGTCGGACACGCCACAGCGGGGTTCTTCCGGCTCCTCGGAATTCGACCATTCCGCGGCGGGGAATTCACCGCAAGTGAGGCCGCGCCGAACGCCCCAGGAACCGCGATCCTCTCATACGGCTTCTGGCGGCAGCATTTCGGCGGACGCGACATGCTCGGCAGAGCGATATCGCTCGACGGCAAGCCATACTCGGTGGTCGGAATCATGCCAGCCGGGTTCAGCTTCCCGGACGAGAGCGATCTCTGGATCCCCGTTCCCGTCCCGTTCCCGCCGATCCCACTGACGATTGGGCGGCCCACGGTCCTGAAGGTGAACGCCATCGCCCGACTCGCGCCTGGAATCTCGATCGATCGGGTGAACGCCGAGCTGTACCCCGTGTTCCGCGCCATGGTGCCCGAACACCCGCCCGCGTGGATGAAGCTGTCCTTGGCGAAACTCGACGAGACGGCTCGACACTCCGTGCAGCCACTCCAGGCCAGCTTCGTCGGAAAACGCCGCACCGTTCTCCTCACACTGCTCGGCGCGACGGCGTGCCTCCTCCTCATCGCCTGCGCCAACGTCACCAACCTTCTGCTCTCGCAGGCGGAGGTTCGGCGGCGTGAGATCGCGCTGCGTGCCGTGCTCGGTGCCGGGCGCGGCCGTCTCATCCGCCAGCTTCTCACGGAGTCGCTGATTCTCTCGCTGGCTGGTACCGCAATCGGTGTGGCGCTGGCCCCCGTTGGGCTACGCGTCCTGACCAGCTTGATGCCGCCGGTGCTCGTGGGCCTCGCGCCGCCCGAGGTCGATCTGCGGGTGCTCGCCTTCGCGGTCGGCCTCGCGCTGCTGGCGGGCGTCGGGTTCGGTCTCTGGCCCGCCCTCGCGACATCGCGAAACGATCTGGCCGATTCCGTGCGCGGCGCTGGGGTCACGGGCACCACCACGCAGGTTCGGGGACGGGCGCGCCGCGCCCTGCTCACCGCGGAATTCGCACTCACGCTCGTGCTGGCGGTCGGGGCGGGACTCATGCTACAGAGTTTCGCTCGCCTCACGCACGTCGATCCAGGGTTCAACCCCGCACGCACCGCGAGCCTCGAGCTCGATTTCGGCTGGCCGCCGCCCCCGATGCCGGTCCGGAAGCAACCCATCCGGGACATGCTGGCCCGACTTGCCACGGCCCCAGGCGTGGAGGCTGCCGGCGCGATCAGCGTGCTCCCACTCGGAGGGGGGTCGACCTTCAGCCTTACGCTCGGCGGCGAGGGCGTGGCACCGCGGCCGAAGAGCATGCGCCCGCGCTTTGCTGAATTCCGGCAGATCTCGGGCGACTACTTCGCCGCGATGGGCATTCGTCTGGTTCAGGGGCGCGCCTTCACGGCCGCTGACGACTCCATGTCGTCCGAGTCGGGCTATCCACCGATGCCGCGCGTGGCCATCGTGAGCGAGTCCGTCGTCGACAGCCTCTGGGGGCACGGGTATGACCCGGTCGGGCGTTGGATCCAGTATGGATCCTACGGTCCATCCGGCGGCGGGCCGCACATGACCGTCGTCGGCGTGGTCGAGGACGTACGGAGCGATCAACTCGAGAAACAGCCGCTGCCGCAGGTCTACGTGCCGGCGGAAGCGGCTCCACCCACGGCCATCGCCCTCATCGCTCGCGGATCGATCCCGCCTCGCGACCTCGAAGCCCGCCTCCGCAACGCCGTGCACGGCGTCGATCCCTCACAGGCGGTATTCGACGTCCGCACCATGGACGACGTCGTGCGCGCATCGATCGCGGTCCCTCGCACGGACACCCTCCTCATCGCGACGTTCGGGGCTCTGGCGCTCGTGCTCGCCGTCGTCGGCGTCTACGGCGTGATCGCGTATTCGGTCGCCCAGCGCCGCCGCGAATTCGGCATCCGCGCCGCACTCGGCGCCACCGGAAGTGATCTCCTCGCCCTGGTCTCGCGCGAGATGCTCTGGGTGACCGCCATCGGGCTCGCCCTGGGCCTCGCGGGCGCCTGGGCGGCCTCGCGCGCGCTCCAGTCGCTGCTCTTCGGCGTCACCGTGCACGACCCGGCGACGTTCGTCCTCGCGCCGCTGGCGCTCGTGGTCCCGGCGGCCATTGCCACGCTGCTGCCGGCGCGGCGCGCGGCGCGCACGAATCCGGTGGACGTGATCCGCGAGGAATAGGCGCGGCTTCCCTCACCGCCGCCGCGCAGGGAGTGGCGCTAGTGCGAGAGGGGGGACTCGAACCCCCACGCCTTTCGGCACAGGATCCTAAGTCCTGCGCGGCTACCAGTTACGCCACTCTCGCCTTCCACAATACTACGCGGGGAAGGGCTTCGAGTCACGTCGAGAACCGGCGCAGGGCCGAAACGACGCAGAGCCGAAACCACGCACGACCGAACCGGCGCACGGCCGATACCACGCACGACCGATACGGCGGGAAAAGGAAGGGGCCGGCATTTCGCCGGCCCCTTCCGAATTCGAGCTGCCTCACGGCCTCACCCCATCACCGCCTCAACCCTGCGAGGTCCCGAGGCTCGACTCAGCGAATTCCTACTGTATCAGGATGTTCGCCGTCCGCGTCTGCGCCTGCTGCCAGTTGTACACCAACAGCTGCAGGTACTGGCCCTTCTTTACCGCAGCGACCGCCTTGTTCAGGTCGGCGATGCTGTGGATCTGAATCTCCTTCGGGTACAGACTCGAGATGATGATGTCGCTGTTGGCGAACAGCGCATTGCTGTTTGAACCGCCCAGCTCCGGATACGCCGGACCGTTCGACGTCACATGCGTGACCAGCAGCCCGTGCTGGAACTTCGCCGGGATCGTATCCTGCTGCAGCAACTGCTGCGGGATCCCGCCCACCGAAATGCCCAGCTGGTGTTCCGCTGTGGCGGCCCCGCTGCTGCCCTCGTTTCCGCTGCTGCTGTTGCTGGCCACGGTCGTCGTCCCGCTCGACGGCGGCTCGCCCAGCTTCACGGGAATCGTGAG
>JBJKRG010000155.1:0-2976 GCA_046704805.1 Gemmatimonadaceae bacterium
CCGTCCCGCAGCGCGTCGTCGGCGTGTACGACGCCGAGACCGGCGATCCGCTTCCCGGCGTCCTGATCCGCGATTCGGTGACCGGTGTCTCGGCGACGACTTCCAACACGGGGACCGCCGTGCTCAGTCTGCTGAGCCCGCCGAGCGCGGTTCTGGTCGTGCACAAGCCGGGGTTCGTCGACCAGTCGCTCCGGATCGCCGTGAGCCCGTCGGACACCCTGCCGATCACCGTCGTGCTGGAGCGGGTCCCGAAGCCGTAGCGGGCTTTGCGCGCGGGGACTGGCCGCCTGCGGCGCGCCGGCTAGCTTCCCCTGCCATGACCGGTCGCATCATCCGCGGAATCGTGGGGGCCGTCGTGCTCGCCGCCGGACTGTGGGTGGGAGCCCGCGGAGCGGGACCGCTCCCGCCGCTGGGTCTTCTGCTCGGTCCCGTAAACGGCGCATGGGCGGCGGCCACGCACGCCAACCTGCCGCGCCAGGCACGGGCGACCATCCCCGGGCTCGCCGGCCCGGTGGACGTCCGCTACGACGATCGCGGCGTGCCGCACATCTTCGCGACGAACGAGCTGGACGCGTACCGCGCCCTTGGTTACGTCGTGGCCCGCGACCGGCTGTTCCAGATGGACCTGCAGACGCGCGCGGCGACGGGGCGGCTCACCGAGTGGGTCGGCGCGCGCGCGCTGTCGGTCGATCGCCAGACGCGCGACCTGGGCATGCCCTGGGGCGCGGAGCGCAAGCTCGCCGCGATGGACACCGCCGGCATGGGATACCGGGTGATGACGGCGTTTGCCGCCGGCGTGAACGCGTACGTCGGCGGACTCACGCCGCAGCAGTGGCCGGTGGAGTACAAGCTGCTCGGCGTCCGGCCGGATCACTGGAAGCCGATCAATTCGATCGACCTGTTCCTGCAGATGAGCCGCACGCTCACGTATCTGCCCGACGAGGCGCTGCGCATCGAGGCGCGGGCCGCGGTCGGCGACAGCGCCGCCGACGCCCTGTTCCCGATCAACTCGCCGATCCAGGAGCCGATCCAGCCGGACGGCAAGAACGCCCCGACTTTCAACCTCCATCCGCTGCCGCCCCCCGGACGCCCGGACACGACGATGCGCGCCGTGGCGTCGATCCTCCGCGACTTTGCACCGCACGGCTTCGGTGAGGATCCGGAGCAGGGGCACTTCGCCAGCAACAATTGGGCGGTGGCTCCGTCCCGCTCGGCCGATCACCACGCGCTGCTCGCCAACGACCCGCACCTCACCCTCACCCTGCCGAGCATCTGGTACGAGGCGCAGCTCGTCGTGCCCGGGAGCCTCGACGTGTACGGGGTGACGATCCCCGGCGCTCCGGGCATCGTGCTCGGCTTCAACCGCAATCTGGCGTGGGGGTTCACGAATACCGGCGCCGACGTTCTCGACTTCTACCGGGAGACGGTGGACGACTCGCAGCATCCCACCCGCTACCGGGTGGACGGCGTCTGGAAGCCGCTCCAGCAGCGCGTGGAAGTGTACCGCGGGAAGCATGGGCAGGTGCTGGCCACCGACACCCTGCGGTTCACGCATCGCGGGCCGCTCATGCACCGCTTCGGCGAATGGGTGTCGATGCGGTGGACGGCGCTGGAGCCGTCGCACGAGATCGATGCCTTCTATCAGGCGGCGCACGACAGCACGACGCAGTCGTTCCTGGACGACATGGCGCGCGGGTTCTTCGTGCCGGCGCAGAACATCCTCGTGGCGGACCGCTCGGGATCGATCGCCATCCGGTCGACGGGGCACTTCCCGCTGCGTCCCAAGGGCACGAACGGCCTCGAGATCTTCGATGGCTCGACGAGCGCCAGCGACTGGCGCGGGTTCTGGCCGGTGGACAAGTACCCGCAATCGTTCAATCCGGCTCAGGGGTACCTGGCGTCCGCGAACCAGCAGCCCGAGGATCCGAAGCAGGAGTACGCGTATCTCGGCGACAACCACGCCTTCGAAGTGTGGCGGGCGCTGGACATCAACCGGCTGCTCCGCGCCGATTCGGACGTGACCGTCGACGCCATGCGGCGGTTCCAGACGGATCCGATGAGCGTGCGCGCCCAGCTCTTCCTGCCGTACTTCATCGCGGCCGCGCAGAACATGGCGGGCCACGAGCCCGCCTCGGCGGCCCGGGCGGCGACGATCCTCGAGCACTGGAACGCGCAGTACACACGCGACAACCACGGGGCGGCGCTGTTCGAGGAGGCGATGCGCGACCTGCGCCGGTTCACATGGGACGAACTGGAAGACGCCGGAGGCAGAGGCCGGCGGGTCGTGCTGCCCGGCGACCAGATCATGTTCGACCTGCTGCACCACCCGGACAGTCCGTGGTGGGACGATCGCTCCACGCCGAACGTCGTGGAGACACGCGACATGATCGTCGTGAAGAGCCTCGCGGCAGCGTACGACACGCTCTCGGCACGCTATGGTCCGCCGGGGCCCGACGGCTGGCAGTGGGATCACGTGGCGAAGGTGAACATCAACAACCTGCTGGGGCTGACCGGCTTCTCGGCGCGCGGGCTCGAATCCGAGGGCGGCATCGGGACGCTCAACCCTGCCCCCGGCTACGGCACCGGGGGCCCCAGCTGGCGCCTGGTGGTGGACCTCGACCCCGCCGGCGTGAAGGCGTGGGACACGTATCCGGGTGGACAGAGCGGGAACCCGGCCAGTCCGGAATACGAGAACCGGATCCCCCAGTGGCTCGCCGGCAAGCTGAGCCCCGTGCTCTTCCCCGCCGATTCGGCGGCGCTTCCCGCTGCGAGCACGGAGGCCACGCTCACGCTCGTCCCCGGAGGGCGCTGACCGTGCGCAACCTCCTCCGCCTGCTGCTGCTCGCCGCCGCCTTCGGGCTGGGTACGTGGGCGTTCGGATGGTGGGCCGTGCCCGCGGGCGCGCTGTTCTGGGGCCTCATCAATCCGGCCGGCCGGCGCGTCGCGGTGCGTGCCGCCGTGGCGGCGGCACTGGCG
>JBJKRG010000156.1:0-10164 GCA_046704805.1 Gemmatimonadaceae bacterium
GGCCGAGGCCGAAACGGAGTCGGCGTCCGCGCTGTCGGGCGATGCATCGGCCCCGGCGTCCGACGGGGGTCGGGGAGCGCGAACAGCGACGGGGGCCGCAGGCCCCGCCTCGTCGGACGCCGGGCCGGCGCGCAGCCACGCCGCCTGCGGGTCGTGGTGCGCAACGTCCTCCCGCAACTCGGCCAGCGGCAGCACGTGCGTCTCGCCATCCGACCCGCGCAGGGTCACGCGGTCGCGGAAGATGTCGTTCGCCAACACCTTCTCCTCGCCCCGTGCGGTCGTCACCAGCCGGCCTTCCTTGGGGAAGCGCTTGCGGCTCTGCACGTAGAAATCGTGCTCGTAGCGCAGACAGCACATCAACCGGCCGCAGGCGCCCGAGATCTGGGTCGGATTGAGGGAGAGCCGCTGGTCCTTGGCGACCCCCAGATTGACGGGGAGGAGCTCCGGCAGCCAGGCAGCCGAGCAGTACTGCCGCCCGCAGCGGCCGACGCCGTCCAGCCGCTTGGCCTCGTCGCGCACGCCGATCTGCTTGAGCTCGATGCGGGTGCGGAACATCGACGCCAGCTCGCGGACGAGCGTCCGGAAGTCCACCCGTTTGTCGGCGGTGAAATAGAAGGTGAGCTTCTTGCGGTCCCACTGCCATTCCGCATCGGAGACCTTCATCACCAGGCCGTTGGCCTTGACCCGCTCCATGGCGCGCCGGCGGGCGTCCTCGTCCTGTCCGCGCAGCTCGCGCAGGCGCCGGAGGTCGTCCGCGGACGCGAGCCGCCGGGCCCGCTTCGCCGGGAGAGCGCTGCCGTAGCCGTGTGACGTGCCGGCGTTGCGCTGTGCCGCCCGATCACCGGTGGCGTGCACGAGCCCGACGTCCTCTCCCCGGTCGGCCTCGACGACGACCGACGCCTCCAGCGGCGGCACGTCGTCGTGCTCCCAGATGAAGAAGTCCTTCCGATTTCCCTTGAACGCGACTTCGATCAGATGCGCCACGCCTACTCCAGATACTGACCCATCCGCAGGAACTTCTCGCGGCGGCGGCGCACCAGCTTGTCCGGCTTCAGGTGTGCCAGATCGTCCAGGTTGCGCAGCAGCGCCTCCTTCACAGAGGTGGCCGTCGCATCATAGTCGGCGTGGGCGCCGCCCGGTGGCTCCGGGATGATCTCGTCGATGACCCGCAGCTCGTAGAGGTCGGCCGCGGTGATCTTCAACGCTGAAGCGGCCTTCTCCCGCATTTCCGGGCTCTTCCCATCCTTCCAGAGGATGGCGGCGCATCCTTCCACGGAGATCACGGAGTACACGGAGTTCTCGAGCATCATCACGCGGTCGGCGACGCCGAGGCCGAGCGCCCCGCCGGAGCCGCCCTCGCCGATCACCGTGGCGAGGATCGGGACCTTGAGCCGGCTCATCTCGAACAGGTTCCGGGCGATCGCCTCCGACTGCCCGCGTTCCTCGGCGCCGAGTCCCGCCCACGCACCCATCGTGTCGATGAACGTGATGACCGGAACGTGGAACTTCTCGGCGAGCTTCATCAGGCGCAGGGCCTTGCGGTAGCCCTCCGGGTGCGGCATCCCGAAGTTGCGTCGCACGATCTCCTTCGTATCACGCCCCCGCTGGTGGCCGATCACCATCACCGAATCACCGTCGAGTCGTGCCCATCCGCCTACGATGGCGGGATCCTCGCGGAACAGCCGGTCACCGTGGAGCTCCACGAAGTCGGTGAAGACGAGCCCGATGTAATCGAGGCTGAACGGCCGCTTGTTGCTGCGGGCGACGAGCACCCGCTGCCACGGCGTGAGATTCCGGTAGATCTCTTCCCGCAGCTCGACCAGCTTCTTCTCGAGTGGGGCGAGCTCGCTGGCCACGTCGAGCTGACGGTCGCCGGCCAGGCGTTTCAACTCGTCGATCTGCTTCTCGAGCTCGACGAGGGGTTTCTCGAATTCCAGCGACGCGGTCGCCATTCAGCCTCCGCGCACCAGGCGCACGCGATCGGCACCGAGCACGGCCCGCAGATCCGTGAGCGCCGCCTGGGTGGCGGCCAGGCGCAGCGACCGGGACTGGAAACGCTCCGTGGCGCCCGAGCCGTCGCTCCAGCGGACTTCCAGGGGCGGGTTCCCCGCATGGGAAGTCGAGTGCGCCTCGACGACGGAGCGTACGTCTCGCATGATGTCGGCGCTCACGACCTCGTCCGGCGTCAGCTCGATGGCCACCGCGACCTGCCCGGTCAGGCGCAACTCCGCGAACGGCGTCACCGAAGCGACGATGAAGGTTGGATTGTCGGTCTCCTGATCCCGGCGCGAATACCCCCCCTTGATGAGCACGGGGACGTCGGTCCGGAGCCGATCGCCGATCACCCCCCAAGCCTCGGGGAAGACCAGCACCTCCGAAGATCCCGAAAAATCCTCCACTGTCAACCTCGCGAACTCCGCCCCGGTCTTCTTGCTGATCTGGCGGCGGATCGACGTGACCACGCACCCGATGGCGATCTCCTCGTGGGTCCACCGGCCGAGCTCGGCCACCGTCCGGGTCGCGAACAGCTCGCACTCCACGCGGAACGGCTCCAGCGGGTGCCCCGACGTGTAGAAGCCGAGGATCTCCTTCTCCCGGGCCAGCCGGTCCGATTCCGTCATCGGCGCCACGTTGGGGAGCACGTGGTGCTGCTGGAGCATCGTGGGGGCGGCGTCGTCCAACCCGCCGAACAACGACCCCTGCCCGGTGGTGCGCTCCTGCTGCATCAGCGACGCTTCCTGCAGGGCCGTGTCGAGGGCGGCCAGATACTGCTGGCGGTGGCCGCCCAGCTCGTCGATCGCGCCCGAGGTGATCAGTGCCTCGAACACCCGGCGGTTGCAGAGGCGCAGGTCGACCCGCTCGCAGAGGTCGAAGAGGTCCGCGAACGGCTGCTCGACGCGGGCGGCGAGGATGGACTCGATGGCGCTTCGGCCCACGTTCCGGATGGCGCCGAGTCCGAAGCGAATGCGCTTCTCCCCCACCACCGTGAACTTGTATCCCGACTCGTTCACGCTCGGGGGCAGCACCTCGATGCTCAACTCGCGCGCTTCATTGATGAACTTCACCACGCTGTCGGTGTCGCCGATCGACGACGACAGCAGGGCGGCCATGAACTCGGCCGGATAGTGCGCCTTGAGCCACGCCGTCCGGTACGAGATGACGGAATACGCCACGGCGTGCGACTTGTTGAACCCGTAGCGGCCGAACGTCTCGATCTGGCCGGCCAGCTCCTCGATGATCCGCCGGTCGTAGCCGCGGGCGACCGACTTTTCGACGAACTTCCCCAGCTCCTTCCGGATCAGCTCGGCGTCCTTCTTGCCCACCGCCTTGCGCAACACGTCGGCTTCGGCCAGCGAGATGCCGGCCAGGAGCTGCGCGATGCGCATCACCTGTTCCTGGTAGGTGATCACCCCGTAGGTGGGCTCGAGGATCGCCTTGAGCTCGGGGAGCGCATACGTCACCGTCTCCTCGCCGCGCTTGCGCCGCTGGTACACGCGGTGGGTGCCGGCGTCGAGCGGCCCCGGCCGCATCAGGGCGTTCGACGCCACGAGATCGTCGAACCGGTCGCAGCGCATGCCCCGCAGCAGGTCGGTGGCCAGCGGCGACTCGAACTGGAACACGCCCACGGTGTGCCCGCCGCGGAGCATCTGGTACACCCGCGGGTCGTTGTCGTCGACGGCCGCCAGGTCGGGGCGCGTCCCGGTCCGCGCCTCGATCGCGTCCAGCGCGTCGTGGATCACGGTCAGCGTCGTGAGGCCCAGGAAGTCCATCTTCAGCATCCCGGCCCGCTCCAGCGCCCCCATGTCGTACTGGGTGACGACCACGGTCTCGTCACTGCCGGCGCCCGCGCCCTTGGTGGCCTGCGTGCACACCGGCACGTAGTCGTCCAGCGGCCCCGGCGCGATGACGACCCCGGCGGCGTGCACGCCCGTGTGCCGCGCCAGCCCCTCGAGCGCCATCGCATAGTCCAGCAGCTGCCGGTACCGCTCGTCGTTGCGGTAGAGCTTCCGGACCTCGGGCACCTTCTCCACCGCCTCCTTCACGGTGAGCGAGTAGTTCGGCTGGTTGGGCACGAGCTTGGCCAGGGCGTCGGTCTCGGCTGGCGTGAAGCCCAGCACCCGTCCCACGTCCTTGATCGCCGCCCGCGATTTCATGGTGCCGAAGGTGACGATCTGCCCCACGGACTCGCGGCCGTACTTCTGCCGCACGTATTCGATGACCTCCCCACGGCGCTCGAAGCAGAAGTCGACGTCGATGTCGGGCATCGACACGCGCTCGGGATTCAGGAACCGCTCGAACAGGAGGTCGTACTTGAGCGGGCAGACGTCGGTGATCCGCAGCGCATAGGCGACCAGCGAGCCGGCCGCCGAGCCGCGCCCCGGCCCCACCGGGATCCCGCGGTCGCGAGCGGCCTTGATGAAGTCGTAGACGATCAGGAAGTAGCCGGCGTAGCCCGTCTTCGTGATCACGCCCAGCTCGTAGTCCAGCCGCTGGCGCACCTCGTCGCTCAACGGCTCGCCGTAGCGCTCGCGGGCGCCCTCCCCGGCCAGCCGCACCAGCAGCTCGTTCTCCGAGGCCACCCCGTCGGGGAGGGGGAAGGACGGGACGTGGTACTTCTTCTTGAAGGTGACGTCCACCTGGTCGGCGATCTTCAGCGTGTTGGACAGCACGTCGGGCCGGTCCGGGAACCGCTCCGCGATTTCCGGTGCGCTCTTGAAGTACAGCCCGCGGTCGTAGCGCATCCGGTCCCGCGCGTCGCGATCCTTTCCGAGCCCGATGCAGAGCAGGACGTCATGCGCGTCGTGATCGGCGCTCGCCAGGAAGTGGGCGTCGTTGGTCGCGATCACGGGCAGGCCCATCTCGGCCGCGAGGTCGAACACCCGCTCATTCAGGTGCGCCTGCCCCTCCGAGTCGTGGGCCTGGACCTCCAGGTAGTACCGGTCCCGGAACAGCTCGGCGTACCAGGCCGCCACCTCCCGCGCCCCGGCCAGGTCGTCCCGCTGCAGGTGGGTCGCGATCTCCCCGGCGAGGCAGGCCGACGAGACGATGAGCCCCTCGTGATGCCGGGCGAGCAGCTCGCGGTCCACCCGGGGGCGCGAATAGAAGCCTTCGGTGTATCCCAGTGACGAGAGCTTCGCGAGGTTTCGATAGCCGGTGGCGTCGCGCGCCAGGAGCACGAGGTGATAGTACGCCTTGCCGTTCAGCGCGCGGGTCCGCTCGCGCCGGTCCCCGGGCGCGACGTACGCCTCCATGCCGATGACCGGCTTCACGCCGGCCTTGCGGGCCTTCTCCTGGAATTCCCAGGCGGCATGGAGGTTGCCGTGGTCGGTGATCGCCACCGCAGGCTGCTCGAACTCCTGCGCCCGCCGGATCAGATCGTCGATCCGGTTGGCGCCATCGAGCAGGGAATACTCGGAGTGGCAGTGCAGGTGTACGAAGGACATCGGGGGTAAGATAGCGCTGGCGCCAGGGGGGCGCCAAAGCGACCACAGAGGTGGGAAACACTATGATACGAAACGGCTTAACTCGGTCCACAGTGAACAGTCCACCGTCAACTCTCCACTGGTAGTCCTCGCTGCTTCATGCGCCTCTTCCGCATCGTGCTCCGGCTCTTCCTCGTGCTGGTCGTCGTCGTCGTCGGGTACCTCGCCATCACTCCCACCGGGCGCTATCTGGTTCGCGCCGCCTGGTCGGAGGGGCAAATCCTGGCCCACCGGAAACCGATCCCGGCCATCATCGCGAATCCGGCCACCCCTCCGGCGATCCGCGCCAAGCTCCAACTCGTGCTCGCCGCGCGGGCGTTCGCCCGGGATTCGCTGGGCCTGGCGGCGAAGCAGAGCTTCACCACGTACACGAAGCTGAAGCACGACACCCTCGTGCTCGTGCTCTCGGGGGCGTATCGCGACCGGCTGGCCCCGGTCACCTGGTGGTTCCCCATCGTCGGCCGGGTGCCGTACAAGGGGTTCTTCGACTTCGCCGCCGCCCGGGCTGCCGCCCGCAACCTGGAGCAGCGGGGCTTCGATGCGTACGTGCGACCCTCCCCGGCGTTCAGCACCCTGGGCTTCTTCAACGACCCGCTGCTCTCCACCACCCTCGAGGACGACTCGGTGGCGCTGGCCAACACCGTCATCCACGAGCTCACGCACAACACGTTCTATGCGAGCGGGCAGGCCGTCTTCAACGAGTCGTTCGCGAATTTCTCCGGCTCGCGCGGCTCCGAGGCCTTCTTCCGCTCCCGCGGCGATACGGCCCTGGCCCGGCTCGCCGCCGCGCGGTGGGAGGACCAGAAGCTCCTCGGACGATTCTGGAATGGGGTGTACCGGTCCATCGATTCCGTCTACCGCGCGCACCCCGGGAGCGCCGCGGAGCGCATCGCGGCACACGACACCGTCTACGCCCGGGCCGTCCAGGAGCTGGTGCACGTGGTCGGGCCGCAGCTGCGCACCATCGACACGCGGGGGCTCGCCCGGGTCCACCTCGACAACGCGATCCTGCTGGCGCAGCGGATCTACGTCACCGACCTCGACCAGTTCGACGCGGTCTACGCCCGGGAGGGCCGCAGCGTGAAGCGGGCGGATGCCCGCATCATTGCTCTGGCTCGCTCCCGCCCGAACGATCCGTTCGGTGCGGTGCGCGACTGGGTCTCAGGTGCCGCCGCCGAACCGGCCGCGAAGTAGCGCCCGCAGATCGATCGGCACCTCGGGCGCCGGCGGCGGCGCGGTGGCGTCGGGCTTCGCGTCGTCGCCCAGGACCACGCGCTCCATCTGCTCGCGCACGCCCCGGTCCAGGAATCGCGAGAGCTGGTCGATCGAGTAGTCCATGCCGCGCCGGGACGAGTACACGTTCAGGGGATACGTGACGGCCAGATGGTTGCGCGCCCGCGTCATCGCCACGTACATGAGCCGTCGCTCCTCCTCCAGCTCATCACCGCTCTCGGCGGCCCGCGCCAGCGGGAACCAGCCGTCCACGGCCCAGATCACGAACACCGCATCCCATTCCTTCCCTTTGGCGGAGTGGGCCGTGCTCAGCACCAGGGCGTCGTCGTCCGACTCCGCCGAGCCCGTGGCCAGGTCCTGGGTGCTCGACGGCGGATCGAGAGCCAGGGCGGCGAGGAACGCGGACCGGCCCGGATAGCCGGCGGCGATCGTGCGGAGCTGATCGAGATCCGCCAGCCGCGGATCGGGGCGGTCGTATCGCTCGCGCAGGATGTCGTCGTAGAGCTGCCGGATGGTGTCGATCTGCGCGGCGAGCGACGCCGCATCGTCGCCGGCGCGCCGGAGCACCCGCAGCAGCCGCGCCAGGGCCTGGTGGGCGTCGCGGGCCCGCGGTGGGGGGACGAAGTGCGTGAAGGCGTCGGGATCCCAGGCCCGCTCAGCCATCCCGGCGATCATCGCCCGGGCCGTGACGTCCCCGATCCCCGCCATGAGCATGAAGATGCGGTACCAGCTCACCTCGTCCCGCGGGTTGTCGACCACCCGCAGGAACGCCAGTACGTCCTTCACGTGCGCCGCTTCCAGGAACTTGAGCCCGCCCCACTTCTCGAAGGGCACCTTCCGGTTGGTCAGCTCGATCTCGAGGTCGGCGCTCATGTACCCGGCCCGGAACAGCACCGCCATCTCGTGCAGCGGGACGCCCTCCTCGTGCAGCTCGAGCACCCGGTCGACCACGAACCGCGTCTGCTGCGCCTCGTCGCGGGCCGTCACGAGCCAGGGCCGCTCGCCGCCGGTGCGCGCCGTCCAGAGGTTCTTGGTGAACCGCTCCTCGGCCCGGGAGATGAGCGTGTTCGTCACGTCGAGAATCGGCTGCGTGGACCGGTAGTTCTGCTCCAGCGTGACGAGGCGGGCGCCGGGGAACTGCTGCGGGAATTCGAGAATGTTCCGGAAATTGGCGCCGCGGAACGAGTAGATGCTCTGCGCGTCGTCCCCGACCACGGTGAGGTTGTGGTGGTCGCGGCACATGCCCTGCAGGATCCGCGCCTGCAGCAGGTTCGTGTCCTGGTATTCGTCTACCAATATATGATCGAACTGGCGGGCGATCCGGGCGGCGAGAGGCTCGGACTGCTCCAGCAGCAGCGCCCAGAAGAGCAGCAGATCGTCGTAGTCCACGAGGTTCCGGTCGGTCTTGCGGCTCGTGTAGTCGGCGAAGATGCGTGTGACGTCCTGGACGTAGTCCACGAACCGCGGGAAATCCTGGTAGAGGATCTCCTCGATCTCCTGCTCGGTGTTGATGTGGCGGGAATAGATGTAGTGCAGGGTCTCCTTCTTGGGGAACCGCTTCGACTTCTGGGCGTAGCCGAGGGCCGCCCGTGAGAGCTGCATGAGATCCTCGGCGTCCCCCTGATCCATGATCGTGAAGTCCGAGGGCAGTCCGCCCGCCGCGCCGAACTGGCGCAGCGTGCGGTGGCCGACGCTGTGGAAGGTGCCCCCGTGCACGCGCGCCGTCGCCGAGCCCACGAGCCGCTCGGCGCGCGAGAGCATCTCGTGCGCGGCCCGGCGGGTGAAGGTCAGGAGCAGGATCCGCTCCGGGGGCACCCCGGTATCGATGAGATGGGCCACCCGGTAGACCAAGGCCCGCGTCTTGCCCGTGCCGGCGCCGGCGATGATCAGGAGCGGGCCCGCGCCGTGCGAGGCGGCCGCGTACTGCTCCTCGTTCAACTCGGCGCGTAGATCGCGCGTCGAGGGGGGGACCTCCCGCGGGCGTGGCGGATAGACGCGGGTCACGGCACGCCGCCCTCTACCGCCCCGGGCCTTTCGACGCGTTCCGGAACCGGTTGATCATCCACTGCTCGACGTCGAACCCGCCGTAGCGCTCCTCCTTCCACGGGTCGCCGCGCATGTGGTATCCGTTCCGCTCCCAGAACCCGGGCTCGTCTTCGGGCAGGAACTCGAAGCCCCGTACCCATTTCGCGCTCTTCCAGAAATACAGGTGGGGCACCACCAGTCGGAGCGGCCAACCGTGATCCGGGGTGAGCGGACGGCCGTCATGCAGCGCCGCCAGCAGGTTCCCGGGCCGGTCCAGGTCGGCGAGGGGGAGATTGGTGCTGAACCCCTGCTCCGAGTGGACGAGCACGAAGGCGGCATCGGACCTGGGTCGGACCTCGCGGAGCAGGGTCTGGACGGCAATGCCGGTGAAGCGGTTGTCGAGGCGGCTCCAGCGTGTCACGCAATGAATGTCACAGAGGGTCTCCTCCTGGGGCAGCGCCCTGAGCTCGTCGAAGGTCCAGGTCCGGGGGGCGTCGACGAGGCCGCTGATCTCGAAGCGCCAGGCGGCCAGATCGACCGCCGGGACGTTGCCGTAGTGGAGCACGGGCCATTTCTCAGTTCGCGTCTGACCGGGGGGCACGCGGGTACGGTCGCGGGTGCGGACGTCGTGCGAAGGGAGGGTCATGGCGATGCGGCTGTGTCCGGGAGTGGTCTGCGTCCCGGGGCTGGGCGTGCGGATGCGGAACGCCGTCAGGATGGAAGAATCTAAGACCGGGCGCAATGCCCGATAAACATTAGTTCCGCTCGCGTAGCTTGCTCGATTCAGACCGGATTGTGACGGAGCACAACAGCGCGAAGGGTTGTGTCTGCTTTACCTTCTGAGTCCCATCGGCGACGCGGCCGGTGAGAGGACCGCACGGCGGCGAGACGGCCGGTGATCCGGGGGTTTTACCTCCCTGATCTCGGGTCGTCGTAAGCCGGAGTGCCGGGAGGTGATAGGGAAGTGGAATGGTCGGGCCGGCCGTGGTGATTCAGGGGGCAACGTTGTGTCGTGTTTCGTCTTGACCGCCCTCTGCGCGCGTCCTATCTTCAGCCGTTCCCTATATGGGGGAGATAGCGCGCTGTTACCTCGGAGGCGCTGCCGTAGTCTCCTTGTCGTCCTGAAATCAGGGCGGCGCGTGTCTTCGTGGCACGTGGGGACTGTCGCGACGCCGCGGATTGCAGGTCCTCGTTCACAGCATCACTTCTTCAGGGGGTAAGATGCAGAAGGTATCTCGTTTGATTTTCGCCGGGCTATTGGTCATGGCGGGCGTGACGGCCTGCGGTGACAAGGTCACGGTGACTGGCACGACGCCGACCTCGACGGGGCCGGGCGTGGTGCACAGTGTGACCGTGACGCCGGCCTCGGTGAATCTGGCCGTGGGCCAGACGGTGACGCTGGTGGCGTCCGTGGACGCTGACG
>JBJKRG010000157.1:0-9374 GCA_046704805.1 Gemmatimonadaceae bacterium
CGTGACCGCCACCGAGCTTCCTGCCTCGACGCCCCCGGGCCGCCCGGAGCCCATCCGGCATCCGCCCGGCACCCTGACGCCGGTGCTCGCGCCGGCGAGCATCGCGGTCGTGGGGGCGTCGCGCACACCGGGCACGATCGGCCACCAGCTGCTGTACAACCTCATCACCGACGGCTTCACGGGCGCCGTCTATCCGGTGAACCCGAAGGCCCGGGCGGTGTGCTCGGTGCGCACCGTTCCGTCGGTCTCGGAGATTCCGGACCGTCCGGACCTGGCCGTGATCTGCGTGCCCAAGGATGCCGTGCTCGAGGTCGCCGACGAATGTGGCAGTCTCGGCGTCAAGGGCCTGGTGGTGATCTCGGCCGGCTTTCGCGAGGTCGGCGATGAGGGCGCGGCCCGCGAACAGCAGCTGCTGGCGCTGGCCCGCCGCCACGGCATGCGACTGGTCGGCCCGAACTGCATGGGCGTGATCAACACGCATCCGGGGATCTCGATGAACGCCACGTTCGCCCCTGGGATGCCGCCGAGCGGGCACGCCGCGTTCGTGTCGCAGTCCGGGGCGCTGGGGGTGAGCGTGCTCGACTATGCGCGGGAGTACGGCATCGGCATCGCGCAGTTCGCGTCGGTGGGCAACAAGGCGGACGTGAGCGGCAACGACCTGCTCGAGCACTGGGAACATGACGATGACGTCCGCGTGATCCTCATGTACGTGGAGAACTTCGGGAACCCGCGACGATTCCTCGAGATCGCGTCGCGCATCACCCGGCACAAGCCGATCGTGGTCGTGAAATCGGGGCGCTCTCGCGCCGGCGCGCGTGCCGCGTGGTCGCACACCGGCGCGCTGGCCGCCAGCGACACGGCGGTGGACGCACTGCTCGCCCAGGCGGGCGTGCTGCGTGCCGGATCGGTCGAGGAGCTGTTCGACATGGCGATGGCGCTCGGCATCACGGCCCTGCCGCGCTCGGCCCGCACGGCCATCGTGACGAACGCCGGCGGCCCGGGCATTCTCGCGGCCGACGCGCTCGAGGCCTCGGGACTCGACGTGGTGGACCTCAGCACGGCCACCGTGGACACGCTGCGTCCGTTGTTCCCGCCGGAGGCGTCGATCCACAATCCGCTCGACATGATCGCATCGGCCACCCCGGAGGGATACCGGGCGGCGGTGTCGGCGATGCTGGCCGATCCGAAGATCGACGCCGTGGTGCCGATCTTCATTCCGCCGCTCAACACCGACCAGGAGTCGGTGGCGGAGGCGATCGCGGAGGCGGCGGAATCGAATCGCGACAAGCCGGTGCTGGCGGTGCTGATGGGACGCCGCGGGCTGCCGGAAGGACGGGCCGAGCTGCACGCGGCGGGGATTCCCGCGTACGTGTTCCCCGAGTCGGCGGCGCGGGCGTTGTCGGCCCTGAATCGCTATCGGGACTGGCTGGTGCGACCGATGCTGGAGCCGTCGCCGCTCCAGGTGGACCGCGATGCGGCGACGGCCATCGTGCAGCGGGCCGTCGCCGAGCGGCGCGAATATCTGAGCGCACCGGAGGCGCTGGAGCTGCTGGCCGCGTACGGTGTGCCGGTCGCCCCGGCGCGACTCGCCACGAGTGCCGGGGCCGCCGCGGACGCGGCCGGGGCGCTCGGCTTTCCCGTGGTGCTGAAGGTCGTGTCGCCCGACATCGCCCACAAGAGCGACGTGGGGGGCGTGCGCGTGGGCCTGCGCTCGGCGGACGAGGTGCGCTCGGCCTTCGAATCGATCGTCGCCAGCGCGACGGCCCACGTGAAGGGCGCCCGCATCGACGGGGTGATGGTGCAGCGGCAGCTCGAGGGCGGGCGCGAGACGATTGCCGGTGTGGTCCGCGATCCCACGTTCGGGCCGCTCGTGATGTTCGGGCTCGGCGGCGTATTCGTGGAGGTGCTGCGCGACGTCGTATTCCGCATCGCGCCGATCGACGACCGCACGGCCGACGAGATGGTACGCGGCATCCGGGCGCTCGGCATTCTCACCGGCGCCCGCGGGACGCGGCCGTCGGACCTCGCGGCGATCGGCGCGGTGCTGCGCCGTGTCGGGCAGCTAGCGGTCGATATCCCCGAGATCGCCGAACTGGACGTGAACCCCGTGATCGCGTTCGAGGACGGCGCCACGGCGGTCGACGCGCGCGTTCGGCTGGCGACGCTCGGGT
The DNA here is from genome assembly GCA_046704805.1 of Gemmatimonadaceae bacterium. Taxonomy (GTDB): domain Bacteria; phylum Gemmatimonadota; class Gemmatimonadetes; order Gemmatimonadales; family Gemmatimonadaceae; genus JAGWRI01. The sequence continues at coordinate 2,172 of JBJKRG010000157.1, forward strand.
GAGCGCGAGCCGTTGCGGGGCAGGCGTGGCGACGGCAGACTGACCAGCACCGACGTGATCAGCAGGACGAGCCCGGCCACGGTGAGTTCCCGCCGTGCCGAGCGCTTGAGCCGCTCGGCGGCCGCTGGGGTCCCCAGCGTCGGCTTCACCCGCCGCCAGTTCCAGGCGCCCAGCCCGAACACCACCGCCACCACGCAGAGCTTCACGATCAGCGTCTCGCCGTAGGATGTGGTCCAGAGTGCGGAGACGTACTTGACGTGCCGGACGGCGGTGAGGATGCCCGAGGCTACGAGCACCGAGGCCGCCACGAGCGCCAGCGGCGAGAACGCGTACACCAGGTCGGCGATCGTGAGGGCCTTCTCCTCCCCGGTCTGCGGACCTCCCATCACCGTCGGGACGGCGACCGTGATGAGCACGAACAGCGTCCCGAGCCACAGGGCGCCGGCGAGGATGTGCACCGGATTGACGAGCGCGGCCCAGCGCAGGCCGACGATGTTGACGAGATCGGCGGCGACGGCGCCGAAGGCGGCCAGCGGCCAGCCCGAAGAGATGCGGGCCATCACGAGTCCGAAGCCGAGAATGGCCAGCGCGTAGAGCACGATCTGAATCGCCGCTTCCGCGCGTCCCGCGGTGAGCACGGCGACGTACTCCATGTGCCGGAACCGGGCGACGCGCGCCGCGGCCGCCAGCAGCAGGCCGGCCGACAGGAGCACGCCGACCATTCCGATCGTCGCGGCACGCCGCGATGCGACGTCGAAGATCTCCGCCCGGGCTGGCTCCGCGTTTCCACGCTTGAGCACCGGTCCGAGGACGGCGTATCGGAGGCCGACGACCCCCAGGGCAAGGTATGCTCCGAGGAAGCCGAGGAGTTGGCGAAGGGGGTCGGTCAGAGTCATGCGGATTCGCGTGGCTGAGGAAAACTGCGCCGGGAAGCTCCGGGCCAAACTATGCGGCGTTACCCCGGTTGGGAAATCTGTCTCGCGCGTTCGCCGGCGGAGGGAGCGGAAGGAGGCGGGTCAGTCGGCGAGCCCGGGGCGGCCGCGCACGGTCATCATCGTGCCCTGCATGAGGGCCACCAACGTGCCCTCGGCGCTGCCGGTCCCGTCGGGAAGGGCGCGCAGCTCACCCTCGCACACGGTGATCGTGCGCCCGGCCTTGCGCACGCGCCCGTGCGCTTCGAAGCGCGCTCCCGCCGCCGGGGCCAGCATGTTGACCTTGAATTCGACGCTCAGCACGGCGGCGTCGGGAGGCATGAGCGTGAGCGCGGCGTAGCCGCATGCCGAGTCGACGACCGACGAGATCACACCGGCGTGCAGGAACCCGTGCTGCTGGGTGAGCGCATCGCGGAAGGGCAGGGTGATGACGACCTCGCCGGGGTCCACGCGGGTCAGCTCCGCGCCCAGGGTGGCCATGAAGGTCTGTCGGGCGAAGCTCTCGCGCACCCGCGTCGCGAACGCCGGGTCCGGAGGTTCGAATGCCGTCACGGTGCTCGCCGGAAGATCAACTGTGGACCGTCGATCTGGTCGAGCACGAGCAGCGGCCCGTCCACCCGGTATTGATAGCTCTTCTGCGTGGCGTCGGCGAAGGTGACGGCCAGATTCCCGTCGGCCGTGAAGGCGTAGTGCGCCGGGGCTGCCGAGTCACCGGGTTCGGCGATCACGCGCATGCTGCCGCCGGCGCCGAAGTCGAAGCTCACCGGGACGTCCGGGCCGGTCATGCCGAGCCAGTGCGCGAGCAGCGCCGTCGAGTCGGTCGGCGTGGCGTTGGTGAGGTTCAGATACACGTGGCCGCCCTTCATCACGAAGACCACGCGTTCGAGCGCGGTGATGTCCACCGACGGGTCGCCCCGCGTGGCGATGAGGTCGGCATCGTAGCCGGGGGCCAGGGTGCCGATCTGGTCGCCCATGCCGATGGCCTTGGCGGCCAGCGAGGTGGCCGAGATGATGGCCTGCATCGCCGGCTGCCCCGCCTGGCGCACGCGGCACAACAATTCCTCCACGTTGCGTCCGTCGGCGCCTGCCACGGCGTCGGTGCCGAACACGACCTTGAGGTCGGGCGTGGCAATGGCGCGTTTGAAGAGATCCACGGCAAGCGGCAGCACCTTCTGCATGGCCGCGAATCCGGCGTCGTTGTAGTTCCCGATGCCCTGATACTTGCTGCGATTCTGCAGATAGTTGCGGAACACGAGACTGCACTGGGGATCGAAGTACACTCCGCGGTCGGCCATCAGCTTGAGATCGGAATCCGTGGCGAACAGCCCGTGCTCGATCTGACCGCATCCGGCCTGCACCGCGGCTTCGACGCTCGCCGAGCTGTGGGCATGGACGAGCGTCCGGAGCCCCACCGCCCTGGCTTCGCCGCAGAGGGCCTGCAGCTGTGCTTCGCTCATCGTTTGCTGACCGCCGTCGCGAATGCTGCCCGACGCGAAGATCTTGATGAAGTCGGCGTCCTGCGCCTTGCGCTCGCGGACCAGTGCCCGGAGCGAATCGGGCGAGAGGTGCGGATTCTCGAACGGCTCGAGCGACGTCAGGATCCGCGGCCCGGGGACGTCGCCGCGCGCGATGGCGTCCCGCAACGGCTGGTCGAGCGGACTGCCGGGGCTCTGGATGGTGGTCACACCGCCCAGCAGCGTGGCCAGCGCATTGTCGCGCAGGGCCGCGGTGATGTCGGCGGCGGTCTCGCCGTCGCCGGGCGTGTGCAGCCGCCCCTCGCGGTTGAAGAACCACGCGACGTGCGCATGGGAGTCGATGAGCCCCGGCAGCACCGTCAGACCGGAGAGGTCGTAGGTCACCGGGAGGTTGCCGCGCCCGAACCGGCCGCGGCCCCCGATGCCCTCGCCTCCCACCCGGAGAATGCGTCCGTTGAGGATCGTGATGGTCGCGTCTTCCACGGTTCCACCGCGACCGTCGAGCACACGATCGGCGCGGATCGTGATCAGCGAGCGCTGCGCGGCGGCGGGAGCGGTCATGGCAACGGTGAGCGAGACAACGGCGACGGTGGTCCGGAGCGCCTGGATCGAGCGTGACATGCGTCCTTCCCTGAGCGGCTACAGAGCGGGTTTGGCGGAACGAAGCTCAGCCAGAGATACGGCTCCGATCGAGCCCGCGTTGCCGGAGAGGAGCCGGCGGTGGTAGTCGATCTGCCCCAGGTGGTACGTCACGTGCGTGGCCAGGTGAATGAGCATGTCCTCGGTGGAGACCCACCGGCCCCCCGCCGGCTCCGGGAAGGTGGCGACCATCCGGGCCGCCGTGAGGCGCGAGAGGACGGAGGTCACGTCGGATATCGCGGCGTCGAGCCGCCGCAGGATCTCGGCACGGGGCACGTCGCGCTGACTGAACTCGGCACTGCGGTCGCGGACGTAGCTGCCGCCGCCGAGCACGGTGCCCACGTAGTGGCGCAGATTCCCGGCCAGGTGCAGGGCGAGCGTGCCCGCGGAGTTGGGAGTCCCCTCGGCGATGCGCCACATGTCGGCCTCGGTCTCGTACGACTGGATCTCCCGCTGCACGGCGTGCAGGTCCCGCACCAGGATGCTTGCGATGATCTCAGCGGTGGTCATGACACGGTCCCGAACGAGGATGGTGCGTGGTCGGGGGGAGCGGATCCGAGAGGTACGATCTCACGATGCCGAAAACCCGTTCGCCTCGAAGCCCTCCACCTTGCGCAGACGCCGCGCGTAGCGGTCGAACCCCTTGAACTCGGCGTTCAGGAACGCCTGCACGAGCTCCACCGCCAGCTCGGGGCCGATCACGCGCCCTCCGAGGCAGAGGACGTTCAGCGCGTCGTCCTCGACGCCCTGACGGGCCGCATAGGTGTCGTGGCAGATCGCCGCCCGAATGCCCGGGAACTTGTTCGCGGCGACCGAGATGCCCACCCCGCTTCCGCAGATGAGGATTCCACGGGCCGCTCGGCCATCGCGCACGGCGAGGGCGACCCGTTCCGCATAGTCCGGGTAGTCGTCATCTGGATGGAGGGCCATCGCCCCGCAGTCCAGGGGGTCGTGCCCGAGCTCCGCGACGGCGCGTAGCACCCGTTCCTTGAGAGCGAATCCACCGTGGTCAGTGCCGATCGCGACGATCATGCAGGCAGAATCTAGGCGCTTGGAAGTCCGGAGCTAGCCCTTCCGGTGCCGCATCCTTATAGTGGACGAGTGAAACGCACTGCCTCCGCACTCCTGGCCGCGTTCGCGCTGGCCGCCTGCGCGCAGCATCGGGCGCCCGTGACGGCGCCGGTACCGGTGCCGGCCGCCGCCGGATCGACGGCGGCGCCCATCACGATCGGGCCCCCGAATCCCCCCGCGGTTCCTCCGCCGAGCACGACCCCCGATTCAGTGGCGGTCAGTGACAGCGACGTGACCAACAGCGCGTCGAGCATGTTCGGCGACTCGGCAGCGGCGGATCCCTCGACGGAACCCACGTGGGATATCGACGTGCGGTCGTACGAGACCCGTCGCCTGGTGCAGCACTACGTCTCGGTCTTCACGGGATCGGCCCGGGACCGGATCATCGCACAGCTCGAGCGGGGCACGCAGTACGAGGCGATGATCCGGGCCACCTTCCGCGCCGAGAGCCTGCCCGAGGACATGTACTATCTGGGGTTGGTGGAGAGCGGGTACGATCCAAACGCGTATTCCAGCGCCGCCGCGGTGGGCATGTGGCAGTTCATGACGAACACGGCACGGGGCATGGGGCTGCGCGTGGATTGGTGGATCGACGAACGCCGCGATCCGGTGAAATCGACCTGGGCCGCCGCTCGCTTCCTGCGCGACCTGCGCGACCAGTTCGGCTCGCTGTATCTGGCCGCGGCTGCGTACGACGGTGGGCCGGGCCGGATCTCGCGCGGCCTGGCCCGCTACGCGGACGACCTGCAGGACTCCACCGGTGACGACCTGTTCTTTCAGCTGGCCGACAAGGACTATCTGCGCCGCGAAACGCGTCAATACGTCCCGCAGCTGATCGCGGCGGCACTCGTGGCGAAGGATCCACAACGCTACGGGCTCGACATCAAGCCCGAGTCGGCGTTCGTGTATGACTCGGTGCGTGTGGGCCCCCTCACGCCGCTGGCCGCCATCGCATCCGCGAGCGGAACCACCGTGGCCGAGCTGCAGACCCTCAATCCGCAGATTCTCCGGGGGATGGCTCCGCCGAACGACTCCATCCAGGTACGCATTCCCCCTGGCAGCGGGGCGACGTTCGACAGCACCTTCTCGGCGCTGCCGAGAGACGAACGGGTGGGCGCCCATTACGTGCGCTCGCGGTCGGGCCAGTACGCCTCGACGATCGCCCGCCGGTACCATCTGACGACGCGGCAGCTCGAGGAGTTCAATCCGAAGCTTCGCCACTACCGGAGCGGGCACCTGGTGCCCGGACAACACGTCCTCGTGCCCACGCACGCGGTGGTGGCGGCGGCCCGCCCGGTGCCGAATCCCAACATCGAGCTCTACGGCCTCATCGACGGCCGGCACGTCGTGCGTCGTGGTGAGACCCTGAGCGGACTCGCGGTCAAGTACCACACGACCGTCCGGCACATCAAGGCGCTCAATCGCCTGAAGGGCAACATGATCTACATCGGCGAGAAGCTCCGGATCACGGGCTGGGTCCGCTCACTGCGGAGTTCCGACGTCGAGCGGTACGGGCGGCTCGTCGACGGGCAGCACGTCGTCCGTGAGGGGGAGACGTTGAGCGGCATGGCGGTCAAGTACCACACGACCGTCCGTCACATCAAGGCGCTCAACAATCTGACGAGCGACAGGATCCATGCCGGGCAGACGCTCCGCATCACCGGCACGGCTCCCCGCGAGACCAGCGACACGAGAAGTTCGAAGGGGACGACCAGCGGCCGGTAGGGGAGCTCCCGCTCCCCCACCGGGCGCGGTCAGTCGATGACGCCCCGGCCCTTGTAGCCCTTCATCAGGATGCGGGCGTACCCGTTCGTCGGGCTCCGTCCCGCCTCCTTTGCCGCCCGCACCGCTACCTCCCCCCGGTTGTAGACCAGCAACGCCATGTTGACCTGGCCGTGGTACTGCTCCACCAGCGAGTGCAGATAGCGGAAGCCGATGTGCAGATTGACGTCCGGTTCGAAGAGCTGATCATCCTGCAGGTGCTTGAGGTAGAACCGGGCAGTGGCCGGCATCAGCTGCGTGAGTCCCAGCGCGCCGGCCGGGCTCACGGCGTGCGGATTGAAGTCGCTCTCCAGCTTCACCAGCCGGAAGGCCAGCTCGGGATCGATGTTCTCCGCAATCGCCGCGTCGTACACCTCGGAGGACATCCCGGCCGAGATGTCGTACCGCGTCGAGAACGCGATGATGCGATTGGCCCGCTGCAACCGGCCGTCGAGACTCACGGCGTACGTACGACTCGCCGCCAACTCGTTCTGGAGGGTGGCCGTCTCGCTCAGGGGAGCCGATGAATGCTCATGTACGACGACCGCCGCCTGGGCGACCTGCGCCGACGGCGACGGATAGACTATCAGGAACATCGCGGCGGTGGCTCCAGCGCCAACGATGCCGGCCAAACGTTTCATCTGGCGTCTTCGTCGGACGGCGTCGCCCCGATGCACATACGTGCCAGATAGGTTTAACATAAGTTGTTGTAAATAAACAGGTTATCACATCCTCACCCCTCCCGCCTACCCCTGACAATAAACCGGGCGGATTCGCGCATCAACCTCTGCGCCAATCGCCCCCTTGTCCACCTGTTTTCTCGAGAAGGACGACGTCGCCGATCACCATCCCGCGATCGATTCCCTTCGCCATGTCGTACACGGTGACCAGGGCCATCGTCACCGCGACGATCGCTTCCATCTCGATTCCAGTTTTGGCATTTGTTCGGGTCGTGGCCTCCGCCCGTATTCCGGGGAGACCGGGATCGGGAGTCAGCTCCACCCGCACGTCGTCCAGTGGCAGGGGATGGCACAGCGGCACCAGCTCGGCGGTCCGCTTGGCCGCCATGACGCCGGCGATGCGCGCCACGCTCAGAACGTCCCCCTTCTCCAGGGTGTTCTCGCGGATGGCTGCCAGGGTGGCCGGCGCCATGCGGATCGTCCCGGCCGCCCGGGCCGTCCGGACGCTCGCGGGCTTGGCGGACACGTCCACCATCCGCGCCTCTCCGTGCGGTCCCACATGCGACAGTCGGTCGGTCATCGGAGTGCGGCCTCCAGTTCTCCGAGGAGGGTGAAGGTGACGAGCTGCGGGTTGCCGTTGCCGGC
>JBJKRG010000158.1:0-2677 GCA_046704805.1 Gemmatimonadaceae bacterium
CGTGCGGGCGGCGGCGTTGTCGAGGATGCGGCTCTGACGCTGGAGGTACTCCCCGAGACGGTCCAACCGGGCGGGCGGGTAGAGCGGCACCGCGACGCCGCCGGCGGCGACGACCCCCATGAAGGCCAGCAGGTAGTCGAGGCCGGTAGGCAGCATGAGGGCGACGGTCTCACCGGGCTGGACGCCGCGCGCCCCCAGCGCGCGCGCGACGCGCTCCGAGCCCCGATTCAGTTCACCGTACGTCACGGGACGCACGCGATCGTCGCCGTGCAGTCGCACGTGCACCCGTTCGGGCTCGGCTGCGGCACGACGGCGCAGGGCGTCGCCGATCGTCGCGAATTCCTCCACCCGCAAGGTGCTGGCCACCGCGACCGCCTCGCGATCGTGGGGCACAGCACCGGCGATCGGCGGGGCCTGCTCGAGTGCTGCGGCCATCTCGCGCGGCGTGTCGAGCAGCAGGAACCGGTCGTCCAGCTCGTGGCCGAGCGCGGACTCCAGGCGCGTGAGCAACTCGGCCCGCTCGAGGCTCCCCATCCCGACATCGCGCTCCAGAGATGCCGTGGGCGCGACAGCACGGGCGGCGCGGTCCCCGTGCAGCTCACGGGCCAGGTCGCGCGCGATCTCCACGACGCGCTCCTCGGTGCTCACGCCCTGATCACCCTCAGCGGGCGTGGAGGTGCACGTGCACGCGCATATCCGGGCGCCACGGGGCCGGCTGCTCGAACGCGAACCCGCCGACCGGCGTGGGATCTTCACGGCGCACGGGACCTCCTGTGAACGCCGGGATCGTTCAGATGTCGAACAATAACCTGCCGCGCCAGCGGCCGCGCTCGTGCGCGAGCACGGCGTCGTGGTAGGTGGCGGTCTTGAGCGACGAGCGCCACTCGGCAACGGGCCGACCGCGAATGTCTGCCGTCAGATGCCAGGCGGAGTCGGAATCCGATGCGGGGCACTCGATCTCGAGATTGCGCAGGTCGCTGAATGCGAGACCCGTGACTTCGCTGCGTCCGATCAGCTCGTTGGCCCAGTCGACGAGCAGGGCCACGTCGTCGCGCGCGGCGAGAACGACGCGCTGCCACCGGCCGAACGGCCCGACGCCGCGGCCCGACGTGAACGCGATCAGCGCAGCGATACGCCGGAAGACGTCTTCACGAGAATCGCCGTGCAACTCGACCTGCCACTCCCCGACGTGGAGGAGCGTCCGTGCCGCGGGCCGGGAAGCACCGCCGGTTTGCGCGCGACGCGCCCGCTGCGCGCGCTTGCTGGTCGTGGAGGGCACCGTCATCGCTCAGCGCCCCGCCGTGCGGTACGGCTCGCGCTCGACTTCCTCCACGTCGCCACGGCGTCGATTTTCGGCGAGTACACGGCCGGCGACCGTCAGGCGCATGAACATCGGTCCGAAGATCATCGTGCCCCTCCCGATCGAGAGCAGAAGTTCAGCGGCGCTTCGACACGGCTGATCCCGGATATGGTGAACCCTCGTCGTTGGCATTCCTGCCTCCGGCGAGGGTTCTCACCCGCTGGCGACGGTCGGTCGATCGATTCGGCATCACCCGGATGACTTGTCCTGAGACCTTCATGCAGGTGATCAGACCGGCTGTCTTCCCCTCATCGGACGGGACCGATTCAGGTGTCCCCTGGCTCTCGGGACTTCAGTTGTGTCCAGCGACCTCACAACCTGCGCGGTCGGGGTCGAATTCCCGCCACGCTGCCGACCGACGGTATCCCGCGGGTCAGCCCTGTTCGCGGCGTTCCCGTCCGCGAACACAGGAGAGAACATCGACGTTTTTCGCATGCGCGCCAATTCAGGGAAACCCTGAATTTCGTACGGCACAGCGCGGACACACACAGCACGAAGGGACGAGCGAATGCGCGACGGAAGAAACGAACGACTGCACGTCGAGCGTGGAGAGCCGTCGGTGCACGGTGGACCGTGAACGGATGACGGCATGCGACGCGCGAGAAGAGGCGTCGCGCCGTGAGGAAATGACCTACCGGAACGGGCCCCGATCCTGATACCACGCCGTCGCCACGACGCGCATCGTCGAGTATCCAGCCACGAGGGTCCCATGGGCACGCCATCCATCCTGGCCGGGCATCGTGCCGCCGTCGATGCTCCCCCGGCGCACGCCGCCGACCCCGAGCACATCCCGCACGCGAAGGGACGGCCGGAGGACTACTGCCCCGCGCTCATCGAGGCGCGCCAGGCGTACGTCGAGCAGATGACGGGCGTGCACCTGGAGCACGTCGCGTCGTATTCGGTGCCGCCGGCGGAAGCCTGCCACAACATCGAGAACTTCACCGGGGTCGCGCAGGTGCCGCTCGGCATCGCCGGACCGCTGTACATCGACGGCGAACATGCACGCGGTGAGTTCCTGATTCCACTGGCCACCACGGAAGGCTCCCTGGTGGCGTCGTACAGCCGCGGCATGAAGGTGGCGAGCCTCGCGGGCGGCGTCCGGACGACGGTGTCGGGGAACGGCATGCAGCGGGCTCCGGTGTTCGTCTTCGACACGGCACGCGAGGCGCGCGACTTCCCGGCCTGGATGGAGGAGCACTTCGAGGAGATCCGCCGGGTGGCGGACGCGACCTCGCACGTGGCCCACCTCACGCACGTGGAGCCGTTCCTGTCGAACCGGTTCGCGTTCGTGCGGTTCAACTTCACCACCGGCGATGC
>JBJKRG010000159.1:0-3916 GCA_046704805.1 Gemmatimonadaceae bacterium
AGATCGGCATCCGCATGTCGCTGGGCGCGGCCGCTGCGGACATCCGGCGCATGGTGCTCTCGGCCGGCGTGACGGCGACCGCCGCCGGGCTCGTCGCCGGCGTCGGCCTGACGCTGGTCGGCATGCGCATACTCTCGAGCCAGCTCTTCGGGCTGGAGAACGGCAACGTGGCCGCATACGCCACGGCCGCCGCCGTGATGGCCCTCACCGCGCTGCTGGCCTCGTGGCTGCCCGCACGGCGCGCGGCGCGTGTGGACCCCGTTGAGGCCATTCGCACGGAGTGATGTCTGCCAAGGTATGCCAAAAGCCCCGTCATTGGCAGCAAAGGAATGGCCGACCAGCGTCTCTCGCCGATCGGCCAATTCTCTTTTCTCCCCCCCTGGAGCAGGAAGACGAGTGAGGATGTGGTGGTGGAGCAGCAGCACGAGGAACAGCACCACCACGATGGTGAGCCCCACGACCCACCAGCCGGACCACGGTCGGGGCGGTGACGCCGCAGCGCACCCAGGCGGTGCTCGTCCTGGCCATGAGGTGTTCAAACCATCGGCTGTTGCACAATGAGGCCATGTTGCGCATGTTGTGCAACATATACATTTTATACAACACCATGGACCTCAGCCCCTTCCTCGAACGCCTTCGCGATCTGCTGCCGGAGGACTGGCAGGTGACGCTCTCCGCGCGCACACGCCGTGAGGGCGACCGCCGCACGGATGCCACCCTCCAGATCCGGCTGCCCAGGGGCCCAGCGGTGACCCTCGCGGTCGAAGCCAAGGCTCGCCTTTCGGCGCAGATGGCGGCTGCCATCGCCTCGGCCCCGCGTGCCTCGGAAGGTGGCAGCAGGGTAGTCCTCGCACGTTACCTGAGCCCGATGGCCCGGGTCCGTCTTCGGGACGCGGGGCTCTCCTACCTGGACCTCACCGGCAACACCTGGATCAACCTCGCGCGCCCCTACGTCCTGATCGACCGCCAAGGCGCTGAAACGGACCCCGATCCGCCAAAGCGAGGCCTCCGCTCCCTCAAGGGCGCGAAAGCCGGACGGATCATTCGAGCGCTATGCGACAACCGCCCGCCCGTGGGCGTCCGGGATCTGGCCCGGCGCACGGGCACCGACCCGGGCTACGCGACCCGCGTGCTGCGACTGCTCGAGGAGGAGGACCTCGTCTCTCGCGGCGATGCGGCCGAGGTGGTCGCCGTCCGCTGGCCCGAGATGCTGCGCCGCTGGAGCCTGGACTACACGACTCGATCTACGAGCTACCTCGCACCGCGGGGCTTGAGCGATCTCGAGAGGCGCCTCGCGATGTACGCGCAGCCCTATGCCGTCACCGGCCTGAGGGCTGTCCCGAAAGCGGCGCAGGTCCTGCCCGCTCATCTCCTGAGTCTCTACGTCCTGGGCGCTGAATCGGCCGCGAAGGCGCTGGACCTGCGCGCAGCCGCGGGCGGAGCCAACGTGATGCTGCTCGAGCCTGTGGACGAGTTCGTGTTCACCGGAGCTCAGGACTCCGGAGGGCTTCGCGTCGTAGCGGCCAGCCAGTGCGCCGTGGATCTCCTGACCGGGCGTGGCCGGGATCCGTCGCAGGCGGATGCCCTGATCGACTGGATGAGAGCGAACGAAGATGCCTGGCGGGCCTGACGCGCTCTACGTGGCGGCGCGCCGGACGCTCCTCGACGCGATCGAGGCCGTGCAGACACAGCTCGACGCAGTCGTGCTCGTCGGTGCGCAGGCCGTCTACATCCACACCGGCGAAGCCGACCTCGCCGTGGCGCCGCACACCACCGACGCCGACCTCGTGCTCCGACCTGCCGCGCTGGCTCCCGCGCCCCTGCTCGAAGACCTCCTGACGGAGGCGGGGTTCGCGCGCTCACCCCAGGACGTGGGCGCGTGGGCCAAGACCGTCAACGTCGAAGGTATAGACCGGCCGATGGTGGTTGACCTCCTCGTGCCGGCAAGCCTGGCCGGTGCGGGGCGTCGGGGCGCCCGGATTCCCCCGCACGACGCGCACGCGGCGCGCAGGGCCAATGGGCTCGAAGGTGCGCTGGTCGACCGTGATGTTGACGGCATCGGCTCCTTCGACCCTGAGGACACGAGGCAGTTCAGCGTCAGCGTCGCCGGCCCGGGCGCCCTTCTTGTAGCCAAGGTCATCACGATCGGAGAGCGCACGGCACAGCCCGGACGCGGCCGGGACAAGGACGCGCTCGATGTCCTCAGGCTCCTCCGCGCGATACCTACCTTGCGCCTCGTACAGCACTTCGAGCGACTGCTCTCAGACTCGACGAGTGTACCCGTGACGAACGAAGCCATCCAGCTCCTGCCCCGTCTCTTCGGGCGGCCGGCGAGCACCGGTTGCGTCATGGCGGCACGAGCTGCGGCCCCGCTTGAGCCCGCGGACGTGATCGCAGCCTCGGCTGCCGCGCTGACTCAGGATCTGCTGGCGGCCATGCTTCGCCAAGGCGAGCCCGGAGCCTGACGGACGATGTGCCGACATTGCCATCGCACACTCGAACGTGCATCCCCGACGCCCGCGCCGTATTGCGCATCGATGGGCTGTGACAGGCGAGAGGCACGCCCTGCGAGTGATCGTGAAGGCCGGGGTCCGTCTCGGGGTACGCACCGCGTAGCGCGCATCCACGTCGTGCCGGATGCCACCGCGGAGCAGTCGCGCCCAGAGCCGACGATCAGCTAGAATAGCCCCCATGGACGCACCTACCGAGGACCTGCTCGTCATCGCCCCTGGCAAAGCTGAACTGACCCACGTGGGCGAAGCCGGCGCAGTCTGCCAGCAGCACGGTCTCATTCCGGGCGAGACATTCTGCCCGTTCTGCGCCATCAAGGAGGGTGCGAGTCTGGCGCTGCAGCGCGCCGTGTGGTTCGCCGCCGAGACCCACCGCGGCCAGACCTACCGGGGCTATGGCGGTCGACCCGACCAACCCTACATCCTGCATCCGCTTCGCGTCGCGCTGGCAGTCAGCAAGCGAGCGCGCCCCGCCGCCGTGCTCCACGACTGCAAAGAAGACTACGACCGGCTGCCCGACAACCTCGACGCGACGACGCTCAAGGCTCTGCTCGTTCTCACGCGCGACAGACAGTGTGAGACGTACGAGCAGTATGGCGAGCGCATCGCCACGGCGCCGGGCGTCGCTGGCGCCATCGCACGCGAGATCAAGAACGCCGATCTGGACGACAACCTCGCGCACGACCCGCCCCCACATCTGCGTGAGCGCTACACCATGCTGAAGCAACGCCTCTCGGTTGCGGCGAGCGGAGCCACCCGCAGGGGCCGTCGCCACTAGACCGGGTTGGTGCAGCATCGGCCAACGGCCTCCAGCGCACCCGCGGTAGGATGCATCGAGGAGTCAGATGACAGCCGCCACTGTCGCGCCGGCTCATTCCAGGCGTGACGCCTGCATCCGGGCCAAGAAGGACAAGATCCCCCTGCCACCGTCTGTGCCCGGTCCCAGAGACGCCGCCCGCGCCTGCGTGGGACCGTAGGCAATGACATTGGGGGCTTTGGACGGCGCTCCCCAGGCCTCCACCGAGCGAGTGACGATCAGCAGGCACTCGCCCTGCTGCCGCTGCGAGATCCCGTGCGCCTGACAGCACCCGGCGACGGGGCGGTGACGCTGGAGATCACGTCCCCCGGATTGATTCGACAAGACCTCCTGGGCGTGACCGCCGGATCGTGATGTCAGCCCTCGGAGGAGGGGTCACTCCGTAACCTCAGAACTGGGCCATCCCGAGCGACATCTCCAGCGTACGCCCGAATATGTAGGACAGCCCACAGCGGCTGACACACGAGCCGCGCCCTCGCCGCTCCAGTCACTCGCTCCTGAGAGCCTCCACCGGATCCACGCGGGCCGCCCGCCTGGCCGGGACCCACGAGGCCAGAAGCGCCACCAAAGCGAGGATGGAGGCGGTCAG
>JBJKRG010000160.1:0-37272 GCA_046704805.1 Gemmatimonadaceae bacterium
CGGCCGTGCGGACGGCCTTCACCGTCCGCCGGTAATTCGAATCATGGCGTTCCACGGCTTCGAACATCGGCAGCCAGAGCACGGACCCCGCGGGATCATCCTCCATCGAGGCGTTCCCCGCGGAATCGATCGCCGACGCGAACACCTGCACCCCCTCTTGCGATCTGAGAAAGTGCCTCAGCAAGGCCGCCCGAACCGCTTCCGGATCTTGCACGTCCCGCGCCGACTGCTCGTCCAGCGTCCGCTGCAGGACACCCAGCGCCTGCGCCACCGCGGCGTTGCCGTGGAGCGGAAAGGGATGCACGAGCGGGCGGCCCGAAGGACCGAGCTCACTCGTGTACAGCGGCCAGGTCGGATCGCGCCGCGCCGCCAGCTCGTCATGGGACGCGTACAGCGTATCGCCCAGCACGGGCTCGTCCACGATGCGATCGTCTTCGGTCTCCCGGATGTACCGGTCCACCGCCAGTGGATAGCTCGCTGCGCCCTCCAGGGTGAACCCCGCCTCGAACAGCGTGCCGTCCAGGTAGTCCACCCCACGCCCCGGTGCGTACCCGTGCAGCTCGCAGACCCGCAGAATGAGCTCGCGGGCCAACGGGGCGTCGGCGAGCTGCACCGCCGGCACGGTCCACAGCAACGCCTGCCAGTCACGCACGGTCACGCCGGCACCATGCCACGGTACGCGCGTGCGCATCAAATAGTAGTGTGCGTCGTCCAGCGCCCGGCCGATGCCGTAGAAGTACGCGAAGAGCAGATTCCGGTTGATCAGACGGTCCATTACGTCGGACCCCGTCGCCTGCTGGAGTGACTGGAGGGCATCGCGCGTGCCGGCCAGCAGGTCGCGCCATCCGCGGCGGCGGAGCACCCCCACCGAGGCCTGCGCGCCGTCGCGCTCCGGCCCGGCGGCGAGGTAGAACGCCACCTGTTCGCGCCCCCGCGGGCCCAGGCGGACCTCGCGCGTCATCGCGAACCGGGGCGCGCCGGCGGCCGTCTCATCGACCGTGATGGCCGCGTCGCCTTCGGTACCGAGAGCGAGCGCAACGAGCCCCGGCTCCGCGGTCCCCTCCAGGAGCACCACGTCGCCCGAGGCCGCCACGCGGGGCGCATCCCCGAACGGCCGGGCCGTCCGCACGCGGAGTTGCCGGTGGCCCAGGGTGCCTTCGAGGCCGACGCGGACCGAGCACTCGGCGTCCATCCGGCTCTCCAACGAGAGCACGTAGACGGCGCCGGCCACGTCGGCATCGCGACCGAACGGGGCGAACACCGTGCCCCGAACCAGCACTCCGTCGAGCGGGCAGGTGAAGGTCGGCAGCCATTCGAGGGCGCGTTCCCATGCCAGCGCCGAGCCCGTGAACGGGCGGGGCTTGCCGTCGACGCTGATCGTCGGAGCGAGCAACGCCGGCCCTTCGCCCTCGGCGAATCGGGCCGCACCGGCGAACTCGATCGCCGAACGCGTCCCGCGGTGCAGCATGCTGACGGCGTGCACGGCGCCGGTGGCGGGATGTACGCAGGGCAGCGCCAACCAGTGGTTGCCGGTGATCTGCCAGGGGACCGGCGGGATCGGGAGCGAAGACACGGACAGGGGGTAGAGATTAACTTTGACGGACTTTCGGCTAGGATAATAAGCTCGCGCTTTCACCCCAGCGACTCGCTCTCGCATGATCCGTTCGCGGGCCACTCACAATCTCCGCACGCTCCGCCTGGTCCTGGCCCTCGTCGCCGTGCCCGGCGGTTCCCTGCTGGCCCAGGCCGGGCTCACGCATCTCGACGACGCAACGATGGTCCCGAAAGGCGATTTCCGGCTCTCCGCGGTCAGCGCCTGGGATCGGTTCAACTCACTGTTCTCGCCGCCGGGTGCGGCCAAGCCCACCATCCCGCTGGGCGCCGGCTTCTCCTTCGATTCGCTCGGCGTGACCCAGCTACCGGCGCTCGCCGGCACCCAGAACGCCATCCAGTCCCTCACCGGATCGCCCTTCCGCCTCACGCTGGGATCGATGCAGGCGGCCGCCGATGCCCGCGTGTCGGTCACGCCGATCAGCCTGGAGTACGGACTCGCCCGCCGCCTCACGCTCGGCGTGATGCTGCCGCTCGTGCGCACCCGGATGAGCATCATGCTGCGGGTGAACCCCAACGGGAACGAGGGCAACGTGGGCATCAACCCGGCGTCGGTGAGCAACACCGCTCTTCTCCAGGACAGCCTCGTCGTCCGGCAGATGAGCGCCGCCGCCGCCACGCTCCAGGCCACGCTGCAGGCCTGCCAGGCCGACTCGACGGCGAGCGCGAACTGCAGCCTGATCCTCGGCCGGCAGCAGGACGTCGCCACGCTGCTGCAGAGCGCGGCCCAGTTCGAGACCGCCTTCGGTTCCGTGTACGGCGCGAGCCACGACGCCCGGGGCGCCGCCGTCGTGCCCCTCGCCGGGAGCGCGGCCGACGATCTGGTGAAGCTGCACCTCGCCGCGTACGACTCTTCGTTCCGCGCTTTCCTGAGCGGCGGCCCCCTGATCACGGCCACGCCTGCCGCCGCCGGCGGGGTGGTCGGCACGAACGACCTCGCCGCCCTGCTGCACGAGCCGGGTATCGCCGGCTTCGACTCGCTCCAGTCGACCGTGCGGATCGCGGCCGGGGATGTGGAGTTGAGCGCCCGATTCCTGCTGTTCGACGGCTTCGCGGATTCGACGGCGTCGCCCGGGTTGCGCTCGCGCGCCACCCTCACCGGAACCTACCGGCTGCCCACCGGACAGCTCTCCCTTCCCAGCAACCCGCTCGACATCGCGACCGGCCACGGGACTTCGGCGGCGGGCGCGCGGCTGGCGTGGTACACGCAGTGGGGCCGGGTCGGTCTGGCCGCCACGGGATCCTACGTCGAGTCGTTCGGAAAGACGAAGACCGGTCCCCTGCCCCTCGCGTACGGCGCCCCGTTCCCGCCATCCACCGCCGACATCTATCCGTACACGCCCGGGCCGGTGATGACGTTCACGGTGGCGCCGCGGATCATGATCACCCGGCTCATGGGGGTGAACGCGCTGTACGATTACCAGCACGTCGCCGCGAACACCTACACGTCGTCGTTCGCCTCTTCCGGTTCCGGAACCCAGTTGCCGATCACGCCGATGGCCGAAGTCGACGGCATCGCGACGGCCCCGGGCACTCTGCAGGCGGCAGGATTCGGCATCACCTACTCGACGGTGTCGGAGTACGACCGGGGAAAGGCCGCGCTGCCGATCGACGTCACGTTCACCCACCTGGAAGCGATCAGCGGCGCCGAGCGGATGCCGAAGTTCTTCCGCGACCAGATTCAGATCCGCCTGTACTACCGCCGCGGCAGGCGCTGAGACCATTCATCGCCCTCGCCGCGAGCGCCGCGCCCTGGTGCGGGGCTCCGGGGGCGCCGCAGCCGTTTGCAACAGCTCGGCGGCGTGCGCCCGGCTCAGCTCGCTCTCCGCGTCGCCGCCGAGCATCCGCGCGATCTCGGCCACGCGGGCCTCGCCCTCCATCACCGCGACGCCGGCAGTGGTGACGCCCCCGGCGGCGTCCTTGCGCACCCGGATGTGATGGTGGGCGCGAGCCGCGATCTGCGGCAGGTGCGTGATCGCGAAGACCTGGTGGCTGGCGGCGACGTGGCGCATCGTGTCGCCCACCTGCAATCCCACCCGGCCCCCGATCCCGGCGTCCAC
This sequence comes from Gemmatimonadaceae bacterium, assembly GCA_046704805.1. Taxonomy (GTDB): domain Bacteria; phylum Gemmatimonadota; class Gemmatimonadetes; order Gemmatimonadales; family Gemmatimonadaceae; genus JAGWRI01. Next base: position 3,672 of record JBJKRG010000160.1, read on the forward strand.
CTCGTCGAACACGAGGGTGGGCACGTGGTCGAGCCGCGCGAGAATCGTCTTCAGGGCGAGCATCACCCGGCTCAGCTCTCCCCCCGACGCCACCCGCGCCAGCGGCCGCGCGTCGTGCCCCACGTTGAGCGACACGAGGAATTCCACGTCCTCGGCCCCTTCGGCGCCGATCTCGCTCCGCGGCGCCACCCGCACCTCCAGATGTCCGTCCGGCATGCCGAGGTCGGGAAGCACTTCATCGACCGCCCGGGCCAGGCGGGTGGCGGCGGCGGTGCGCTTGCGGGTGAGCGCGGCCGCGGCGTGGTCGAGCGCCTTCGTCGCTTCGGCCTCGCGGGCCCGGAGCGTTTCCAGATCCAGGGCGGAGGAATCGACGAGATCGAGCTCCTGGCGCGCCTCTCGTCCCTGTCGTATGACGTCGCCCAGCGTGGGCCCGTACTTCCGGGTCAGGCGGTACAGCACGTCGCGGCGCTGCCGCACTTGCTGCAGTCGCTGCGGGTCGAGATCCAGCGCTTCGTGGTAATGCTCCAGATCGCGTGCCATCGCGTCGAGTGCATAGTAGGCCGTGTCGTACGATTCCTGGAGGCGGGCGAGGCCGGGGTCGAGCCGCTGCAGCTGGTGCAGCAGGCGCTCGACGGCCGACAGCCGGGCCACCACGCCTTCTTCCTCGGTGCTGAGCGCCGCGAGGGTGTCCGCCGCCAGGCTCCGGAGCTCGTCCGCGTGCTCCAGGCGATTGGCCTCCTCCTCGAGCCGCGCATCCTCGCCCTCGACCAGTTTCGCTTCCTCGATCTCCGCGCAGACGTGCCGCAGGTAGTCCGATCGTCGTTGCGCATCGCCCGCCCGTCGCTGGAGGTCGGCGATCTCGTGCCGCACGCCGCTCACGGCGGCGTAGGCCGCGCGAACTCCCGCGGTGTCGTCCCCGGCCTCCGCGAAGGCGTCCAGGATGGCACGCTGCGATTCGGTATCGAGCAACGCCTGGGCCTCATGCTGTCCGTGCAGATTCACCAGCAGGCGGCCGATCTCGGCGAGCACTCCGGCGGTGACCGGCGATCCGTTGATCCAGGCGCGGGCGCGCCCCGGCGCCACTTCCCGCTTCAACACGACGAGCCCGTCGTCGGCGTCGATGCCGTGCGCGTCCAGCACCGCCACCGCTCCGGGGTGGTCCCCGACCTCGAATACGCCTTCGACCGTGGCCTTCTCGGCCCCCGTCCGGATGAGGTCCGTGCTCGCCCGCTCGCCGAGCAGGAGCCCCAGCGCTCCGACGATGATCGACTTCCCGGCGCCGGTTTCCCCCGACAGCACGTTGAAGCCCGGGGCCAGCGGGAGGGTCAACGACTCGATGATGGCGAAGTTGCGGATGCGAAGTTCGATCAGCATGCGGGGGGTTGATCCCGCTTGGGGAGTCCTCCCCAGCCGAGCTTCTGCCGCAGGGTGGTGAAGAAGCTGCTGCCGGGAAAGCGCACGACGCCGATGCCGTGCGAGGCGCGGCGCACGTCGAGCGTCTCGCCGATCGCGAATGTGGTGCCGGGCTGGCCGTCGACCGTCACCAGAAGCTCGGCGGGACCATCCTCCGACTGCACGGTCACGACGGCATCCGCCGGCAGGACCACCGGGCGGATCGCCAGCGCGTGCGCCGACACGGGCGTCACGAGAAGGGTTTCCAGCGTCGGGAAGAGAATCGGGCCGCCAGCGGAGAGCGAATACGCCGTCGAGCCCGTGGGGGTGCAGATCACCACCCCGTCAGCGGTGTAGTTGGCGATCATCTCCTCGTTCGCGGCGATGCGCAGCGTCACCACGCGCGCGAAGCCGCCCTTGTGCAGCACCACGTCGTTGAGCGCGAACCAGTCCTGGCGCGGCCGTCCGGTCGCGTCCAGCACGGTCGCGTGGAGCGCGATTCGCGTCTCCACCGTGTAGTCGCCGCGGGCGAACCGGGTGAGCGACGACTCGAACTGGTCCACCGGCGTGCACGTCAGGAAGCCCAGACGGCCCAGGTTCACGCCCAGGATCGGCACCTGGTTCGCCTGCAGCAGCCGCGCGCCGCGCAGCAGCGTGCCGTCGCCGCCGAGGGTGAGGAGCGCATCGAGCGATGCGGGATCCTCAAGCAGCCGCCCGGGCGCACCCTCCTCGAGCAGATCGGATTCGACGAACAGCTCCAGTCCCAGCTGCGGCGCGATCTCACCGAGCGAGCGGAGGACTCCTCCGAGGCCCGCGTCGACGTAGCCCCGATGGCCGATCACGCCGAGGCGGATCACCCCGCCATCGCCTCGCTCTCGTGCAGGGCCCGCACGTGGTCGGCGATTCCGTCCGCCGTGAGGCCGCAACTCTCGAGCTGCCGCGCGCGGGGGGCCGCGTGGATGATGCGATCGGGGACACCCATCGTCGTCACGCGCACGGCCGGCTCGTGGCGCTCGATCACCGCCGACATGTAGGCGCCGAACCCGTTCACCACCGTCCCCTCCTCCACCGTCAGCACCTGCTTGTGCTCGGCGAGCACCGCCGCCAGCGTCACCTCGTCGTAGGGCTTGAGGTAGCGGCAGTTCACGACCGTCACGTTCAGCCCTTCGGCCGCCAGCGTCTCGGCGGCCTCCAGGGCGGGTCCGACCATGGTGCCCACCGCGAAGATGGCGACCTCTGCGCCGTGTCGCAGCACCTCCCACGTGCCATACGGCGCCGGTTCGATCTCGGCGACGTCCGGCGTCTGATCGGGAACGGCCGAGCGGGGATAGCGCAGGCTGAAGGGACCCTGCTCGTGCCGGAGCCCGGCGCGCAGCAACGCCAGCATCTCGCGCCCATCCTTCGGCGCGGTCACGGTCATGTTCGGGACGGCCAGCAGGTACGCGATGTCGTAGAGGCCCATGTGCGTCTCGCCGTCCTCGCCCACGAGTCCCGCGCGGTCGAGGCAGAACACGACGGGGAGCGACTGGATGGCGACGTCGTGGATGATGTTGTCGAACCCCCGCTGCAGGAACGTGGAGTAGATCGCGACCACGGGCCGCAGCCCCCGTGTGGCGAGTCCCGCCGCGAACGTCACGGCGTGCCCCTCGGCGATGCCGACGTCGAAGAAGCGGTCGGGCAGGGCGCGGGCCACGAACCCCGTGCCCGTTCCGCTCGGCATCGCCGCCGTGATCGTGACGATGCGCGGATCGTCGGTCGCGAGCTTCAACAGGCCCTTGCCGAACACGGCGGTGTAGGCCGGGTTGCCCGTGGCCGTCTTGAGCGGCTTGCCCGTCGCCGGATCGTGGCCCGGCGGCAAGGCGTGCCACTTCTCCCCCGTGGAGTGCTCGCCCGCCGGGTATCCCTTTCCCTTCTGCGTGATCACGTGCACCAGTCGGGGACCCGTGAGGCTGCGGACGGTCGCGAACGTGTCGAGCATCGCGGGAATGTCGTGACCATCGATCGGCCCGAAGTACCGGAAGCCCAGCTCCTCGAAGAGAACGCCGGGCGTCAGGAACGACTTGACGCTCTCCTCCCACTTCTTCACCCACCCGCTCACCCCCGACAGCGGTCGCGGCGCCTTGTCCATGATGTCGCCGAGCGCCGAGCGGAGTCGGTTGTACAGCGGGTTGCGCTGCACCGAGTTCAGGTATTTCGACATCGCCCCGACGTTGGGCGCGATCGACATCTCGTTGTCGTTCAGCACGACCACGATGTCGCGGTCCGAGTGTCCGGCGTTGTTCAGCCCCTCGTAGGACAGTCCGCTCGAGAGCGCGCCGTCACCCACCACGGCGACCACCTTGTACGCATCACCGCGGATGTCGCGCCCGGCGGCGATGCCGAGCGCCGCCGAGATGGCGGTGGCGGCATGTCCGGCGCCGAAGGCGTCATATTCGCTTTCGGCACGCTTCAGGAATCCCGAGATGCCGGCTTCTTTGCGCAGCGTTTCCATGCGGTCGTTGCGACCGGTGAGCAGCTTGTGCGGGTACCCCTGGTGTCCGACGTCCCACACCAGCTGGTCGCGCGGCGTGTCGAACGCGGTATGGAGCGCGATCGTCAGCTCCACGACGCCGAGCCCCGCCCCGATGTGTCCGCCGGTGCGCGAACAGACGTCGATCAGGCGGGCGCGCATCTCGTCGGCCAGCGTGCTGAGTTCCGCACGACTGAGCGACCGCAGGTCGGCAGGGGACTGAATTCGCTCTAGAATGCTCATGGTACCGGGCTTCCCGAATCAGCTGTCGTACAAAGGTACTACGATCGGCGTGTGATGATGAATCGCGCGAGGTCCTCGAGTTCCGGCGTCAGCAGCCCGGCTTCCCGCAACGCGCCGCATCCCTGGTCCACCAGGGCATCGGCCCGGGCCACGGCGCCCGCGATCCCCAACACCGCGGGATAGGTGCTCTTGCCGAACGCCCGGTCCTTCCCGGCCGTTTTCCCGAGTTGGTCCGTCGTCGCCGTGACATCGAGCACGTCGTCGGCGATCTGGAACGCCAGGCCGACACTCGCGCCGAAGCGTCGCAGGGCGGCCAGCCGATCCGGAGGAGCGCCCGCGGCGACCCCGCCGAGCGTTACCGCGGCCGTGATCAGCGCCCCCGTCTTGGCGCGATGGATGCGCTCCAGCTCCTCCACCGACTGGGGACGCCCCTCCCCTTCCAGGTCCAGCAGCTGTCCGCCGACCATTCCGCCAGCGCCGGATGCCCGCATCAACTCCTCCACGATCCATCCGGTCCGCTCGGCATCGATCCCGAGGGCGCGCGCCGAGCGGGCTGCTTCGCGGGCGGCCAGCGGCACCATGGCCAGCCCCGCAGCCGTCGCCGCCGCCACGCCGAACGCCCGATGGACGGTGGCCCGGCCCCGGCGCATGTCGTCGTCGTCCATGCACGGGAGGTCGTCGTGTACGAGGGAATAGGCATGCACCACCTCGATCGCTGCGGCGAGCGCGGACGCATCCCGCCGCCCCCCGGCGGCGGCATAGGCGGCGAGAAACAGCACGCCGCGCAGGCGCTTGCCGCCTCCTTCGAGGCTGTAGCGAATGGCCTCACCGACCGGCGCGGCCAGCCGGGGAGTCTCGCGCGCGGCGAGCGCCACCAGTGCCGCGTCGACCGCCTCACGCTCGGCGGCGAAGGCCTGCCCCGCGTCACGCACCGGCGTCCGTCACCTCGAAGGTTCCGTCGTCGCGCTCCACGAGGCGCTTCACCTGGGCATCGGCCCGGGCCAGCTCCGCCGTGGCCTCGCGCAGGCACCCGATGCCTTCCTCGAACAGCGCCAGGGACCGTTCCAGATCGAGTGTGTCGCCCTCCAGCTCGGCGACGATCTCCTCGAGACGCTTCAACCGCGATTCGAAGCTCATGCCTGCTCCTCGACGCCAATGGTGCGGGCCCGCACGGACCCGTCGCGCACGGTCAGGCGGAAGGGCGCGTCGACCCGGAACCGCCGGACGGAGCCAAGGACGTGGCCGGCGTCGTCGCGCGCCACGGCGTAGCCGCGCTCGAGTGTGGCGAGCGGGCTCAGGGCCTCGAGTCGTCCGGCCAGCGTCTGCATGCGCGCCCGCCGGCGCTCCACCACCCGCTCGCCAGAAACGAGGAGCCCCCGCCCTGCGCGGTGCAGCCGTAGGCCCGCCACATTCACTCGCGACGCCACGGCCCGCCGGAGCCGGACACCGAGCGCCCGAAGCTCCGTCCCCATCTCACTCACCGCCCGCACTGCCACCTCCGCTGCCGCGGACGGCGTGGGCGCGCGCAGGTCGGCCACGAGGTCGCAGATGGTCACATCCACCTCGTGCCCGACCGCCGAGATCGTGGGGAGCGGGCAGGCGGCCAGCGCCCGCGCCACCTGCTCGTCGTTGAACGCCCAGAGGTCCTCGCGCGCGCCGCCGCCCCGCCCGATGATGACCAGATCCGCATCGCGCCACCGCGCCACGCGCTCGAGCGCGCCTACCAGCTCGCCGGGCGCCGTCTCCCCCTGCACGGCAGCCGGGACCACCACGATCTCCACCCCGGGGGCCCGGCGCCGCACCACGGCCGTGATGTCGTGCAGCGCCGCGCCGCTGGGGCTCGTCACGACGGCGATGCGTCGCGGGTAGCGGGGAATCGGGCGCTTGCGCTCCGGGGCCAGCAGGCCATCCGCTTCCAACCGCGCGCGCGTCTGCTCGAATGCCTTGCGCCAGAGCCCATCCCCGGCCGCCTCCAGGCGCCGGACCATGAACTGCATGTCGCCGCGCGCGGCATAAACGGTGAGCTGGCCCAACGCCGACACCTGCATCCCGTCGTCGGGCGCCGCGGGGATCCCCCGCCGGTCACGGGCCCACACCACACAGCGGATCTGCGCACTCTCGTCACGCAGCGTGAAGTACCAGTGGCCGTTTCGATGGGCCTTGAAGTCGCTCACCTCGCCGCGAACCCAGAGCGGCGCGAACGCGCCTTCGAGCACGGCCTTGGCGGTCTGCGTGAGGGTGGCCACACCGACCGCGGTCTCGGCCGACTCCCCCGGGGCGGCCTCGGCGGGGATCACACCCGTGGGCTCCGCGGCCGCGGCGAAGAGGTCGTAGCCGGCGCCGCCCGATCGAGATGCGTCGCGCCGGCGTGTCATCACGCCACGACGCGGGCCGCCGCGCGGACGGTGTTCTGGAGGAGCATGGCGATCGTCATCGGCCCCACACCGCCCGGCACGGGGGTGATGAGCGAGGCGACCTGCTTCACGCCCTCGAAGTCGACGTCGCCGACCAGGCGGTAGCCCCGTTTCGCCGATTCATCGGGGATGCGGTTCATCCCGACGTCGATCACCACCGCGCCCGGTTTCACCATGTCGGCGGTGATGAGGTGCGCCCGTCCGACCGCCGCGATGATGATGTCGGCCATACGCGTGTGCTCGGCCAGGTTCCGGGTGCGCGAATGGCACACGGTGACGGTGGCGTCGGCGTCCGAGCCCTGCTGCATGAGCAGCGCGGCCATCGGCTTGCCGACGATGTTGCTCCGCCCGACGATCACGACGTTGGCGCCCCGCGTCTCCACCCCGTAGGCCCGCAGCATCGCCATCACACCGGCCGGTGTGCAGGGCGCGTAGCCTTCCTTGGACCCGGTGAGCAACAACCCCACGTTCACCGGATGAAAGCCGTCCACGTCCTTCACCGGATGGATGCGGCGGATGACCATGTCGGGATCGATGTGCTTGGGGAGCGGCATCTGCACCAGGATGCCGTGCACCGTCTCATCGGCGTTGAGCCGGTCGATGAGGCTGAGCAGATCCTGCTCGCTGGTCTCCGCAGCCAGGCGGATGGTGTCGGAGTGGATGCCCGCCGCTTCGGACGCACGCCCCTTCGACCGCACGTACACGGCACTCGCCGGGTCGTCGCCCACGAGGACCACCGTGAGGCCCGGGGTCAGGCCCTGCGCCGTCAGGGCCGCCGCGTCCTCGGCCACCCGCTCCCGAATCTTCTTGGCCAGCGCGGCCCCGTCGATCAGGCCGCCCGTCGCCGTCGTCTCATCTGGCAAAATCCACCGCCCTCGTTTCGCGAATGAGCACCACCTTGATCTGGCCCGGGTACTGCAGCTCCGTCTCGATGCGCCGCGCGATCTCCTCCGACAGGGTCGTCATACGCGGATCGTCGACCTGTTCGGGAGTCACGATCACCCGCACCTCGCGTCCCGCCTGGATGGCGAACACCCGTTCGACGCCCTTGTAGCTCGAGGCGATCCGCTCCAGCCCCTCCAGCCGTTTCACGTACGTCTCGAACGCCTCGCGCCGCGCGCCGGGGCGCGACCCCGAGATCGCATCCGCCGCCTGCACCAGCACCGAGATCTCGCTCTCGTGCGGCACGTCGTCGTGGTGCGCGGCAATGCAGTTGACGACCAGCGGATGCTCGCCGTACTTGGTCGCCACTTCGACGCCGAGCTGCACATGCGTGCCCTCGTGCTCGTGGGTGAGCACCTTCCCGATGTCGTGCAGCAACGCCCCGCGCTTGGCCATGGCCGAGTCGAGCCCGAGCTCGCCAGCCATGATCCCGGCCAGCCAGGCGACCTCCTTCGAATGCTGCAGGATGTTCTGGCCGTAGCTCGTGCGCCAGTGCATCCGGCCCACCAGTTTGATCAGTTCCGGGTGCAGCCCGTGAATGCCCGTCTCGTACGCAGCCTCCTCGCCGATCTCGACCATCTGCGTGTCGATTTCCCGGCGGGCCTTGTTGACGAGTTCCTCGATGCGCCCCGGATGGATGCGGCCGTCCGAAACGAGCTTCTCGAGGGCCAGCCGCGCCACCTCACGCCGGATCGGGTCGAAGCAGGAGACCACGACCGTGTCGGGGGTATCGTCGATGATCACGTCCACGCCGGTCGCGAGCTCGAAGGCGCGAATGTTCCGCCCCTCACGGCCGATGATGCGGCCCTTCATCTCGTCGTTGGGGAGCGACACGGCTGAAACCGTGGTCTCCGCCGTGTGGTCAGCAGCCACCCGCTGGATCGCCAGGGCCACGATCTTCTTGGCTTCCCGCTCGGCATTCCGACGGGCGGTCTCGCGGATCTCGCGGATCTGATTCGCCGCGTCCGCCTGCGCCTCCTCCTCCATCCGCCGGATGAGCTCGTGCTTGGCGTCCTGAGCCGACATGCCGGCAAGCTGCTCGAGCCGGCGCCGCTCCTCGCCGACCAGTTTCTCCAGATCCGCCTCGCGCTCGCCGACCGCCTTCTCGCGCCGTCCGAAGTCGCTGAGGCGGCGGCTCAGCTCCTTGTCGCGCTGGTCGAGGGCGTCGAACTTCCGATCGAGTTGCGACTCCCGCTCTTCGAGGCGCCGCTCCTCGCGTTCGACCTCCTCGCGCCGGCCCCGCGCCTCCTGTTCGAACGTTTCCCGGAGCTTGATCAGCTCTTCCTTGCCGGAGACGATGGCGCTCTTGCGCAGGTTCTCCGCTTCCCGTTCCGCGTCGTCCACGACGCGCTTCGCCACCTCTTCGGCCGTGGACTTCGCGTCTGCCTGGCGGCGGAGCTCCGCAGCACGTCCGGCGCGCCGGCCGATCACGAAAAACGCCGGCGACGCGATGATCAGTGCGCCGAGGCCGGCGAAAAGCGCGGTGACGTTCATCTGGGATCTATGCTCCACCGCGGACGACGGCCGCGGAAACGGGAAGAACCACGCGCCGGAGAGCGCGCCCGCGGCCCATATCCCGGCCCCACACCGACGAAGGGCATGAGGCGGGGCGGCCTAACTCCTAAGCTCGCTTGAACCTACGACGCACACGGGTGCTCCAACCAAACCTACCCGCCAGAGGAAGAAAAGGCAATCCGAGGCGGTTCTCCAGTGGGCGCGACCTCAGCCCGCTCCACTCGGAAGGCGGCCTGATTGGGCGTGACCATCGGGCACTGTGCAGGGTCCGCGCGTGCGTCGGTCGCCCGCAGCGCCGCGACGAAATCGCTGGCGGATCCCCCGCTCCCCGGGGACGTGCCACCGCTTGCCATTTGATCCATGGCCCGCGAGACTGCACGTGGTCAACGCCATAGGAAACCCGTCAATGAATCCATCCGACGTCAGCGATCCACAGTATTACCATAAGGTTGTGGACTGCCAGTGGGGGTGCCCGGCCCACACGAACGTCCCTGAATACATTCGGTTAATCGCGCAGGGCCGGTATACGGACTCGTACATGCTGAACCGCGTGTCGAACGTGTTCCCGGGCATCCTCGGCCGCACGTGCGACCGCCCCTGCGAGCCGGTCTGCCGCCGCGGCCGCGTGGACGGCACGCCAGTGGCCATCTGCCGGCTGAAGCGCGTGGCCGCCGATCTCCGCGACGACGTGCAGGACCGGCTCCCGCGCGCCCCCGAGCGGAAGAACGGCAAGCGGATCGCACTCATCGGGGCCGGCCCGGCGTCGCTGACCGTTGCCAACGACCTGATCCCGCTGGGGTACGAGTGTGTGATGTTCGAGAAGCTCTCCCAGGCGGGCGGGCTCATGCGCTACAACATTCCCGCGTTCCGGCTGCCGGCAGCGGTGCTCGACGAGGAAGTGGACAATATCATCAACATGGGTGTCGACCTGCGCCTCAATTCTCCCGTGGACAGCCTCAAGGCGCTGCTGGACGAGGACTACGACGCCGTGTTCGTGGGAAGCGGTGCACCCAAGGGCAAGGAACTCGACATTCCCGGGCGCCGGGATTCCGACAGGATCCACATCGGCATCGATTGGCTCGGCTCGGTGCACTTCGGGCACATCACGTCGATCGAGCCGCGCGTCCTGATCATCGGCGTCGGCAACACGGCCATGGACTGCTGCCGCACGTCGAAACGGCTCGGCGGCCGGGACGTCAAGGTCGTCGCCCGGCGCGGACGTCCCTATTTCAAGGCGTCGCCCTGGGAACTGGAGGACGCCGAGGAGGAGGGCGTCGAGATCATCGAGAACCATTCCCCGAAGCGATTCGTGATCGAGAACGGCACGCTCGTGGGCATGGAGTTCGAGCAGCTCGAGTGGACGATCACCGACGGCCGGCAGAAGAGCCGTGTCGTGGGCACGACGATCATTCCCTGCGACGCGGTGATCCTGGCGATCGGCCAGGACAACGCCTTCCCGTGGATCGAGCGGGACATCGGCCTTGAATTCGACGACAAGTGGGACATGCCGGTCGTGGACAGGCGAACCTTCCAGAGCACGCGCGACGGGGTGTTCTTCGGCGGCGACGCGGCGTGGGGGCCCGAGAACATCATCTGGGCGGTGGAGCACGGCCACCAGGCGGCGATCTCGATCCACAACTACTGCCAGGGCATCCCGATCACGGAGCGGCCGGCCGACGGGATGAACCTGGTCAGCGCGAAGCTGGGCATGCAGGCCTGGAGCTACCACAACGACTACAACCCGTCGCCGCGCGCCCAGATGCAGCACGAAGAGCTGGTCAAGCGGTTCTCGGACGTGGCGGTGGAAGTCGAGCTCGGGTTCACCCCCGAGCAGACGGCGCGCGAGGTGCAGCGCTGCCTCAACTGTGACATCGAGACGGACTTCACGGCGAAGTTGTGCATCGAGTGCGATGCGTGCGTCGACGTGTGCCCGGTGAACTGCCTGACGATCACCCACGATGCCGGCGGCGAGGCCGACCTCCGCCGGCACCTCTCGGCGCCCGCCGAGAACCTCCAGCAGGCGATCTACGCCTCGGCGCCCCTGCCGCAAACGGGACGGATCATGGTCAAGGACGAGGACGTCTGCCTGCACTGCGGGCTCTGTGCCGAGCGCTGCCCGACGGCGGCGTGGGACATGGCGAAGTTCGAGCTCGTACGGGCCTACGCGGGCCGGAGCGTCGCATGAGCGGCGTCAACGATTTCGCGTTCAAGATGGCGACGGTGAACGGCACCGGGTCGGCCAGCGCCAACGGCCTCCTGATGCAGGCGATCTTCCGCATGGGGGTCCCGGTGTCGGGAAAGAACATCTTCCCATCCAACATCCAGGGACTGCCGACCTGGTACGAGATCCGGGTGAGCAGGGACGGATACACGGCACGTCCCGAGGCGATCGACCTCGTGGTGGCGCTCAACACGTCGACATACCCGCAGGACGTGGCCGCGGTGCGGACCGGCGGCTATCTGGTCTACGACTCGTCGTGGCCGCTCGATCCGTCGCTCGTCCGCGAGGACGTCACGCTCCTCGGCGTGCCGTTCGGCGCGATGTGCGTCGAGAATTTCGAGGGGGACCGCGCCCGCACCCTGCTCCGGAACATCGTGTACACCGGCACGCTGGCGGCGCTGTTCGACCTCGACATGGACGTCGTCGGCGAGATGCTGCGCGAGAAGTTCGCGAAGAAGACGTCGCTCCTCGATGCCAATTTCCGCGCCATGGCGCTGGGACACGACTACGCGGTGGCCCATTTCACGTGTCCCCTGCCGATCCACCTCGAGCGGATGAGCGCCACCCGGGACTCGATCGTCATCGACGGCAACACCGCCGCCGCGCTGGGATGCGTGTTCGCTGGGGCCACCGTGGGCGCCTGGTATCCGATCACGCCGTCGACCTCCCTCATGGAGGCCTTCAAGATGTTCGGGGAGCGCTACCGCGTGGACCCCGAGACCGGCGAGCGCAGGTACGCGATGATCCAGGCCGAGGACGAGCTGGCGGCCGCCGGCATGGTGATCGGTGGCGGATGGGCCGGCGCCCGTGCCTTCACCTCCACAGCCGGCCCCGGCATCTCGCTCATGGAGGAGTTCATCGGGCTCGCCTACTACGCCGAGGTGCCGTCGGTGTTCTTCGACGTGCAGCGTACCGGTCCGTCCACCGGCATGCCGACGCGCACGCAGCAGGGCGATCTGATGTCCGTGGCGTACGCCTCACACGGCGACACGAAGCACATCGCCCTTTACCCGGCCAATCCGGGGGAGTGCTTCTCCATGGCCCGCGAGGCCTTCGACCTCGCCGAGCACTATCAGACGCCCGTCTTCGTGGTCTCCGACCTGGACATCGGCATGAACGACTGGATGGTGCCGCGGTTGGCCTGGGACGACACGTATGTACCGGATCGCGGCAAGGTCCTGTCGGCCGAGGAGCTGGAGCGCATCCAGAAATTCGCGCGCTACACCGACGTGGACGGGGACGGGATCGCCGCCCGCACGCTCCCCGGCGTCGGGGCGAAGGGGGCCTACTTCACCCGGGGTTCGGGACACGACAAGAACGCGGCGTATACCGAGGATGCCGAGGCGTACCAGGAGGTCGTGGACCGCATCGCCCGCAAGATCGACGGGGCGGCCCGCGCGGTGCCCGCCCCCGAGTTCCACCGCCAGCCCGGCGCCGAGGTGGGGCTCGTGTCCATCGGCGGGTGCCACGCCGCAGTGCTCGAGGCCGTGGACCGGCTGCTCGCGCAGGGTGTGAAGGCCGACTACATGCGCATCCGTGGCTTCCCGTTCGACACGCCCGTGACCGATTTCCTGAACGAGCACGAGATCGTGTTCGTCATCGAACAGAACCGCGACGCCCAGCTGCGCTCGATGCTCACCATCGAGACCGGCGTGCCGCGGGATCACCTCATCCCCATTCTCGACTACGGCGGGCTGCCCCTCACGGCACAGCGGGTGGTGCACGCCGTGACGGCCCACCTCCAGGGAGCGGTCGCATGACCTCCATTGCCAAGCCCCCGGTCCGGCACCCGGGCCTCCCCAAGAACGGCCTCGGCCTGACCCGGCGCGACTACGAGGGGGCGATGTCGACCCTCTGTGCCGGCTGTGGACACGACTCGGTCACCGCTGCGGTCGTCCAGGCTTTCTGGGAGCTCGACCTGCCGCCGCATCGCGCCGCCAAGATGAGCGGCATCGGCTGCTCGTCGAAGACCACGGCGTACTTCCTCCGCCAGTCGCACGGCTTCAACGGCGTGCACGGCCGCATGCCGTCGCTGGCGACCGGCGCCAACGCCGCGAACCGCGATCTGGTGTACATCGGCGTCTCGGGGGACGGCGACTCGCTCTCGATCGGACTGGGGCAGTTGAGTCACGCCATGCGGCGGAACGTCAACCTGCTCTACCTCCTCGAGAACAATGGCGTGTACGGCCTGACCAAGGGTCAGTTCTCGGCGTCCGCCGACGTCGGTTCGACCTCGAAGAAGGGAGAGAAGAACGAGCAGCGGCCCATCGATCCGGTGCTGCTGGCGCTGAGCCTGGGGGCCACGTTCGTGGCCCGCGGGTTCTCGGGAGACAAGGCGCAGCTCGTCCCGATGATCAAGGCCGGACTGCGCCACAGTGGCTTCGCGCTCATCGACATCATCTCACCCTGCGTGAGCTTCAACGACCACGTGGGCTCCACGAAGAGCTACCGCTACACGCGCGAGCACTACGAGGAGCTGGCCCCCGTGGACTTCGTACCCGTGCGCCGCGAGATCCGGGCTCCCGAAGGCGGCGGCGACACGATGTCCATCACGATGCACGATGGGAGCGTCGTCCGGTTCCGAAAGACCGGCGACGACTACGATCCCACCGACCGCGACGCAGCCTATGCGCACGTGCGCCGGCACCAGGAGCGCGGTGAGGTCGTGACCGGACTGCTCTACATCGACGAGAGCACGCGGGACATGCACACCGTCAACCGGACGGCCGCCACCCCGCTGGTGGAGCTGCCATACGATGCCCTCTGCCCCGGCAACGCCGCACTCCAGGCGCTGATGGAGGAGTACCGCTAGGGGAGGGTCACTCCCCCGGCCGGAGCCGGACCGGGATCCCGTGGCGCTGCAGCAGGTCGAGCCCCGTCTGGAGGACGTACCGGACGGGGTGGGGTTCGTGGGCGTCGTCCTCGAACACCCAGAAGGCCGCCTCGTCCCCGTAGGCCGGATAGTACCGGGCGTGCCCGTCGGCATCGGCGACCGGCACGCGCTGCAGCGGCATCGCGGCGGAGAGCGGATTCGCCTGGAACAGTGCGACGTCGATGTACGGACGGTAGGCGAGCGAGCGCGACGGGTCGGTCATCGGATCGCGGACCGAGGACAGCAGCTCGGCCACGACGACGGTATCGGTGATCGCGATCCGGTGGAGAAGATGTTCACCGGAGAACACCACGGCGCGAATCCGCGGCGGAGCGGGACGCTGGGCGGCCGCACAGGGCGCGATGCCCGAGGCCGTCAGCAGGACGGCGAGCAGTCCGACGACGCCCCGCATGGCGACTGCCGGCCCCCTGCCCCTACGCCCCGCGCTTCGCCGGCGGCAGCCACCGCCGGACGTCGTCGCTGAGCGCCGCCATCGAAGCCCCGACCTCCCGGGCATCGTCGCGCGCATCGAACAGCTCGTTCGTGATCTGCAGCGCCGCCAGGATCGACGCCCGCTGCGTGTCGAGCACCCGCCCGGCATCCATCACGCTCCGGATCGCCTGGTCCAGGTACTTCGCGATGGCCTTCGTCTTCTCGGGCGGCACGTCGCTCCGGATCGTGTACTCCTCCCCGAGAATCGAGACCTTCACCGACTGCTTGGGCGTCACCGGCTCCTCCGCGTCTGCGCCTGCTGTCGCAGGAAGTGTACGCGGTCGAGCATGACCTTCGAATGCTCCCGTGCCTGCTGCAGGCGTTCGCGCAGCTGCGCATTCTCTCGCTCGAGGCGTGCGATCCGCTCGGCCAGCTTCGGTTTCACCGGTGCGTCGGCGCCCGCACTCCCACCCTCCTTGAGCTGTGCCTCGGCGAGGAGGGCGCGGCGCCGCATCCCCGCCAACTCGTTGCCCAGGCTTCGCACCAGGGCTTCGAGCTCCCGGAAAGCCGCCACCTCAGGACGTTCGCTGTCGGACATGAAGCTCCTTGTCGAGAACGCTCAGGATCTTGGAGCGCCGGCCCTCGATCTCCTTCTCGCGTAGAGTGCGCTCCGGATGCCGGAAGGTCAACCGCCAGGCGACGCTCCGCGTCCCCTCGGGGATACCCTTCCCCATATACTGGTCGAACAGTTGGAGCCGCTCGAGCAGGTCTCCACCGGCGCGCCGGATGGACGCCTCGACGTCGGCCGCCGGCACCCCGTCGGGCACCAGGAGGGCGAGATCGAACTCCGCCGCCGGGGTCGCCGGCACGGGCACGTACCGGGTGAAACGCCGAGCCGGCACCGGCGCGGCCTCGCCGTGGGCATGCCTGCCCGGCGGGGCAACCGGCGCATTCCACATCTCCGCCAGATCGAGCTCCACGCCGAACGCCGGCGCCGCCCACACCGGTGCGTCGAGCTCCACGTGGCATACGCCGCCCACGTCCCGCCCGTCTGCGGTCACCCGCCAGAGCCAGTTCCCGTTGCCGGGGACGAGCACCAGTACCGCCCCCGGGTGGGCGGCGCGCCCGGCCCGCTCCGCGATCGCCTTCACGTCCCACTCGTCGAAGGCCGCTCCGCCGGGCGAGGCGAAGTGGGCAGGTTGACGGTCGCCCATCACGAGGACGCCCAGGCGCACCACCTCTCGCGGCATGGCTGTCGGTGTCGGATGGAACACCGATCCGATCTCGAAGAGGCGAACGTTTCCCTGCATGTGGCTGAGATTGTCCTCGGCCCGCCGGGCCAGCGTCTCGAGGATGTCCCGGCGCAGATACGGCTCATCCTCGGCGAGGGGGTTCGCCACGCGCACGAACCGCTCCTCGGCGCCGCCGCTCCCGTCCCCGCCCGTGAACGGCATCGGGCGCGCTTCGAGCAGCCCGAGCCCCACCATCGCCTCGCGCACCCGCGCCGCCTGCGTCCAGATGGGATCGTCCGGCGACGTCCCCGGCCGGAAGGGCCGGATCTCGGCGGGGAACCAGTCGTAGCCGCGTTGGCGAGCGATCTCCTCGATGACGTCGATTTCGGCGACCACGTCGGGCCGCCACGATGGCGGGACGACCCGAAGCTCGCCCTCGCCATCCACGTCGACGGTGAAGCCGATCGCCGTGAGGCCGGCCGCCGCCTCGACGCTGGGCACGCGGGCACCGAGCACCTTCGCCACCCGGGCGGATCGAACCACGATGGCACGGGGGAGTGGCACGGCGGCGAGCACGTCGGCCGGCGGGCCGGCCACCTGTCCCCCGGCCACCCGGAGGATGATCTGCGCCAGCCGGCTCAGGGCCAGCGGGGGCAGCGCGAAGTCCACCCCGCGCTCGAACCGGTAGCTGGCGTCCGTGCTGAGCCCCAGGCGTTGGCGGCCGCCCCGCGTGCGCGGCGGATCGAACACGGCGACCTCGAGAAACAGGTCCGTGGTCGCGTCGGTGACCTCGCTGTCGCGTCCGCCCATCACGCCGGCCACGGCCTGCGGGCGCTCGGCGTCGGCAATCACGGTGATCGATTCGTCGAGGGTCCGCTCGATGCCGTCGAGCGTGACGATCTTCTCGCCCCGCTTCGCCGGACGGACCATCACGGTGTCGCCGGCGAGCGTGGCCAGATCGAAGGCGTGTGTGGGCTGCCCCAGCTCGTGCAGGATGTAGTTGCTGGCGTCGACGACGTTGTTGATCGAGCGCGCCCCGACACTCTCCAGCCGCCGCACGAGCCACTCGGGGCTCGGCCCGACCTTCACCCCGCGGACGACCAGTCCCATGTAGCGCGGGGCCAGCGCGTGGTCGATGCGCAGCGCGACGCCGGCCGTTTCCCCTTCCCCCGTGGTGTGCGGGGGCTCGTCCCACTCCGGCGGCTCACCGGGCAGTGTCGGCAGCGACAACGGCTGCTGCGTGGCGGCCGCGATCTCCCGGGCGACCCCGAGGTGGGACAACAGGTCGGGGCGATTGGGCAGCACGTCGATCACCAGCTGGGTGTCGCTGAGGGGCAACGCCTCGAGCAGCGGCGTCCCCGGCGGCACATCGACGGCAAGCTCCATGATCCCTTCATGGTCCTCCCCCAGTCCCAACTCCCGCTCGGAGCACAGCATGCCGTTGGAGAGCTGCCCGCGGATCTTGCGCTTCTCGAGCTTGAGACCGGTCGGGATCACCGTGCCGACGTGCGCGAACGGATACAGCTTCCCCGCCGTCACGTTCGCTGCGCCGCACACGACGTCGAGCAGCTCGCCGCTCCCGTCGTCGACCTTGGTCACGTGGAGGTGGTCGGAATCCGGGTGTGGGGCCTCCTCGACCACCCGGGCGACGACGATCTCGGCGAGATCACGGCGCAGCAGGAGCAGGTCGTCGACCGTGGCGGCGTGCGCCGTGATCAGATCCCGAAGCTGAGCCGGTGTCTCCTCGAAGGGGACGAAGGCGCGGAGCCATTCATACGACACGTTCATTCGGCGATCTGCTCCAGGAAGCGCACGTCGGAATCGTAGAACACGCGGATGTCACCCACACCGTACCGCTGCTGGGCAATCCGGGCCGGACCCATGCCGAACGCCCACCCCGTGTACTTCTCGCTGTCGACCCCCGCCGCGTCGAGCACTGCGGGGTGCACCATGCCGGAGCCGAGAATCTCCATCCACCCCGTGCCCTTGCAGGCACTGCAGCCGGCACCGTGGCAGAGCTGGCACTCGATGTCCATCTCGGCGGATGGCTCCGTGAAGGGGAAATAGCTGGGCCGGAAGCGCACGCGCGCGGTCCCGAAGAAGCGCTCGGCGAAATTCGCGAGCGTGGCCTTGAGATCCACGAAACTGATCCCCTCGTCCACGCTGAGCCCCTCGATCTGGGCGAACATCGGGGCGTGCGACGCGTCGAAGAAGTCGCGGCGATAACAGTTGCCCGGAGCGAGGATGCGGATGGGGGGCGGATACCGCTGCAGCGTGCGAACCTGCACCGGAGAGGTGTGCGTGCGGAGCAGCACCTCGTCGCGCACGTACAGCGTGTCGTGCATGTCCATGGCCGGGTGGTTGGCCGGGAAGTGGAGCGCCGTGAAGTTGTACCACTCCGTGTCGACCTCGGGGCCGAGGGCGATCGTGAACCCCAGCTCGCGGAAGATGCCCGCGATCTCCTCGATCACCAGCGTGACCGGATGCTTGGCCCCCACCCACCGGCGGCGCGCCGGCATGGTGAGATCGGGCGGCGGGGTGTAGGCGGCCGACGCCCGTGACAGCTCGGCGTGCCGCTCGGCCAGCGCCTGCTCCAACTGGCGCTTGACCGTGTTGAACAGCTTGCCGGCTTCGGGCTTCGCGGCCCGGTCGATGGCGCCGAGTGCGCGCTGGAATTCGAGCAACTCGCCGCGACGGTCGCCCAGGTAACGCACCCGGGCCTCCTCGAGGGCATCGAGGTCCGCGGCGTCGCCGATGGCGGCGAGGCCGTCCACCGCCATCCCGGAGATGTGCGTGCGGTAGTCGTCGAGCGAGGGTCGTTCGGACAGGCGCATGGGTGAACGCGGATGGTGCGGGGATCGGAGCAAAGAAAACGGCGGCAGCGCGGACCGAGGCCGCGCTGCCGCCGTGGAGTCGCAGGATTGGAACTTACGCTGCGTTCAACGCGGAGCGCGCCTTGTCGGCGAGGGCCGCAAACGCCGCCGGATCGTGCACGGCGAGATCAGCCAGAATTTTCCGGTTGACCTCGATGCCGGCCTTGCGGAGCCCGTTGATGAAGGTGGCGTAGGTCAACTCATGCTGGTGGGCGCCGGCGTTGATGCGCGTGATCCACAGCCGCCGGAAATCGCGCTTCTTGTTCTTCCGGTCGCGGTACGCGTACTTCCAGCCACGCTCGACGTTTTCCTTGGCGGCCTTCCACAGCTTGCTGCGGGCGCCGAAGGCGCCGCGGGCCGACTTCATGACCTGCTTCTTGCGCTTGAGGCGCGGGACGTTCGATACGGCGCGAGGCATGGGTCTCTCTCCTTACGCCTGCAGCAGGCGCTTGATGTTCTTCACCTCGCCGTTCGTGGCAATGAGCCCCGACTGGCGGAGGCGGCGCTTCCGCTTGGACGTCTTCTTGGTGAGGATGTGGCTCTTGTGCGCCTTGTAGCGCTTCACCTTCCCGCTCCCCGTGACGCTGAACCGCTTCGCGGCCCCACGGTGCGTCTTCATCTTCGGCATGGCCTGCTCGCTTATCTCGGCGTGAGGATCATCGTCATGGACTTCCCTTCCAGCCGTCCCGCGCTCTCGATCTTGCCGACGTCGGCGAGGGACGTGGCCACGCGCTCCAGCACGGCCTGGCCGAGCTCCGGATGCGTGACCTGGCGACCACGAAACATCATGGTCACCTTGACCTTGTTCTTGTCTTCCAGGAACCGGCGCGCGTGCCGTGTCTTGGTATCGAAGTCGTGATCGTTGATGCCCGGTCGGTACTTGACCTCCTTCAGCTCGATCACGTGCTGCTTCTTCTTCGCCACCCGGGCCTGCTTGGCCATCTCGAACTTGTACTTGCCGTAGTCCATGATCCGAACCACGGGGGGCCGAGCGGTGGGAGCGACCTCGACCAGGTCCAACCCCTGATCTTCCGCCAACCGGAGTGCCGCGTCGACTTCGAGAATGCCCAACTGGGAGCCATCGGCACCGATCACTCTGACCGGACTCAGGCGGATCTGGCGGTTGACCCGCACGCGCTTGGTGGTGTCCTGGATAGCAAAACCCTCGTTCTGAAGACAAAAATGCGGACCCTCCCAGGGTCCGCACGACGGCGCCGGCTTCCGACATTCGGAGAGCGTGGCGATCCGGCTTGGACACCTGCAGCACGCCTTCGCGGGGGGGCAAAGGGCCGGAGGGTGGAAACGACAGCCCGTCGTTTCGCTTAGCAAATTGTGTGGCAGCAACTTAGGGGCGGCCACCTCACCCGTCAAGTCCGCCCCGGCGAGCCCTATCCCGCCTCGAACCCGTACGCCTTCCCGTCGTGCAGCACCCGCCCCCAGGCGTTCGTCCAATCGTGCTCGAAGATCACCAGCCACTCCTGCTCGTGAGCCGCCTTGAGAATCCGCCGCTTGGTCTCCAGCGTCACCATCGGCTCCACGTCGTACCCCATGATCCACGGCAGCGGCAGGTGGGCGGCCGTCGGGCAGAGGTCCGCCACGAAGAGGGCCGTTTCCCCCCCGGAGTCGAGGCGCACCGACTGGTGGCCCGGGGTGTGGCCCGGCGTCGGCATGACGGTGATGCCGGGGAGGATCTCGACCTCCCCCTGTACCATCTCCAGCCGGCCCGACTCCATGACCGGATCGAAATTGTGCGGGAAATAGCTCGCCGCCGTGCGTTCGTTGGTGTTGGTCGCCCAGAGGTACTCGGCGCGCTGCATCACGTAGCGGGCCCGCGGGAACGTGAGCCGCACCTGCCCTTCCGCGTCGGCGTAGGTGTTCCCCCCGCCGTGATCGAAGTGGAGGTGGGTGTCGATCATCAGCATCACGTCGTCGGCCGAGACGCCGAGCTGCTTCAGCCCGTCCTCGAGCCGCGTGCGGCCGTCGGCGCCGGCGTTCTCGATCCCGTAGATGTCGTGGAACTTCGCCGACTCCTTATTCCCGAGCCCGTTGTCCACGAGCACCAACCCCCGCTCGTGCTCGATGAGCAGGCACCGCATCCCCATCTGAATGCGGTTCCGCTCGTCGGCGGGGATGCGCCGCTCCCACAGCGGCTTCGGGACGACGCCGAACATGGCCCCGCCGTCGAGCTTCACCCCGCCCGCCTGGATGGCGTGGACCTTCCACTTGCCGATCGTACGCGTCTCAACCAGGGGTCTCATGCTCATGCCGTCCAGTCGTCGGTGGCGGGTCCGGGGAGCGCCGACCGGTGCCGCCGTAGTGAGAGCCCCGGGTGCAGCAGTCGGTCGAGATCGCTCCAGGTGTCGCATCCGCGGGTATAGGCGTCGTCGAGCAGCCGCGTGAGCACCTGGGCAGTCGCCAGCGCGTCGCCCAGTGCCCGGTGCCGGTCCTCGACCATGATACCATAATGCGCGGTCACGTGGTCGAGCGAGCGGCGCGGCAGATGCGAGAGCAGCCGGCGGGCCAGCCGCACGGTGCAGAGCCGCGCATTGTCCAGCGGCTCCTCGCCGGCCCGCGCCATCTCCATGCTCAGGAAGCCCCAGTCGAACGGTGCGTTGTGGGCCACGAACACATGCCCGCTCAGCCGCCGCCGCAACTCCCCACTCACATCGGCGAACCGTGGGGCGTCCCGGACCATGTTCCACGAAATCCCCGTGAGAGACGTGACGTAGCGGGGGATGGGCCGTTCGGGGTTCACCAGCGTCGAGAAGCTCTCCTGCACGCGGCCGTTGCGCACGACCACGGCCGCGACCTCCGTCACGCGGTCGCCTCGGCCGTGCGACGTCCCCGTGGTCTCCAGATCCACGACGACGTACGACAGCCGGGCCAGCCGCGCGTCGGGGCCGATCAGACCCACGGGTCGTCCCGGACCACGGGACACGTCATGCATCGCGGCCCGCCGCCGGCCCGCACCAGCTCCGAACCCTCGAACGTGATGACCGCCCGTTCGGCGTCGTCGATCGACACCTGCCCGGTCAGGTACGCGACCCCGGAAACCAGCGTGAACCCCATCCGCTCCATCTCCCGCAGGGTGCTCTCGCTGCGCTGGTACGACAGCACGAGTCCCGGTCGCAGGGCCAGGAAGTTGCACCCCGAGGCCCACTGCTCGCGCTCCTGTGACGTCCGCCGCTCGCCGCCGCAGAACACGGGCTGCATGGGCATTTCGCAGGCCGCGAGTGCTGCGAACAGATTGGGCATCTCCCGGAGCTGCGCGCTCCCCTTGTGCCAGTGCAGCACGCTCAGTCGTTCGGAACCGATGAAGTGCGGCGGATAGACGACGCACAGGTCGCGGTCCACCTGCGTGAACACCATGTCGAGGTGGATGGCCGTGTCCTGCTTCGGCATCACGACCACGATGATGTCCGTGACCGGTGTCTGGGCGAAGAAGAGCGCCGCGAGCTGATCGATGGCGGCCGGGCTCGACCGCTCGCTGAACCCGATGACCACGAGGTCGCGGCGCAGGGGATGGACGTCCCCACCCTCGAGGGTGTGGTTGGTCCGCCGCTCCGCCGCTCCGTCGAACAGCACCCCGGCGTTGGCCAGCGCCGGGTGGTGCGTGAACAGCGACTTCATGATCAGTTCTTCGGGCCAGCGAATGCCGTACCGCATCGAGCCCACCAGCACGTGGTCGCCGGCCACGATCGCGCTGTCGCGGGTGAAGAACAGGTTGGGCAGCGGCGGGAGCGAGTAGCCCGGCTCGTTGAGCGCCTTGGCCAGCGGGCCCTGCCCCTCCTCGCGCCCCTCGATGAGCATACGGGCCAACGCCGGCGGGTCCAGCGCGGTGAGGTCCCGCGCCAGGGGCTCGGAGGGGACGATGTCCATTGCCGCCCGCATGAGCTGGTCCCGGGCCGCCGGATTGGCCAGCACCTGCTCGAGCAGGTCGCTCACTTGGTACACGGTGGCGAAGCGCTCCAGGAGGGCGATGAACCGGCGGTGCTCCCGCTGGGCCGCCTCGGCGTCGATGATGTCATCGTAGAGGTAGTCCTCGCGAGTGCTGGGGGTGACGGCGAGCAACTCCCGCCCCGGCGTGTGGACGAGCACCCCCCGCAACGGTCCGATCTCCGAGGTGACGTGTACGGGCATGCCCAAAGCTAACCGGGCGCCTCGGCCCCCGGCTGGTGCCTCCGTGTCCACGGATGTATCTTGTGAATCAATTCACAAGCACCCTGCGACCGTGAAACACATTGCCGATTCGACGGTTCGACGGTTGTCCGCCTACCTGCGCTTCCTCGAGGACTTCGAGGGACACGGGCTGACCACGATCTCCAGTGACGAGCTGGCACGACGGGGTGGGACCACCTCGGCCCAGGTCCGAAAGGACCTGTCGTTCTTCGGTTCCTTCGGAAAGCGGGGCCTCGGATACTCGGTTCCCGAGCTCGCGGGTCGGCTCAGGGAAATTCTCGGCCTGGGCCGCGAATGGCGGGTCATCATCGTCGGCACCGGCAAGATCGGCGCCGCCCTGGCCCGCCATCACGGGTTCCAGCAACGCGGATTCGTCATCGTCGGCGCCTACGACACCGATCCGGCCATCGTCGGCTCGAATCTCGACGGCGTGGCGGTGCGCGATATCGGCCGCCTGGAGTCCGACGTGCGGCACGATCACCCGGACATCGCCGTCCTCGCCGTGCCCGAGGAAGCCGCGCAGCCCATGGCCGACCGGCTGGTGCACTCGGGCATTCGCGCCATTCTGAACTTCGCGCCCGCGCAGCTCCAGGTTCCGCCCGACGTGACCGTCAAGACGGTGAACATGGCAATGGAGCTCGAAGGCCTGTCCTTCGCGCTCACGAACCGCGACTAGCCCGCAGGGCCCCCAGCAGGCGCGCGAAGGCCTCCGGCGGGAGCGTTTCCGGACGCGTGTCGGGATCGATGCCCGCCGCCCCGAGCATCGCTTCCGCTCCGCTGACGTCGACCCCCGCGATCGACCGGATGATCCGACGCATCTGCTTGCGCCGCAGCCCGAACACCTGCTGGACGAGCGTCCGGTACCCCTCCTCCTCGTCGGGACCGACGGCGGGAGCGGAGCGCGGGATCAGCCGCACGATCGCACTCTCCACCTTCGGCGGCGGCACGAACGCGGATGCCGGCACGGTCGCGATGCGCTCCACCCGGGCGACGGCCTGCACGTTCACCGACAGCGCACCGTAGCTCCGCGACCCGGGGGCGGCGGCCATCCGGTCGGCGACCTCCCGCTGGACCAGGAAGACTGCGCGTGCCGGACGGGGGTGCGCGAGGGCGTGGAAGACGATCGGCGTGGTGATGTAGTACGGCACGTTGCCTGCCAGAACGTACGGCCCGCCGGCCAGCGGGCCCAGCGGCGTGGCGAGGACGTCGGCTTCGACCACCTCCACCGAGGCCGCCGCGGCATATCGCTCGCGGAGGAGCGCCGCGAGCTGCCGGTCGTACTCGACGAGCACGAGGCGGCGGGCCCGTGGGACGATCCGGTCGGTGAGGGCGCCCCGTCCCGGTCCGATCTCGATCACCGTTTCCTCGCCGGTGAGTTGCAGCGCGTCGGCAATGCGGTCGAGCGTCCGCGGGTCGCGCAGGAAGTGCTGGCCCAGACTCTTTCGCACCGGCGGGTATCCACTGCCCGCGTTCCCGGCTCCCCGCGCGGTCACCGGTCCGCTCAGCTGCGCACCACGACCACCGTCAGGTCGTCGCGGACGGGGGCTTCCACGAGGAAGGCATGGAGTGCCTCGAAGACCCGATCCACGATCCCCGTGGCGGACTCGGTCCGATGCTGCAGCACGAGATCCAGCACCTGCTGCTCCCCGAACCGCTCGCCGGCCGCGTTCCGCGCGTCGCTCACGCCGTCGGTGAACAGCACCAGGATGTCCGCGGCCGCGCTCCAGCGGCGCTTCGCGGTTCGCGGCGCCTCGGGACTCATGCCCAGCGGCGGGTCCAGCGCCGCGAGGCGCTCGACGCCGCCGTCGCCGTGTACGATGAAGGCCGCGGCGTGGCCGGCATTGGCGTAGCGCAGGGTCCCGTTGGTGCGGTCGATCACCGCGTAGAAGGCGGAGAGGAACATCTCGGTGGCCGTCAGCTCGTCGCGCAGCGAGCCGAGCAGCGCCCGCAGCGTGGCCCCGGGATCCGACGTCGTCTTCGCGTGGATCGCCGAAGCGCTCATCACGAGGGCCATGATCAACGCGGCCTGATAGCCGTGCCCGGACACATCCCCGAGCAGGACGCCGACCTGCCCCCGCCCCAGGGGGAAGAAGTTGTAGAGGTCCCCGCCGACGCTCTCGGCGGGCACGACGCGCGCCGCGGCGTCGGCATCGGGGGCCAGTTCCATCCCCGCCGGGAGCAGCTTCATCTGCAGGTTGTGCGCCATCTGCATCTCGTGCGCCAGTCGCTGCTGCGCGATCGATGCGCGGACGAGGCGCGCGTTCTGGATGGCCGTGCCGATCTGCGTGGCGATGGCAGCGACGAGCTTCTGGTCGCCGGCGCTGAACGGCTGCGCGCCGCGATGTCCGGACAGATTGACGACGCCGAGGGCCCGGGGACCGCCCGGGGTCGTCCAGATGATCGGCACCGAGAGCATGGCACCGTCGCGGTGGGCCTCCTCCCGGGGACACGGGTTCTCGCCCGGCTCGGCGATCTCCGGATACATGGTGCGGAATACCCGGGCCGTGATGCTGCAGTCGTCGTCGATCGGGATCGCGGGCAGGGTCGCGGGACGGGCGCCGAGGGCGGCGACGACGCGTAGCTCGCGGGCCGGCGCGTCGTAGACGAGCAGCGTGGCGCGCCGGGCGCCCACGGTCTCGCTGATCTCCGTGAGAATCGTGTGGGCCGCCTCCTCGAGGGTCACGGTCCGCCCGAGAATCTCGCCGATCGTGTAGAGGAGATTGATCTCCTCGTACCGCTCGGCGAGTTCGCCGGCGGCTTGCTCGACTTCGAGCGAAGCCTGGAGGAAGTGCGAGACGACGGGCAGGAGGAAACGGCGGTGCGTCTCGAGGGCGGCGCGGCTGGAAGGGGAAGGACCGACGATGAGCCACGCGCGCTGCGGTCCAGGTACGGCGGTGATCAGGGCGGGGCCGCCGGGCGTGTCCACGGTCTGCGCGCCCTCCGACGGCCCCGGCCATCGCTCCCGAGGCGGGCCGCGGTACGTCGCCGCTTCGCAGACCGGCGGCCCGGCCGGGTCCCGTTCCACCCAGACCGCGGCATCGCACCGGGTGGCGTCCTTGAACGCCGCGAGGACCGAGGTCAGATCGGTCACGAGGGCCGCCGCAGCGTCATGCGCACGAGGTTGCCGCCGCCCGATTGCTCACGCTCCACCTCGTCCATGAGTTGGAGCATCAGGAACAGCCCCCGCCCATCCTCGTGCAGCAGGCGCTCGGGCGTGGTCGGGTCCTGGGCACAGGAATCGAGATCGAATCCCTCGCCCTGGTCGATCACCTCGATGACGAGCTGCAGGGGGTCGACATGCGCGCGGACGTGCACCGACTTGTTCTGATCGTCGAGGTTGCCGCGGAGGATGGCGTTGGACAGCGCCTCGGTGAGCGCCACCGGCACGTTCAGTGTCAGGTGCCGCTCGTCGTACTGCATGCGGCGGCACTCGATCCGCACCGCATCGACCACGCGCTCGATGAACCGGACGTCACTCGGAATCTCGAATTCGAGCACGCGCGGCCGGCCCTCCGGTGGGAGGCTCGTCATCCGGGCCGTTTCCGGTCGGGCGTCGGGACCGCCGCGTCAGAAGCTCGCCAGCGCCTGCTCGAGCGACTCATTGATCTGGAAGAGCGTGTCCAACTTCGTCAGCTCGAACAGGGTGCGCAGATCGTCGTTCAGTCCGGCGAGGCGGAGCTCCCCACCCTGCTCCCGGACCTTCTTGGAGAGCGACACGAGCACGCCGAGGCCGGAGCTGTCGATGTAGCCCGTCTTGCTGAAGTCGAGCAGCAGCTTCCGGGCCCCGCCCTCGAGCTCCTCGAGCATCCGCTGCTTCAGGTCCTGCCGGTTGCTGACGATCAACTGGCCCTCGATCGCCACGATGGTCACGCCGTCCCGCTTCGTGATGGTGAAGCTCATGCCTTCTTCTCCTCGGGGACCGATGCGGCGGCGGCCGCACCGTCGTGTGCCTGCAGGGCGGTCACTGCCGCCACGTGAAAAATGTCATCGCTCGTCGCGCCGCGCGAGAGATCGCTGCACGGCCGGCGGAGCCCCTGGACGATGGGGCCCACGGCGGTGGCCTCGGCCAGCCGCTGGACCAGCTTGTAGGCGATGTTCCCGGCGTCGAGCGACGGGAACACCAGGACGTTCGCCCGCCCCGCCACCGGACTGTCCGCCGCCTTCCGACCCGCCACGTCGGCGATCAGCGCGGCATCGCCCTGCAGCTCCCCGTCCATGGGCACGCCGGGGGCGCGCATCCGGGCGAGTTGGAGCGCGTTCCGGACCAGGTTCACACTGGGACCCGCAGCGCTGCCGCGCGTGCTGAACGACAGGAACGCCACCGCGGGCTCGTCGCCGACGATGCGGCGGCGGTCGCGCGCCGCCGCGACGGCGATGTCGGCGAGCTGCTCCACCGTCGGATACGGGATCACGGCGCAGTCGGTGAAGGTGAGTACCTCGTCGTGCTCCGTGCCCCGGAACGGCGGGACGACCATGTAGAACGCGCTCGAGATCGTGTGGACGCCGGGCGCACAGCCGACGAGCGAGAGCGACGCCCGCAGCACGTCGGCCGTGGTGTGACACGCACCGGCCACGCAGCCGTCGGCCGCGCCGAGGCGCACGAGCCCGTCGGCGAAGTAGAGCGGCGTTCGGGCCAGGCGCGCCGCCTCGGCCTCCGACATCCCCTTCTCGTGCCGGGCGGCGAACAGGAGATGCGCGATCTGATCGGTGCGCGGGTCGGTCGCCGGATTCACGACGTCCACGCCCGCGGCGCGCGCCGCGGCGTGCGACGCCGGCGCTTCCGGGTTGAGAACCAGCAGGGGCCGGACGACGTCCTGCGCCTTGAGCGCACGGACGGCATCCAGCGTCCGTGGGTCGGCCGTCTCCGGGAAGACGATGTGCTTCTGCAGCGCCGCGGCCCGCCGCCGGACGTCGGCCAGAAAGTTCATGCCGTCGCGAACTTCTGCCGGAGGGCGTCGGCGACCGCCGCGTGCACCAGACCGCTCACGTCCCCGCCGAACCGTGCGATCTCCCGCACCAGGCTCGCGCTGATGAACGTGGTGTCGAGCGACGGCACCATGAAGATCGTCTCGAGATTGGGCGAGAGATGCCGGTTCATGAGCGCCATCTGGTATTCGTACTCGAAGTCGCTCACGGCGCGCAAGCCGCGGATCGAGACCGTGGCGCCGGTCTCGCGGGCGAGGTCGACCAGGAGGCCCGAGAACTCCCGGACCTCGATGCGTGGCTCCCGGGCCACCACGTCGCGAATGAAGTCGACGCGTTCGGCCACCGAGAACAGCGGCTGCTTGGCTACGTTCGTGGCGACGGCCACGATCAGCCGGTCCACGAAGGCGAGGCTCCGCAGCATCAGGTCCTCGTGCCCCCGTGTGATCGGATCGAAGCTCCCGGCGTAGACGGCGGTGCGCGTCATGGCAGTGCGAGGGTGAGAGTCGTTGGGGCGCGTGCGTCGCCGAATGATAGCACCCGGCCGGGGGCCCGCGCACCGTCAGGCGGCACGATAGATGGTGATGACCGTGTCGCCGTAGACGCGCCGCGAGCCGCCGCCCGGCAGCACCTCGTCCTTGCGGTGCTCGATGCCGAGCAAATCGGCGAACGGCACGGCAATCCACGCGTCGGCGACCCGCGTCGCCAGTCCGTGCCCGTATGGAGGATCGGCGAACGCGACATCATAGGCATGCGGGGACAATCCGGCGATGAACCGCAGTGCATCCGCGCGATGCACCACGGCTGCCTCCCCCGCGCCGAGCAGCCGGGCATTCTCCCGGATCCGCCGCACGCCGGCCGCCGACTCTTCGATCAGGTCGACCACCGCCGCCCCCCGCGACAGCGCCTCCAGTCCCAACGCGCCCGACCCGGCAAAGAGATCGAGCACCCTGGCCTCCGGGACCCACGGCGCCACGATGCTCATCCAGGCCTCGCGCACCCGGTCGGCGGTGGGCCGGACGCGGTCGTCGTCCGGCGCCTGGATTCGCCGCCCCCGCCACTTGCCGGCAACGATCCGCACGTCAGGTCCGGAAATCCACGAGCCGGGCCTGCAGCCGGGACTCGCCGTTCCACGCGTCGCGCTCCAGGCGGAAGGCGACGTCGATCGGGCGGGTGACGTCGAGCTCGTCGCGCCGGTCCGCCAGTCCCCAACCGATCGCAGCCAACGTATGGCCGCCACCCTGCAGCGTCAGACGCAGGCCGTCGCGCCCGATGGCCCGCGGCGGCGCGGCGAGCGTCACCCCGCGCGCGATCAGCACGGGCGAGGGGTTGCCGGCACCGCAGGGCTCCAGGTGCCGGAGCAGCCCCTCGAGCTGCTCCGTGGCGGCATCGAAGGGCAGCTCCAGATCGGCCCGCAACTCCGGTACGAGGTCCTCGGGCGTCAGTGCGGCCCGGGCCACGTCGTTGAACCGTTCCGCGAAGGCGTCGACGCGGTCGCGGGAAATAGTGATGCCCGCCGCCGAGCGGTGGCCGCCGAAGCGGATGAGCAGATCTCGGCACTGGCTGATCCCAGCGTGCAGGTCGAACGGCGAGATCGACCTCCCCGATCCCTTTCCCCCTTCCCCCTCGAGCGCGATGAGGATGGTGGGGCGCCCGAACTGCTCGACCACCCGCGAGGCGACGATGCCGATCACCCCCGGGTGCCATCCCTCCTCCGCGAGCACGATGCCGTAGGTAGCGTCGAGATCGAGCCCTTCGACGAGGCGGCGCGCCGTCTCGAGCGTCCGGCGATCGATGTCCTGCCGGCGGGCGTTGAGTTCCTCGAATTCGCGCGCCAGCCGGTTCGCGTCCGCCTCCGTCTCGGCCATCAGCAGCTCGACACCGCGAAGGGCGTGGTCGAGCCGGCCGACCGCGTTCAACCGCGGTGCCAGGATGTACCCGACACGCCCCGCCGTCAGCGGCTTCCGGTCGAGGCCAGCGGCGCGGATCAGCGCACGCAGGCCCAGGTTGCGCGTCTCGGCCAGGAGCCGCAGGCCGTAGCGCACGAGCACGCGGTTCTCGCCACGCAGCGGGGCAATGTCGGCCACCGTTGCCAACGCCACCAGATCGAGCATTTCGTAGACCGTCGCTTCGCGTTCTCCGAAGGCACGGGCGAGGGCGAGGGCCAGCTTGAATGCCACACCGACCGCAGCGAGGTCCTTATCGGGCGACGGACATCCCGGGCGGCGGGGATTGATGATGGCGAAGGCTTCGGGCAGCGGGCCGCCGGGGAGATGGTGATCGGTGATGATCACGTCCACACCCGCCTGCTGCAGCGTCCGCACGGGCTCGCGGGCGCTGGTGCCGCAGTCGCAGGTGAGGACGATGCGGGCGCCGGCCTCCAGCGCGGCCCGTACGCCGGCGTCGCCGAGATCATAGCCGTCGCGCAGGCGCTGCGGGATGAACGGTTCGGCTCGGCCGCCGAGGGCGCGGAGGATCCGCAGCATGATCGTCGTCGAGCACATGCCGTCGACGTCGTAGTCGCCGTGCACGAGGATCACCTCGCCGGCGCGGATCGCATGCGCCAGGCGGTCCACCGCACGGTCGAGATCCATCAGTGTGGAGGGCTCGTGGAGCTGATCGAGCCGGGGGCGGAGGAAGCGCCGGGCCGCCTCCGGATCCGTGTAGCCGCGCGCCGCCACGAGCCGGCATACCGCCCCGGGCAGGTGGAGGGCCTCAGCCAGTGCGTCCACGGCGGTCGCCTGCGGCGCCGGGGGCATCACCCAGCGATTGCGCGTTCGCAGCCGACTGTGGGGAGCGTTCACCCCGGAAAGCTAGGGGCCGGCGTGGGCCCCAACAACCATCCTTCAGTCCCCGGCGTACAGCAGAACGCCGCACCCCTCGCAGACTTCCGGAGCGCCGGTGCCCATCATGACGTTCCGGCGCTGCATCGGAATCATGGTGTCGCAGTTGCCGCACGACTGGCCGCGCAGTGCAAACAGGGCCACCGAGCGCTGGCGCTTCTGGATGCGGTCGTAGCGGGCGAGCAGGCTGCGCGGGATTTCCCTGGCCTTCTCGTTGCGATCGCCCAGGGCCGCGTCCAGCTTGTCCTGGAGCGCCCGTCGGTCGGCTTCGAGCGAATCGCGCGCCTCCGCTTGTGCCGCCCGGGTCGTTTCCACGTCGCCCGCACGCTCCGCGACGTATGCCCGCAGGTCGCCGAGGCGCGACTGCACGGTGGTCATCTCCCGCTCGTCTTCGGCGATCATCCGCCGCGCCTGCTCCGTCTGCGCCACCGCCGCGGCCGCTTCGCGCGGCGACGTCACCGTATTCAGCACCTCCTCGTGGCGTTTGAGCAAGTCGCGGTGCTGGTCGATCCGGAACTGGAGATCGCGTTGCCGCTTCTCCTCGGTCTCGAGGCTGGCGTTCGCTTCGCCCAGCGCCTCCTCGGCCCGCCGGGCCTCCGCCTCCAGCGCCGAGAGGCGCGGAGCGAGGGCAGCCAACTGGTCCTCCAATTCGAAGATCGCTGCATCGTCCTGCTGGACCTCCAACAGGATCACCACGTCATGATGCACGAGCCATTCTCCTCGTTCACGGGCGTGTTCCCTCGAACGACTTCCAGCCGCGCCCGCCCAGTGAGCGCCACTCGTCCGTCAACTGCTTCTTGCGCACCATCAGTTCGTCCTGCTCGGCCCCGGTGGCCAGCGGGAGCTGCCGATCGATATCGAACATGGCCCGACGGAGGCGCTGCACTTCCAGCGCCGCCAGACAGTCCTCCACGGTGCGGTCGGCCGTCTCGAGCCCGCCGTCCTCGGCGAGCAGCATCTGCAGCACCACGTTCGCGTCCTCGTCGAGGCCGGCCGCGAGCGCCTCGACGCCGCGCTCACCCGACCCGGCGGCCAGCCGGGCATAGATGGCCCGCAGCGACGGTTCGCGGAACTCCTCCGGCCCGACCCGCTCGGCCACGCGCTCGATGTACACGCGTTCGTGCAACATCACCCGCACGAGCTCCCACTCTGTCCTCACCCCGGCGGACCGGAGCGGGTCACGCGCGCGCGACCGCCGCGCATCGCCAGCGGCCACCGGCGGCCCGACGTACTCCGGCGGTGGCTCCGATGGGAGCGCGTGCCCGGCAGCCCGGGCGTGGCCGATCTCCCGCTCGAGCAACTCGCGGCTCACCCCCGCGACCTCGGCCGTGCGCACCACGTAGAGATCACGCGTGAGCGGATCCGAGACCGCCCGCAGCGTCGGCAGCAGTTTGTCGATCGCCTGGCGCTTGCGCCGGAGATCGGCGAAGGCGCCGCGCCGCTCCAGCAACTGGATCTTGCGCTCGAACACGTCCATGGCGCGGCCGAGCTCTTCCTCCAGTGCGTCCCGGCCGCGGGCGCGCACGAAGCTGTCGGGGTCCTCGCCCTCGGGGAGCGTCACGACCTGCACCGACATCCCCAGTCGCAGCAGCTCGTCCCCGGCGCGGAAGGTCGCCTTGAGGCCCGCCGTGTCGCTGTCGTAGAGCAGGTAGACGTTCTTCGTGTAGCGCCGCAGCAACTCGGCCTGGGCCGCCGTGAGGGCCGTGCCCAGGGGCGCGATGACTTCCGGGATCCCCGCCATCATCAGGCGCACACAATCGAAGTACCCTTCCACGAGCAGCACCCGGTCCGCACGGCGGATCGCGTTCTTCGCCCACCCCAGTCCATAGAGCGTTCGTCCCTTGAAGAACGTGGGGGACTCCGCGGAGTTGAGGTACTTGGGCTCGCCAGGGCCGAGCAGGCGCCCGCCGAACCCCACCACGCGCCCCTGGACATCGTGGATCGGGAACATCAGCCGTCCGCGGAAGCGCGGCCGCGGCTCCTCGACGTCCTCGCGCTGTGTGAGCAGCCCGGCCGCGAGCTGTCGCTCGTCGTCCAGCCCCAGCGTCTGCAGGTGCGCCCGCATGAGCCCGATCTCGCGGGGTGCGAAACCGATGCCGAATTGCTCCGCCTGTTCGCGCGTCACGTCGCGCCGCGCCAGGTAGTCGCGGGCCGCGGTGCCGGCGTCCCCCTGCCAGAGCATCCGCTGGAAGTAGTCCGCCGCTGCCGCGTTCGCCTCCCACAGCGGCTCACGCGGATCCGGCCCTTCGCGCCGCCGCGTGATCTCGCGGACCTCGATCCCCGCCTTCTGGCCGACGTATTTCACGGCATCGACGAAATCGAGGCCCAGCCGCTTCTGGACGAAGGTGAACACGCTCCCCTTCTCGCCGCAGGACCAGCAGCGATAACCGGCCCCCGGGGTCACCGAGAAGTTGGGGTGCGTGCCCTGATGGAAGGGACACGGTCCCCGCCAGGTACGCCCTACACGCTTCAGCTTCACGTGCTCGCCGATGATCTGCACGATGTCGGCGGCTTCCGCCACGCGCTCGACGACGTCGTCCGGGATCATTGCAGAGCCACCACGGTGACGCCGGCGCCCCCTTCGTTCCAGGCGCCGAGCCGGAAATCCCGCACGCGGGCGTCCTTCTTCAGCATCTCCGAGACGCGCTCGCGCAAAGCACCGGTCCCCTTGCCGTGAATGATCCGGAGCATGCGTAGGTCGGCGCGCACCGCCGAATCGATCGCTTGCATCACCACGCTCTCCGCTTCGTCCGCTCGCAGGCCACGGAGATCAATCTCGCTGGGCACGTGCGCTTCCGGCAGGTCGCCCGCCCATGCCACCCCGACCTCCTCGGGTCGCGGCTCCGGAAGTGCCGTCAAGGCGTCCAGCGGGACGGTCAGCTTGAGCGAGCCCACGGCCACCACGGCCTGCCCGCTCCGGAGGTCCACGATCCGTCCCGCCTTCCCGTCGAGGGTGGCGACGGCGACGCGTCGCCCGGCGGCCAGGGCCCCGCCGTCCGGCTCGGCGGGGC
>JBJKRG010000161.1:0-4923 GCA_046704805.1 Gemmatimonadaceae bacterium
GTCACGACCGGTGTTGGCCCCGGCTGGCGTGCCGGCTGGCGGGGTGGTGCGGGGCGCGGCGCTGCCGCTCCTCCCACCGGCGGGTGAGCTTCCGGCGGCGGTCGATCTTCACGATCGTGCCCCGGCAGTTGGCGCTCCCGCAGCGGCAGGCGTAGAACGCCAGGTCCTCTTCCGTGTACTCGGGCACGTGCTCGAACTGGTAGTCGTAGGCGAGCTCGGCGCCCTTCGGGATCGGCTTGATGGCGTAGATCCAGATGTGGCCGCGCTCGATGACCGCATCGCAGTTCGGGTCGCAGGAGTGGTTGATGAAGCGGGCCGCGTTGCCGCCGTGGGCGGCGTCGATCACGGTGCGCTGGTTCAGCGTGAACAGGAAGGTGTGGTGGCGCCGGCTCCGGTCGTCATCCGGATAGCGGCGGTCCGCTTCGGCGTTGGTGATGTGCTCGCCGACGTATTCGATCAGGCGGGTGCCCTTGGGAATGTCGGTGATCGCGAAGGCGCCGGTGCCCTGAATGCGGGAGCGGCGCAGCCGGAACCAGGGGTTCGGGCGCGGCTCCGCCGGTGTGCGTGTACTCATTCCATGCGGCGGGGTGCGAGCGTCTCGTCAAACGGCCTCCGGCCGCTCCTTCCGATACGCCTCGGTGGCTTGGCGGAGCGTCAGCAGGGCCGACGCCTCGAACTCGAACTCCATGGCGAGCGCCGCGAGCAGCTGCGAGTCGTGGCGCTGCAGTTTGCGTGCGGCCTGGTCGCACGCGTTGTGGCGGCGCAGGTAGTCGCGCGCCGCGTCCCAGACTGCGTCGGCGTGGTGGCGCCACGGCTCCGTCCGCCCGGGTTGGGCGCCGCCGATGCGCTGGTAGTTGTCCACCAGCTTGGCGAGCCCGTCGTGGATGACCTCGCAGAAGTGCTGCGCGGCCGACACCTCGGCCTCCACCTCGGAGCGCTCCACGATCCGGGCCACCCGGTCGTGCTGCCGGCAGCATTCGGTGGCGGAGCGGCAGAGCGCATCGGCCACAGCGAGGGAGGAGACTGGGGGGTCGGACGCCGGCGCCGCGGTGGCCGCGGCAGACTTGGACTTCGGCATGAGCGTCGAGAAAGCGGGTGGGACGCGAGCGGCGGCAGGAACCCTCCGCTCACGCGCATGCTGCAAGATGAACGGGGCGGGTCCCAAACGGTAGTGCCGGGCCGGTCTCCGGGACGGCACCGGGCGCGCCCCTTCCCCTACTTGGTGCTGCGCTCGCGCAGCGTGCGCCGCCGCCGGCCCTGCACCGCCGCCTCGCGGCCGCTCAGCTCGTCCACGTGAATGCCGAACATCACCGTACGGAACGGCACCGGATCGCCGGGGCGCAGCGTCTTCGGCATCACACGGCGCAGCAGCTCCACGGCGTGGTCGTACTCCTCGGCGGTCACCGGGCCCCCGCTCTTCTCCAGCACGTACACCGTGCCGTGGGCCACCACGCTCCGCCAGTCGAAGCTGCCCCGCACCTCGTCCACCTCGAACGCCACGTACGGATGGTGGCCGATGGTGGTGAGCTTGCTGCCCTCGCCCGTGCGGCCGTAGATCCACCCGTTCTCGTACACGTAGTGGAGGGGCTCGATGTCGGTGCGGTCCTTGAACGTGAACGCCAGCCGCCCCACGTGGTTCACGGCGAGCAGGGACTCGCATTCCTCGCGGCTCAGGTCGCGAAAGGTCGGCTCGGTCATACGGGACCCCCTCGTTCGGGCAGCAACCCCGCCGGCAGCGGGTTGCCCCCGCCCGCCGGTTCGCGCTGCCTTCGTATTGTACGGAGGTCGCGGGTCCCGGACCAGCGGTGTCCCCCCTACGGCTCCGAGGGGCACCCCCGTCCGCGCTGCGGGGGGTCGCGGCGGCGGCCCGCCGGTGCGGGCCGCCGGATCCTAATGCCGATCGAGCTCGCCCAGCCGGCCCTTCCGGTCCAGCATGTGGTACAGACCCGGCATCAGGAGCAACACGATCCAGCCGGAGAGCACGAAGCCGCCGATGACCGCGATGGCGAGCGGCTGCATGAGCTGTGAGCCGGCGCCGTATGCCAATGCGAGCGGCAGGAGCGCGAAGCCCGTGGCGAAGATGGTCATGGCTACGGGCCGCAGGCGCACGTGCGCGGCGTAGCGCCAGGCGTCACGGGGCGCGAGTCCCTCCCGCATCCCCAGCCGGGCACTGTTGATGACGAACATGATGTTCTCGCCGACGATGCCCACCATCATGATCGCCCCCACGTAACTGGAGATGTTGAGGGTCTTGCCGGTGAGCAGGAGCAGCCCGAGTGATCCGACCAACACCCCGAGGGCCGAGAGGGCCGTGACCACGGACGCGCGCCAATCGCCGAACACGAACAGCACGAGCAGCGCGACCAGCACCACGCCGGCCATGAGCACATAGAGCAGCTCCTGGAAGGACTGCTCCTCCTCCTTGTATTGGCCGCCGTATTGGATGGACATCCCGGGGCCGAGCTGGACCTCGTTCCGGATGCTGTCCTGGATCTCACCGATCGTGCTGCCCAGGTCGCGGCCCGAGAGCCGGGCGGTCACCCCCACATACGTCTTGAGGTTCTGGCGGTCGATCTCCGTCTCGGGCTCACCCGTGCTGATGGTGGCGACGTCCCCGAGAGGAATCAGCGCGGTGCCGGCGCGGACGAGCAGGTTGCCCAGCGAGCTCCGGTGCTGCTCGAACAGCCGCACAGGGTACATGCGGTCGCCCACCCGGATCTGGTCGACGACGGTGCCCAAGATGGCGGGCTCCACCGCAGCGTGGATGTCCTGCGTGGTCAGGCCGTAGCGCGCAGCGGCGTCCGGCTTCACCTGGATGTTCAGCGCGGGGCCCGCGATCGTGATGCCGTCGAACGCATCCGCCGTGCCCCGCACGTGGCTCACGATGCTCGTGATCTGCTTCGCCTTCTGCTCCAGGACGGCGGGATCGTTGCCGAAGATCTTGATGTCGATGGGCTGCGGCTCGCCGCCGGTGAGGTCCCCGAGGTTGTCCTCGATGAACTGACCGAAATCGACGCGCATCGCCGGCTCCATCTTCGCGATCCGCTGGCGCAGGTCTTCGATCACCGCGTCGATGGGCCGCCGCTGTGAGCGCGGCTTCAGGTTGATCACGTAGTCGCCCGTGTTGGGCTCCGTGATGAAGAAGCCGAGCTGCGTGCCGGTGCGCCGCGAGTAGCTCACCACGTCGGGCATCTTCATGATGATGTTGTGCTCGATCTCGTCGAGCATCTGGTTCGTGTCGAAGAGCGAGGTGCCGGGCGGGGTCCAGTAGTCGAGGATGATGGAGCCCTCGTCCATGGTCGGCAGGAAGTCGGTGCCGATGTGCCGGTAGACGAGCCAGCCGCCGCCCAGGAGCAGGAGCAGCGCGACCACCGCCACGCTCCCGTGGTCGATGAACAGCTCGGACACCCACCGGTAGCTCGCGTCGATCGATCCGGTCATGCGGCGCCACACGGGCCGCGGGCGGCCGTCTCCGTCGCCCTCGGGCTCCAGCGCCCCCGAGCCCCCGTCGGCCCACCTCAGGACTGCGGTGCTGTCCGCGAAGGGACTCCCTTCCCGGCGGCTCTCGCTCCCCTGGCGGATTCCCTCCAGCGCCGCAACGGCCACGGGCGCGGCCAGCACCGCGACGAAGAACGAGACGATCAGGGCCAGCGCCATCGTGAGCGCCAGCGGCTTGAAGAAGGCGCCGGTGACGCCGGGCAGCAGCGAGAACGGCAGGAAGATGATGATCGTCGACAGGCTCGAGCCCACCAGCGCCGGCCACAGCGCGTGAAGCGACGAGCGGACCGGGTAGGAATCGCCCTCCTCGAGGTGCCGCTCGATGTCCTCGACCACGACGATGGCGTCGTCGGCGATGAGACCGATGGCGGCCGCGATCCCTCCCAGTGTCATCAGGTTGATGGTCTGCCCGGTCGCGGCGAGCGCCAGTCCGACGATCGCGATGGTCACCGGGATCGCGGCTCCGGCCACCAGCGTCGTGCGCCAGTCCTGCAGGAAGCCGAAGAGCACGAACATGGCGAGGATCACGCCGATCACGATCGCGTCCCGGGTGCCGTTCACGGCGCCCGACACGAAGCGGGCCTGGTCGTACCACGTCGTCCAGGTCACGCCCGGCGGCAGCAGGTCCTTCCGGCTCTTCATGAGCCGGGTGACGTCGTTCGCGATCGTGACCGTGTTGCCCGACGGCTGGCGGATGATGTTCACGAGGACGGCCGGACGCCCGTCCGCCGTGGTGCGGACGTACGAGATCTCGTTGGCGACGTCCAGCGTTCCGAGCTGCCCGAGCGTGGCCGGGGGCCCGTGGGGAACGGCCACCGCGATCTGGGCCAGCGTGTGCTCGGCGTGCACGCGGCCGTTGACCAGCGTCAGGTACAGCTCGTGGTTCTCCTCGGTGAGTCCGGCCGACAGCACGTCGTTGTTGGCGCGGATGGCGTTCACGACGTCGGCGGCGGAGAGCCCGCGGCCCTGGAGCGCCGCCGGGTTCAGCCGCACCTGGAACTCGCGCTGGCGCCCCCCCTGCACCTGGATCTGCGAGACGCCCGCGATGCCGAGCAGCGCCGGCTTGATGGTGTACTCGGCGAGGTCCCAGAGCTGAGCTTGTGTGAGGGTGTCGGACGTGAGCGCGTAACCCTGGATGGGGAACACCGCCGTGTTCATCCACTCGACGTCGATGTGCGTGCCGGGCGGAAGGTCGGGCAGAATCCGCTGCGTCTCTCCGCGGACGCGCTCCAGGGCGGTCTCCATGTTCGTGCCCCAGGCGAAGTCCGCCGAGAGCTCGCAGGAGCCTCGCGAGGTGATCGAGCGCACGAGGATCTCTCCCGGAACGCGCCGCACCGCCTCCTCGAGCGGGCGGGTCACGGTCGGCATCATGCGCGCCGCGGGCTCCTCGCCCACGTCCGCGATCACCTTCACGATGGGGAAGGT
>JBJKRG010000162.1:0-4429 GCA_046704805.1 Gemmatimonadaceae bacterium
AAGCGCGGGGAACGCGTGGATGCTGGCGACGGTGCACACGAGACCGGCTTTCGCCGTGGTGTCGCGACGGAAGTTCGCGGATGCCGGCGACTACGGCCCGGACGCCGGGTGGTTCGACACGGCGCCCAACGGCAGGATCGTGGCGATCCGCTATGGCCCCGCGACGAACACCCCCTCCGTGATCCGCTTCGTCACCGATTGGCGCCGGGCGTTCGGGGTCGCGAGGTGAGATCGTGACGACGATGCCCGATCCAATCGCCCGCCTCGCTGCTGCCCTCGCCGACCGCTACCGCATCGAGCGCTCGTTCGGCGCCGCGACCTTTCACTGGAACGCATCATGAGAACGATCCGAGCCGTTGCCGTCGTGGGCATCCTCACGATCTCCCTCGCCGCCACCGCGGCGGCACAGAGCACATACGACCCGCACCAGACCTTCGATCCGAACTTCCTGAGTGGCCCCGGCACCGTCTACCGCAGCGGCTCCGGCGCCCCGGGACCGCGCTACTGGCAGAACGAATCCGACTACGACATCCACGTCACGCTCGACGCGGCGCAGAAGCGCATCGCGGGCACCGACGAGATCACCTACACCAACCACAGCCCCGACGCGCTGCACTATCTGTGGATCCAGCTCGACCAGAACCTGTACAAGAAGGATTCACGCGGCACGATCACCGCCGCGATCCGGAATCCGCGGTACATCACCCCCGGGTTCGACGGCGGCTACGACATCCGGTCGGTCCAGATCCGGAACGGCACGCGGTGGGACCGGGCCGACTACCTCATCACCGACACGCGCATGCAGATCCATCTCGCGCATCCGCTGGCCGCGGGGGGCGGGAAGACGCAGATCCGCATCGTCTACTCGTACCCGATCCCGCCGTACCGGCAGCGGACCGGGTGGTACGACACGAAGAACGGCCCGATCTTCGACATCGCCCAGTGGTATCCCCGCATGGCGGTGTACGACGACGTGGTCGGCTGGAACACGCTCCCCTACCTCGGACGCGGGCAGTTCTATCTCGACTACGGGACCATCGACTACGCGATCACCGTCCCCTGGAACTTCATGGTGGTCGGGTCGGGGCAGCTGGAGAACCCGGCCGACGTGCTGACGCGCGGCGAGCGCGAGCGCCTCGCGGCGGCGCGGAAGAGCGACACCACGGTCGCGATCCGCGGGGCCTCGGCGGTGACCGACCCCGCTTCGCGGCCGACGCGCCGCGGCACGCTCACCTGGCACTTCCGCATGCACGACACGCGCGACGCCGCCTGGGCGGCGAGCCCCGCCTTCATCGTGGACGCGGCGCGGATCGATCTCCCGGACCACAGGACGGCGCTCGCCGAGTCGGCGTATCCCGTCGAGGTGTCCGGCACGAACGCCTGGGGCAGCGCCACGCAGTTCGTAAAACACACCATCGAGTCCGACTCGAAGATGTGGGTTCCCTATCCGTGGCCCGTCGCCATCGACGTCGCGGCGGCGGCGGGCGGGATGGAGTATCCGGGCATCGTCTTCTGCGACTGGAAGAGCGCCGGGCGCAGTCTGTGGGGCGTGACCACCCACGAGATCGGGCACAGCTGGTTCCCGATGCTGGTCGGCTCCGACGAGCGGCAGTACGGGTTCATGGACGAGGGCTTCAACTCCTTCATCGACATCTACTCGACGCGCGCGTTCGAGAACGGCCGGTACCGCCCGTACAGCGCCGCCGAGACGTCGATGCCCCGGCTCGCCGAGTACATGCTGCGCACGGGGCAGCCCGACCCGATCATCACCTACGCCGACAACGTGAAGCGCAGCTACGTGGGCTTCAACAACTACGTCAAGCCGGCCGCCGCGCTCTACCTGCTGCGCGAGGACGTGCTCGGCCACCGGCGGTTCGACGAGGCGTTCCGCGCCTACATCCGGCGGTGGGCGTACAAGCACCCCACGCCCAGGGACTTCTTCCGCACGATGAACGACGTGGCCGGCGAGGATCTCGACTGGTTCTGGAAGGAGTGGTTCTACGAAACCTGGACGTTGGACCAGTCGGTCGACAGCGTGGCCTACGTGAACGGCGACCCCGCCAGAGGGTCCATCATCACGATCGGGAACGAGCACCGGATGGTCATGCCGACGTCCGTCCACGTGGTCGAGCAGAACGGGGACAGCGGCACGGTGAAGCTGCCGGTGGAGATCTGGGAGCAGGGCGCCTCGTTCTCCTTCCGCTACGACTCCCACAGCCCGCTGGACTCGGTGGTGGTCGATCCGGACCACCGGCTGCCGGACGTGGACCGGACGAACAACGTCTGGACCCGGTCGGCCCGCGGCCGGCGCTGAGGGCCACGGCGCCGCCCCGGACACCCGAAGACCCCCCGGAACCGCCGCCTCGGGCGGTCCGCCCGGCCGAAACGGCTGACTCACGGCCCGATGACGGCCGTCGACGATCCTGCGTGCCGAACGGCCACGATTCTTCCGGGAGGACACATGCACGACAGGAATACTCGACGGACGCTGCTGCTCACCGCGGGTCTGCTGGCCCTGGCGGTGGCCGGTTGCTCGTCGAGCACGGCGCCGAAGACCACCCCGAACTTCGCCGGCACCTACACGCTCACCGGCGCCTACACCCTCGGCGTCAGCGGAACGCCGAACACGGGTGTGTTCGGGAGCATGCAGATCACCAACCAGCATGGCACGAGTGCCACGGACTCCGTCGTGTTCGTCGTGGAGTTCGGCGGGAACATCGCGGTGATGCTCGACTCCGTCCCCACGGACACCGCCGCGGTGAACCCCGTCAGGTGCGGTGGTGCGAATGCGGGCTGCGTCTATGCCTATGGCCCGGTGGCACCGGCACAGGTGACGCTGGGAACCGACGGATCGTTCACCGCCCTCTTCACGGGCAAAGAGCTGAGTTGGAACCAGAATCCAGCCACGTGTTGTACCGACAGCCTCACTCTCACGGGGAAGCTCTCCACGAGCAACACCATCACCGGCACGTGGCTCCTGACCATTTCAGCGCCGATCAACGGGAGGGACGGCGGGACGTTCGTCGCTCAACGGTGAGCCAGGGCCGAGGGGGGCCGTGGGTCGTAGCACATGCCCCGAGCCCCCGGCCCGTCGCCCGGAAGTGCGCTCACTTCTTCTCGGCGAAGAGTTGCACGAGGTTCAGGATCGTACACGCCGACTGCGCCAGCACGCGGGTGGAGATCCACTCCGAGGGGCCGTGGAAGTTGACACCCCCCGCGAAGATGTTCGGCGTGGGCATACCCAGCTCGGTGAGGCGTGAGCCGTCCGTCCCCCCGCGGATGGCCTCGAGCCGGGGGGTGATCCCGGCGGCGCGCACGGCCTGATCCAGTTTCTCCGCCACGGCGGGATGGCGGCTCAGCACGTCGTACATGTTCCGGTACTGCTTGGTGATCTCCACCTTCACGCGCAGGCGGGGCGCCTCGGCCATCAGCCCGGCGCACATCTGCTCCAACCGGCGGCCCCGCTCCTCCAGGGCCTTCGTGTCGAAGTCACGGAGGATGAGTTGCAGCGTGCACCGGGCGGCGTCGCCCGACGCCACGACGGGGTGGTAGAAGCCCTCCCGCCCGTCCGTGCACTCGGGTGCCTCGCCCATCGGCAGCCGGTCCAGCAGCTTGCCCATCCAGGTGAGGGCGTTCACCATCTTGCCCCGCGCCGTGCCGGTGTGGACCGAGACGCCGGTGAAGGTGATCACGGCCTTGTCGGCGGAGAACGTCTCCACGTTGATCTCGCCGGTGAAGCTCCCGTCGACCGTGAACGCCACCGGACAGTCGAAGCGCTTCATCGGGAAGCGATCGGCGCCCCGCCCGATCTCCTCGTCGGGGTTGAAGCACACGCGCACCGTCGGACGGACGATCTTCGGCTGCTGCACCAGGATCTCGAGCGCCCCCATGATGGCGGCGATGCCCGACTTGTCATCGGCGCCGAGGAGCGTGGTGCCGTCGGTGGTGATGATCGTGTCCCCCTGGCAGTCCTTCAGCTCGGGCGTGTCGGCGGGGTCCAGCACCACGCCGTGGCCCACGTCGATGACGCCGCCGTCATAGTGCTCCACGAGCTTCGGGCTCACCCCTGTCCCAGTGTAGGCCGGCGCTGTGTCGATGTGGGCGCAGAGCCCGATCCGCCCCGGCGCCGTTCCGGGCAGCTCGGCCAGCACGTAGCCGTTCTCGTCCATGGTGACTTCGGCCTCCCCCACGCCGCGGAGCCCCAGCTCCTGCAGCTCGCCCACCAGGCGGCGCCCCAGCTCGAGCTGCTTGGCCGTGCTCGGGCAGGTCTTGCTGGTTTCGTCCGATTGGGTGTCGAGGCGCGCGTAGCCCAGGAAGCGGTCCACGACGCGGGTCCGGCTCAGGATGATTGACGGGTCATCGAACGCGTGCATGGCGAACTCCCGGAGATGAGGGGCGGTGGTGCAGTGGCGCCGCGGTGCTCCGCAGA
>JBJKRG010000163.1:0-12654 GCA_046704805.1 Gemmatimonadaceae bacterium
CGGCCCGGCCGGGCCGTCCGGCGTCCGCCGCCCCGCCGCCGCTCGAGGAAATGTCGGTCGACGACGTGCAGGCCGCGTTCAGGGCCGGCCGGCTCACGTCGCACACACTCACCCAGCAGTACCTGGAGCGGATCGCGGCGATGGACCGCCAGGGGCCCGCACTCCACGCCGTGCTGCAGACCAATCCCGACGCGCTCGCCATCGCCGATGCCCTAGACGCCGAGCGAAAGGCGAAGGGCCCGCGGGGCCCGCTGCACGGGGTGCCGATTCTCGTGAAGGACAACCTCGCCACCGCCGACAAGATGCTGAGCACGGCGGGATCGCTGGCGCTCGTCGGCGCGACCGTGCCGCGCGATGCCCACGTCGTGGAGCGGCTGCGCGCCGCCGGCGCGGTCATTCTCGGCAAGGCCAATCTCAGTGAGTGGGCGAATTTCCGCTCCACGCACGCGTCGAGCGGCTGGACCGGCCGAGGCGGCCAGTGCCACAATCCCTATGCCCTCGATCGGTCCCCGTCGGGATCCAGCTCCGGCACGGGCGCCGGTGTTGCCTCGAACTTCTGCACGGTGGGCATCGGCACCGAGACCGACGGCTCGATCCTCGCCCCATCGTCCTGCAACTCGCTCGTCGGCATCAAGCCGACCGTCGGCCTCGTCAGCCGCGCCGGCATCATCCCGATCTCCCACCACCAGGACACCGCCGGTCCGATGGCCCGCTCGGTGCGCGACGCCGCGATCCTGCTCGGCGCCATCGCCGGTGCCGATCCGCGCGACCCGGCAACGAACGGCAACCGCGGGCACGTCGAATCCGACTACACCCGGTTCCTCGACGCCGCGGGACTCAAGGGAGCGCGCATCGGGGTGGCCCGTAGCCACTACATGGGCTACAGCCCGAAGACCGATGCGCTCGTCGAGGCGGCGATCGCCGTCATGAAGAGCGCCGGTGCCGTGATGATCGATCCCGCCGACATCGCCACCGCCGGCAAGTTCGGCGACTCGGAGTGGGAAGCGCTCCAGTACGATTTCAAGCACGACATCAACGCCTATCTGAAGGCGCTCGGCCCCGGTTCGCCCGCGAAGACGCTGGCGGACCTGATCGCGTTCGACGACTCCCATCACGAGCAGGAGATGAAGTACTTCGGGCAGGAGATCTTCCTGCAGTCGGAACAGCGGGGCCCGCTCACCGACGACGCGTACCGCAAAGCCGTGGCGCAGAACCTGCGCATGTCCCGCACCGACGGCATCGACGCCACGATGGACCGGGTCCGTCTGGACGCCCTCATCGCCCCGACGATGGGACCGCCACCGCTCATCGATCTCGTGAACGGCGATCCGGGCGGCGGCGGCTCCAGTACCAGTCCGGCAGCGGTGGCCGGCTATCCGAGCATCACCGTGCCGTGCGGATACGTCTTCGGCATCCCGGTCGGACTGTCGTTCTTCGGCCGAGCATACACCGAACCCGTGCTTCTGCGGCTCGCCTATGCGTACGAGCAGGCCACCCACGTGCGCGTTCCGCCGCGTTATCTCGCCACTGCGGACCTTGACTGACCCCGCGCAGCCCTAGGTTCGTTCACCCGTTCGCAGTATTGTACAGGAACCGCGAAGCACCGAACACGCCGATGGCCAGACAACGCCCCCGTTCCGCCAAGAAGCGAAGTACCAAGCGCAGCCGCACGCCGAAGAGTTCGGCGTCTGCGTATTACGTGCAGCCCGGCAAGCGGGGCGCGGTGATCGTGCTGCGCAAGCCGTGCGGAAACCGCGTGACCCCGAAGGTGTGCGGCGTGATGCCCAGCCGCGGGCACGCCAAGGCCCTGGTGGAACAGCTCGAGCGCGCCGAGACGGCGGTGAACGATCTCT
This sequence comes from Gemmatimonadaceae bacterium, assembly GCA_046704805.1. GTDB lineage: Bacteria > Gemmatimonadota > Gemmatimonadetes > Gemmatimonadales > Gemmatimonadaceae > JAGWRI01. The sequence goes on from JBJKRG010000163.1 coordinate 1,854, forward strand.
TCTACGAGGCCACGGACGACGGGATCGAAGCCCTCGAGGCCGTGCTCGCGGCGTGTCGGGAAGCGGTGTTGCAGAAGCTGCCCGTCTCGGCGGCGCGGGCCGAGGAACTGCGCTCCGCCCAGGAGGCGGGCGAGGGGACGGAAGTCCCAGACGACCCGGCAGCGTAGGCCCCTCGCGAGGGGCCCCGCACCACTCTCCGTCGCCCCGCTACCGCCGTCGCTCAGCCCCCGAGCTGTCCGCCGCCGCGTCGTGCGCCAACTCGGAGTCCACGCGCGCCCGATCGGCTCGCAGCACCGAGTCCATCTTCAACCGCGGGATGCCGTGCACCATCCAGTCCGGCGCCGGCGCTCCCTGCAGATAGTGGTCGAAGAACTGCTGCATGCGCATCGCGTAGTCGCGCTGGTTCACCGGCTTCGCCAGCCCGTGGTTCTCGCCCACGTACGTGAGCAGGATGACCTTCTTGCCGGCGTTGCGCAGGTCGTTGAACCAGGTGATGCCCTGGTTGAAGTCCACGGCCCCGTCCTTGTCGTCGGACAGGATGATGAGCGGCGTCGTGACGTTCTTCGTGTGGAAAGCGGGTGAGTTGCGAACGTAGGCGGCCCAGTTGTCCAGGAAGCTGCCCCGGAACCGGCCCTGGCTCGACTCGAAGATCTGCGCGTCGCCGATCCCCGCATTCCAGTACACCGACCCGTACATGCTCACCATGTCGGTCAGGGGCGCTCCGGCGACGGCGGCCGCGAAGATGTGCGTCTGCGTCACGAGGAACGCGGTCTGGTAGCCGCCCCACGAGTGGCCGTGCAGCCCGACGCGCGCCGGGTCGACGATGCCGGTGGCGATCGCCGCCTTCACCGCCGGCACCACGCACCAGACCGCCGACATGCCCGGGTCGTTCACGCGATAGACGATGTCGGGCAGGAGCACGGCGTAGCCGCGACTCGTGTACACGCTCAGGTCCGGAGCCCGCGTGTCGCTCGGCACCACGTAGTCGTGCAGCTCCTGCGAGCGCTTCTCGTAGATCTCGACCAGCAGCGGATACTTGTGTCCAGGCTGGTAGTCGGCGGGCAGGAACAGCGCCCCCTGCAGCCGATCCCCCTTGGCGCTCCGGTAGTTGATCAGCCTCGCGCCGCTCGACCACGCGAATTCGCGCTGTTGCGGGTCGGCGTCGGTGAGCCGCGTGCCGCCGGAGAAGTCGGACCGCGCCACGTACCAGTCGGGATAGTCGTTGAAGGTCTGGCGCGAGTAGAGGACGACGTCGGTGTCCTTCGCTTCGAGGAAGTTGAATGCCGCGTCGTCCCACATGAGCCGCGTCGCACCGCCCGTCTCGGCATTCACGCGCGACAGTCCGGCCTTCTTGGTCCACTCCCCGTAGGTCTGGACGTACAGCGGCTTCGCGAGGTCGATGCCCTTCTCGTCGGGGTTCACCAGTACCCGCCGCTGATAGCGGACCTGGGTCCGGCGCCCGTCGCGCGTGAGGTTCACGACCCGCGCGCCCGTCGTCGACACCTTCCAGATGTCCCAGCCGTCGGAGAGCAGAACCCAGGCGCCGTCCGAGGACCACCCGATCACCGGCTCCGGCGGCTGGACCAGGTTGTTGTGGTCGTCCTGCAGGTTGGCGAAGCTCACCGGCAGCCCCTTCGTCAGATTCCGCACGGCGCCGGTAGCCATGTCGATCAGATGCCAGTTCGCGTCCATGCCCCAGTACAGCAGGTGTGATCCGTCGGCCGACGGGACGACGCGGGTGATCACCTTCCGCACCGGCCGCCGCTCGACCCCGGTCCGCAGGTCGATCGTATAGATGTCGACGAAGTTCCGCCCCGTGATGCTCTCGGCGCGCTGGTACGGCTCGTTGCCGAGGGCGTAGGCGTAGTGGTCGTGCGGGGCGATCGAAACGGTGCGCAGGGAATCGTTCGCCAGCCGGATCACGCGGTCGTCCTGCAGCCGGTATTCAGCCAGGTAGCTGTAGTGCTTGTCCTGCTGCTCCTGCACGATCTGCTGTGACTGGAGCCGCGGGTCCTTCCAGTGCCAGAGGATGAGCGACGGCAGGTCCTCGTCCGAGGGGGCGGCTGTCCGCGGCTGGTTCACCGTGCCGCCCATGCCGGGCGCGCCCGGCTTGATCAGGGACTGCAGGTCGGTGCCCTCGCGCGGTCCGCGCGGCGGGCGCGCCGGCGCGTGCCGCAACCCGAAGTACAGCACGCGCAGATTCTCCGACCACGTGGGGCCGCGGTCGGGACTGATCGCCAGTCCTGCCGGTGCGTCGGCCCGGCCGTCCAGATCGAGCACCGTCTTCTTCGGTCCGGCCGCGCCGAACTCGGTGAATCCGACCACGCGCACCGTCGTGTCGCGGGTGGCGCTGTCGGTGGCGATGCGCAGCGCCGCGAGTGCATCGCCGCTGTCCGCCCAGGCCAGATGCTGGTAGCTCGCGCGCGCACCGTCCAGCGTCCGCACGACGTTCGTCTTCAGGTCGCGGAGCTGAATGCCGTCCCCCACCTGGTCGGCGGTCTCGACGGTGTACGCCAGATATCGGCCGTCGTGGTCGAACGCGAACTCCCCGACGTTGCCGATGTTCTCCACCATCCCGTCCGCCAGGCGGTAAAGCAGCAGGTCGGACGAGGTTGCGCGCGGAGCGGCGGCTCCCGCACTCCCGCGGCCACCGCGGCCCTCGGCCGGTGCCGCGGCGTTCTCGGGTTGCGTGAGCAGCGCCAGCCACTGTGGATGGTCCCCGGCGAACGCGAACCGCCGGATGCGCGGGAAGTCCTTCGCCTGCCCCGTCTCGAGATTCACCAGTGCTACCTTCGATTCGGCGGGCCGGCGCGTTCTCCGCGCCCGCTCCGCCTGCTCCTTCGTGGGCGCGACGGTGAACAGCGCCCACTTCGAGTCGCCCGAGATGCGGATGATCCCCGGGCCCCCGCCGCGCCCGCCGCGTCCACGCCCACGGCCGCCCGCCGTGGCGTCGCCCACGGGGAACCGCCACTGGGTCGATCCCTTCGTCGCGCGGATCACCACCGTCGCGTTGCCGTCGTTGGGCGCAAGCTCATAAGCGAACCACCGGCCGTCCGGCGACACCGCCGGCCCACGAATCGATTTCCACGCACGCAGATCGGCGATCGACATCTGGCGCTCGCCGCCGGTGGAGCCGGCCTGCTGCGCCCGGGAGGGAGCGGGAACGGACAGCACGGCGGTGCCGACCAGCAGGACGCCGGCGAGAATCGACGGGCGGGCTTTCATGGGGATCTCCCTGATGCAGACGCAGCGGGTGGGGAATCGGGGCGAATGTAGCACCGGGTATCGGGGCTTTCCACGCGCCGCCCTGCGATGACCGCAGGCGGCGCCGGACCGCCAGGATCTCACGCCTCTTCAAGCTCCGCCGCGTCCGGTTTCTGTTCGCAGCGCCCCGGACGTAAGTTGGAACGCCGGCGTGGGAGGCCCGCGTGATCCGATCGCTCGTCGCAATCGTCCTGGGAGGCGTCGTCATCGCTGCACTCGGCACCATGGCCGGTGCCGTGGTGGTGCACCGGCTCCCGCCGCGCGGTGCCCCCGCCATCCTCCTGTTCATGACCCTGCTCATGCGCACGCTGGCGGCGGTCGCCGGCGGCTACGTGGCTGGATCCGTCGCCCGTCGGCGCCCCGCAGCGCACGGTCTCGCGGCCGGCGTGCTGTACCTGCTGGCCATCCAACTGCTCGCGCCCACACCCTGGCTGGCCACCCGGGTCACGGCCGATCAGCCCCTCTGGTTCGCGGCGGCGAGTCTGGGACTTGCCCTCGTCGGGGCCGCCGTCGGCGGGGCGGCACAGGGGCAGAACGTGGGGGCCCCGACCTCGACGGACTGACTCCGCCTGGCGTGCGGCGGGACCGGCGCAGAGCGTCGAGCCCCGCCGCGTGCGGCCGCCAGCCGGGTCACTTCTTCGTGAACTTCACGTCCGTGATCCGCACGTCCGAGTTGTGGTTCACGCGGAAGCCGTACACACCGGACATCTCCCCCATCGCGCTGCGCGGCAGGGCCGCCACCTGCCGACCGTTGGCCAGGAAGCGCACCGAATCCGCGGCCACTTCGATCGCGAGCGCGTTCGTTGCCTTCCCGGCGGCGTCCTTGGCGACGATCGCCGCGTTCGGCGTCCAGTTCACCAGTTTGTGCACGTCCATGCCGGCGCGATGATTGATGAGATAGTCGTTCGACCCCCGGACCTCGAAGTACACGTAGCTCTGCTGGTCGGCGCTGCCCATGTTGCGGCCGGCCACCATCAGCCCGTACGCCTCGTTGTGCTGCGGGGCCTTGAGTTGCGTGAACGAGGCCGAGTACATGTAGCCGGCGGTCGGGGCCACGTCCTTTTCCGTCCAGTAGACGCCGGCGGGGCCGGTCGTGATGTGGAACGTGCCTGCCGATTCGGTGAAGCTCAGGTCCTTCACCGTCATCCGATCGAACCGGTTCGGATCGAGATACACCTGCCAGCCGTCGGGAAGCCGGCCGCTCCCGGCCACCTTCATCGTGGGATCGGCGTTCATGCGGCCGCGCTGTGCCGCAACGGACGTGACGAGGGGAGCGGCGAGCGCGATGACGCCCGCCAGAAGCACGGTGTTCCGCATGACGGCCTCCGGGATTGGGGGGTGAGCCACGCCGCGCGGTGCCGCGGGCGGGCAGTGCCTGGCCGGCAATAATACCCGGTTCCCCGCAAAAGGGACCAGACTTGTCGGCGTCAGGAACCGATCAGGATGTCGAGATCGGCGGGGGTGTCGACGTCCGGCGGCATCGGAAAGTCGAAGTCCACGTACACCACACGCGACGGATCGCGCTCCACGACCCGTCTGGCCCCCCGATCGCCGGTCAGCGCCTCGAGTTCGGGAAACACGCGGCGGGAGAAGAGGACCGGCAGCCCCTGCATGCCGCGGTACCGGGGCGCGACGATCGCGGCGGCGTCACCACCGAAGCGGGCCACGAGCGCGGGGATCACCTCGTCGCGTCCAATCGGCTGGTCGCCCAGCGCCACCAGCACCGCGTCGGCGTTCGCCGGCACGGCGGCGAGTGCGGCACGCAGCGACGCGCTGAGCCCCTCCTCCGGAGCGGGATTCACGACGATCGTCACGGGAAGGCCGGCGAGGGCGGCGCGCACCGCCGCCGCGTCATGGCCCACGACGACCACCGTCCGCTCCGGGCCGGCGGCGAGCACGCGCTCCACGCTGGCGCGCACCAACGGGATTCCGCGCACCGGCGCGAGGAGCTTCTGCGACCCGAACCGGCGCGAGGCACCGGCCGCGAGCACAAGCGCGGTGAGCACGCTCAGCCGGCGGCCGAGCGCACCGCCACGAGCTCCGCGGCGATGCTGACGGCGACCTGAGCCGGCGTGCGTGCGCCGATGTCGATCCCGATGGGCGTATGCACGCGTGCCATCTCCGCCGACGTGAATCCCTCGCCCGCCAACACCTCGCGCAGCGCGGCCCCGCGCCGGCGGCTCGACATCAGGCCGATGTATCCCACGTCGCGGCGCAGCAAGGCGCGCAGCACGGGTAGCTCGAACTTGTAGTCGTGCGACACGATTACGACGAGGGTCTCGGCGCCGGGTGCCAGCTCGGCGGCGACCACCCCCGGGTCTCCCACGCGGATCGCGTCGGCCTCGGGGAAGCGCTCTGGGGTGGCGTACCGGGCGCGGGCGTCGACGATCACGACCCGCATGTCGAGGTCGTGTGCGATGCGGCTGAGCACCACCGCCACCTCGCCGGCGCCGAAGATGGTCACGGTGACCGGCGGGGCGAACGCCTCCACGAAATACGAGCCGCCGCCCTTCGGGTCCTCCACGACGCACGGGGCGCCGGCCGCGCGCGCCTGGGCGAGCGCCGCCACGCGGTCGTCGAGCGCCGGATCGCCGAGCGTGCCGGATCGCGTGCCGTTCGCGTCGATCACGAGTCGGCCACCCGCCGTGCGATCGTCGAGCGCCCGGACCACCAGTGCCCGGCGCCCCTCCCGGACCGCCCGCTCGGCGGCCGCGTACGCGGCCGTCACGGCATCGCGTTCCCCGGTGCCCACCGGTTCCACGAGCAGCCGCACCGTCCCGCCACACGCCAGGCCCATGTCCCAGGCCTCCTCGTCGGCGACGGCGATGTCGAGCACTTCGGCGCGCTCCGAGGCGAGCACGCGATCGGCAACCTCGACCGCGCGCGCGTCCAGGCAGCCACCGATCGTCACCGAGCCGATGATCTGCCCCGTCTCGCCGACGAAGGTCTTGGCGCCGACGATGCTCGACGATGTGCCCTCGGCCGACACGCACGTGGCCATGGCGAGACGCCGCTCGTGCGCCCGCAGCGCCTCGATCCGCGACAGGGCATCGTGACTCACGAATCCTCCGGGTCCAGGGCATCGAGCCACGCGCGGCGAATCTCGCTCGCACCGACGGCGTTGGGCTCGAGCGGAGAGCGCCGCCAGTACCAGCGGTCCTTTTCCGCCGCCTCGACCCCGTGGCCGAGGAATCGACCGTGCAGGTCGGCCAGCCGCACGTTCGGCGTACCGCCGGCGAGTTCCCGGATGCGGTCGTTCACCGCCGCCAGCGCTTCCAGGCGTACGGGCTTCGTCTCACGGTCGACGCCGGGCAGCAGCGCCGTGCCGTCGGAGGGATCGCAGACCGTGGCGAGGAGCAGCGTCGCATTCGGCCGCGCCTGCCGGATCGCGTCGACCAGGAACTCGAACGCGTCCCCGATGTCGCCGGCCGCCTGCCGGACCACGCCGACCGGCGGCCGCCGCACGAGCAGACTCATCAGCTCCGTGGCCCCGGCGGTGAGCGTCACGAGCGTCCGCACGTCGCTCTCCTCGACGGTCGCCAGCTGCTCGCCGAACACGTCGCCGATCGTCGCGCCCTCCTCGACCAGCCGCCGGAAGACGATATCGGGCCGCACGGTCGACAGGTCGCGCCCGGCGAAATCGGGCCACCGGACGTCGTCGTTGCGGTACAGGAGCGACGCCGCGCCGAGCGGGGCCACGTCCCCCGCCGCCGGCTCGCGCTCGAGGGCGACGGCCACGCTCGTCGCGCCGGCGTCGAGCGCCGGGAACAGGTCCCCCGAGAAGGAATCGCCGAAGGCGAGGTACTCATCGAAGTCCACGAGCAGCTCTCGATGGCCCGGCGCGGCGGCGCCGGGGTGGTCAGACGTCGGCGACGAGACCGCGCGTGGCGAGGATCCGCGCGACCGTCTCGCCGATCTTGTTGTTCGGCGTGCTGGCGCCCGCGGTGACCCCCACCCGCACCGGGCCGGCCGGCAGCCAGTCGACCGCGTCGGCCTCGTCGTGGTGGATGCCCACCCGGCGGTAGTGCACCGACCGCGCGGCGGGATCGATGCCCGCCGCCGAATCGATGTGATAGGTCGCCACCCGTTCCCCGCACAGCGCCGCCAGCGAAATCGTGTTGCTCGAGTTGAACCCGCCGATCACGACCATCACGTCCAGTGGCTGCTCGAGCAGCTCGAGCACCGCGTCCTGCCGCTCCTGCGTGGCGCTGCAGATCGTATCGAAGGTGCGGAAGTCGCGCGCGCGTGCATCCTCGCCGCGTACGCGCGCGATGGTCGCCCCCACTGCCTCGGCGATCGCCAGCGATTCCCGGGCCAGCATCGTCGTCTGATTGGCCACCCCGATGCGCTGCAGGTGCAGCGCCGGCTCGAATCCCGGCGACACGGCGTTCGCGAACTGCGTCCGGATCGTCGCCGCGTCTACGGTGCCCTCGAGATAGCCGCACACCAGCTTGGCCTCCTCCATGTTCCGCACCACGAGATACTGCCCGCCGGGATACTTGCGGACCTGCGACGCCGTGGCGCGGGTCTCTTCGTGGTAGTACTTGCCGTGGATCAACGCCGTGAACCCGTCGCGTGCATAGGCCTCGACGCGCTTCCACACGTTGAGCACCGACCCGCACGTGGTGTCGACCAGCACGCACCCGATGGCGCGGAGCGCTTCGAAATCGCCGATCGTCACCCCGAAGGCGGGCAGGATCACCACGTCCCCCGCGCCCACGACGCCGAAATCGAAGCCGTCGGGACCCGGCATGAGAATCTCGATGCCCATCTCGCCGAGACGCGCATTGACGTGCGGGTTGTGGATGATCTCCCCCACCAGGAAGATCCGCTTCTCGGGGAACTTGCGCCGGGTCTGATAGGCGTACTCCACGGCGCGCTCGACGCCGTAGCAGAAGCCGAACTCCCGGGCGAGCCGGATCGTCACGTCGCCGCTCGCGAGCGTGTAGTCGTGGGCGCGCAGAAAATCGACCAGCCGCCCGTCGTAGTCCGACGCGAGGTCCGCCTGCACCTCGGTCTTGAGACCGAAGCCCTTGCGGAAATAGGTCGATGCGCCCGAGGGAGAACTCATGGCGTGAAATCTAGCGCCCCCCGGTCGGGGAAACCTAATTTCCGGCGGCGTCGCCGCGTGCGAGTGCGCGACTGCCCTCCGTCCCCGACGTATGAGCGAACACTACGATCTCGTCGTGATCGGCGCCGGCCCGGCCGGCGAAAAGGGAGCCGCGCAGGCGGCCGACTTCGGGAAACACGCGTGCGTCGTCGAGCGCGCGCCGAAGCCGGGCGGCGCCGCCGTGAACAGCAGCGCGATTCCCTCGAAGACCCTCCGGGAAACCGCCCGCCTGTTCGGCGGGCTCCGCCGCCGCGGAATCTACGGCCTCGACCTGCGCGTCCGGCACGACCTCAGCATCGGTGACTTCATGCGGCGCGAGCGCGCCGTGATCGAGACCGAGTGGGAACAGATCGACGCGAATCTCAAACGGCACGGAGTCGACGCGGTCCAGGGCACGGCGCGCTTCGTCGACGAGCACACGGTGGAGGTGACCCGCTACGGCCAGCCCGCCCGCCGTATCACCGGCGACGCGCTGCTCATCGCCACCGGCGCGCATCCGCGGCGCCCCGACGGCTTCGCCGTCGACGGAACGATCGTCATCGACAGCGAAACACTGCTCACCCTGCAGCGGATCCCCGAGCGGATGATCGTCGTCGGAGGCGGAGCGGTCGGGTGCGAATACGCGTGCATCTTCGCGGCGCTCGGCGCGCACGTGACGCTGCTCAGCCACCGGTCGCGCCTGCTCGCGCACCTCGACGCCGACATCGGCGAAGCGCTGCGGGCCCAGCTCACCACGCGGTTCGGCGTCGCAGTCCACCTCCAGACCGGCATCGCCCGGGTCGCGGTCCACGACGAGTCCGCCGACGTCACGCTCTCCGACGGCACCGCACTCTGGGCCGACTGCCTCCTGTACAGCGCCGGACGGATCGGTCATACCGCCGAGCTCGGCCTCGAACCGCTGGGCATCCCGACCGACGCCCGCGGCTACGTGCAGGTCGACGCCCGGTACTACACCGGCGTCGGGCGCATCTACGCGGCGGGCGACGTGATCGGATTCCCCGCCCTCGCGTCCACGTCCATGGAACAGGCCCGCGTCGCCGTCGCCGACGCCTTCGGCCTCCGCTACGAGCGGAGCGCGGTATCCGCGGCGCCGTACGGGGTGTGGACCATCCCCGAGATCGCCACCGTCGGCGAGTCGGAGGACGCGCTCCGGCGCCGGGCCCAGCCGTACGCGGTCGGCCGCGCCCGCTACGGCGGCAACGCGCGTGGGCTCATCCTCGGCGACATGGACGGGTTCGTGAAGCTGGTGTTCCACCCCGAGGACCGTCGCGTCCTCGGCGTGGCGGTCGTCGGCGACTCCGCGTGTGAACTCATCCACATCGGCATGGCGTGCATGCGGCTCGGCGGCACGCTCGACTTCTTCCTCCACAGCGTGTTCACCTACCCGTCGCTGAGCGAGGCGTACCGGGACGCCGCTGAGGACGGCCTGCGGGCCCTGTCCGCCGGCGCCGGCGGCTTGCCGGAGCTGACCGGGAGCGGCCCCGCGCCTTCGAACTGGGAATGAGGGTCGCCGCTACCAGTATTCCGGCGTCAGGAACGGAGCCAGCGCGTACGAGACCAGGATCTCGTACGCCTGCTGGCGGTCCACCAGTCCCGCGGTGAGGATCCCCACCGCGCCGGCCCCCCGCTTGGTGTCGCGGTCTCCGGTCAGCCGGTCCATCGCGTGCCCCAGCTCCAGCCCGCTCCGCACGGCCCCGGCCACCGGTGGGGGCAGCGGCATGGCCAGCGAGCCCCCGACGCCCTGACGTCCTTCCGCCGTGGCGACCACCGCCCAGGCACACGTCCGCATCGCCCCATTCGCCTCGTGGACGACCCCGCCCTCGATGCCGACGCCGACGTCGGCGCCGGACAGCGCGAGGGCGCCGAGCGCCCGTGCCGTCGCCCCGCGGATCGTCTCCTCGTCACCTACGGGTTGGTCGGGCACCGACGACGGGACCGCGTGCCCGGAAACGGCCGCCTCGGGTGCCACGCGGGCGAACACGGCGCGCACGGCGTTGATCTTCACGGGATTGGTCGAGCCGACGACGACGCGGCGTACGTTGCGGAGGGGATCGGACATGTTCCGGGGTCGGGGTGTGCGGAGCAGATGGACCGCGGGGAACTGAACGCCGCATCGCCCCGGCTTCAAGTCTCGTCCGGCTCCGGAGCGCGTTCGCGCGTCGCTTGCCCCGGCCGCGCCTGCCGTCCATGTTTGACGCCCCGCCCGCGGCCCTGCCTCTTCCCGCCCCATGAGCTCTCCGACCGTTTCACCACCCGCTTCGCCGACCACCAACGGCAGCGAGTACGTGTTCCTCGGGGAGCGACTGTGGCTCGACTTCGTGAACACCGACGCCGTGCCCGCGGAGCACGATGCCCTGCGTGACTTCGAGTCGCTCGTGGCATGGCTGGAGCGGGCGCACGTGGTCGACGCCGACCGCAGCCAGGGGA
>JBJKRG010000164.1:0-7190 GCA_046704805.1 Gemmatimonadaceae bacterium
ACCGTGCGCCCGCGCACGGCGCTCGTGTTCGTCGCCGACAGCAGCGGCTTCAAGCCCCGCGTGGTCACGCTCGGTCAGAGCAACTTCGACTACACCGAGGTGCTCTCGGGCCTGAAGGAGGGCGAGCAGGTGGTGATGCTCAACGTCCTGGCCATCCAGGCGGCCCGCCAGCAGCAGCAGGACCGCTTCCGGCAGAACCAGTCGAATCCGCTCGGCGGCAACTCACGCGGCGGCGGCCGTCGCGGCTTCTAGCGGGCGAGGTCACATGCTCTTCGGCGAAATCATCCGGGTCGCCCTCAGCGCCCTGCGCGCCAACAAGCTCCGCTCGCTGCTCACCATGCTCGGCATCGTGATCGGCGTGGCCGCCGTCATCGCAATGGTGGCCCTCGGCACCGGCGCCCAGCAGGCCGTGAAGGACCGCATCGCGTCGCTCGGCACGACGCTGCTCAGCGTGAGTCCGCAGATGCAGCGCGGCTTCGGCGCCACGATCGGCGGTCAGCGCAAGCGCATGACCATCGAGGACGCGAAGGCCCTCGACGATCCGGACAATCTTCCCGACGTCATAGCCGTCGAGCCGGAGATTCAGAAGAGCGTCCAGGTCACCTGGACGAATCAGAACACGAACACGTCGATCATCGGGACGACATCCAACTACCTGACCGTCCGCAACTACAAGCTCGCCTCGGGGCGGATGTTCACCGAAGCCGAGGACAACGGGCAGCGCCGGGTCGCCGTCGTCGGCCCTACCGTGACCGAGAACCTGGGACTCAGCACCCCCGATGCGCTCGTCGGCGAGGACATCCGGATCGGCGGCGTGCTGTTCACGGTGATCGGCACGACGGAGCCCAAGGGACAGGGAAGCACCTTCGGCGACCCCGACGATCAGATCCTGATTCCCATCACCACCGGCCGGTATCGCGTGTTCGGCACGAACTGGGTGCGGTCCATCAACGTGCTGGCGTCGAGCGAGGACAACATTCCGCTGGCGATGGCCGAAATCCAGAAGGCGCTGCGCCGGCTGCACCGGCTGGCGGCCGACGCGCCCGACGATTTCCGCATTCGCAGCCAGACGGACTTCCTCACCACCACGGCGGAGACCACGCAGGTCTTCACGTACCTCCTGTCCGGCATCGCCGCGGTGAGCCTGCTCGTGGGCGGTATCGGGATCATGAACATCATGCTGGTGTCGGTCACCGAGCGGACCCGGGAGATCGGAATCCGCAAGGCGCTCGGCGCCACGCGCTGGAACATCCTGTTGCAGTTCCTCATCGAGGCCGTGGTGCTGTGCTGCATGGGCGGGGTCATCGGCATCGCGCTCGGCGCCGCGGGCGCCCAGGTGATGAGCAAGACCGCGGGGTGGAGCACGCAGGTGTCTCTGGGGGCGGTGGTAATTGCCTTCGCCTTCTCGGCGGCCGTGGGCGTGATCTTCGGCGTCTGGCCGGCCCGCCGCGCTTCGGTCATGGATCCCATCATCGCGTTGCGGTACGAGTAGCCCCAGACGCGGTAAGGCAGTCGCGCCGAGAGCAGTTGACGGTTCACCGTTAACTGCGTACTGCCTCGCCCCCCACGCCATCTCGATCTTCTCCCCCCATTGACAAGACATATCTTACGATATATCGTGTCGACATATCGCGACGATATATCGTTGTCATATCGCAAAGAACGGGGGGCACATGTACGACGAGTCTTGCTGCGGCGGCCACGGGCATCGCCGCTACCGCTGGGACTGGGACGCGTTCGCCGGGAGCTTCTGGGGACGGGGGCCAAGGGCACGGCACTTTCGAGGCCGCGTGGGGCGGATGTTCGACCAGGGCGATCTGAAGTACGTCATCCTGCAGCTGCTCGACGAGAAGCCGCGGCACGGCTACGACATCATCAAGGCCCTCGAGGAGCGCTCGCACGGCGCCTATTCGCCCAGCCCGGGGACGGTCTACCCGACGCTCACGATGCTCGAGGAGATGGGGTACGCCCGCGCCACGGAGGATGGGGGCAAGAAGGTCTACGAGATCACCCCCGAGGGGAAGCAGTACCTCGAGGAGAACAGCAGTACCGTCGAGTCCATCTTCGAGCGCATCTCGGAGGCCGTGGAGCCGTTCTTCAGCGCCCCGATGGGTGAGGTGCGGAGTGCGATGCGGCATCTGGCGCGCAGCAGCCTGGGCACGGCCATGAAATACGCCGAGAAGAAGGAAGTCCTGGAGCGGATCGCCGAAGTGTTGAACCGGGCCGCCGCGGAGATCGACGGAATCACGGGTTAACCTGCTGGACGCGCCCCGACGAGGCGCTAGATTGGTGGACGGGCCGCGAACCCTTCGCGGCCCGTTTGCTTTTGGACGCTCTCCTGCCCGGCCGTTCGGGGCGGGATTCCCGGATTCCCAACAGTCTGTCCATGCCCGCTGAGCCCACTCGCTCGGGCGAGCCGGTGGCCGAAGAAGCGGCCAACGGAACGAGCGGTTTTCACAGCGCCATCCCCCGCGAGCGGGAGCGCGCCGAGAGCAATCCCACCGGCAAGCGCCTGGCGTTCCTCTCGCTGACCGCGCTCGGGGTGGTGTACGGAGACATCGGCACCAGCCCGCTCTACTCCATGAAGGAGTGCTTCCGGTCCCTGTATGGGATCGCGCCCACGCAGAGCAACGTGTACGGGGTGCTGTCGCTCATCGTCTGGGTGCTGATCCTGGTCGTGTGCGTGAAGTACCTCGTGTTCATCATGCGGGCCGACAACCGGGGAGAGGGGGGCATCCTGGCGCTGCTCGCGCTCGCCACGCGCAACGACACCTCGCCGGGCCGGTCGTCGCGGAAGTACTGGCTGGTGGTGCTGGGCATCTTCGGGGCAGCGCTGCTGTGGGGCGACGGCATGATCACGCCGGCGATCTCGGTGCTCGGCGCCATGGAGGGACTGCAGATCGCGGCGCCCAACCTGCACGGCGCTACCGTCGTGATCTCGACGGTGATCATCCTGTTCGCCCTGTTCGCGCTGCAGCGCCACGGCACGTCGCGGGTAGGCGGGATGTTCGGGCCGATCATGATGATCTGGTTCCTGAGCATCGGCGCGCTCGGTGTCGCCGAGATCGTCAGGTCACCGGCCATTCTGATGGCCCTCAACCCATGGTGGGGCATCCGGTTCTTCGTCCAGCACGCGCTGCAGGCCTTCCTGCTGCTCGGCGCCGTGGTGCTCGTGGTCACCGGGTCCGAGGCGCTCTACGCCGACATGGGGCACTTCGGCAAGCGGCCCATTCGCCTGGCGTGGTTCGGCTTCGTCTTCCCCGCACTCCTGCTCAACTACTTCGGCCAGGGGGCCCTGCTCCTGCGCGATCCCAGCGCCGTGCGGAATCCGTTCTTCCTGCTGGCGCCGCACGTGCTGCTCTACCCACTCCTCGTCATCGCCACGCTGGCGGCGATCGTGGCCTCGCAGGCGCTGATCTCCGGCGCCTTCTCGTTGATGCAGCAGAGCGTGCAGCTCGGGTACTCCCCGCGCGTCACGATCATCCACACGTCGAGTCGCGAGGCGGGGCAGATCTTCATCCCCGAGGTGAACGATGTGCTCCGCGTGGGGACCATCGTGCTGGTCCTGAGCTTCCAGTCGGTGGCCAATCTGAGCGCGGCGTACGGCATTGCGGTCACCGGCACGATGGTGGCCACGTCGCTCCTGTTCTATGCGGTGGCGCGGTCGCGGTGGGAGTGGTCGATCCTCAAGGCAGGGTCGCTCACGGTCGGATTCCTGATCGTCGACGTGGCGCTCATGGCCGCGAACCTCGTGAAGATCGAGTCGGGCGGGTGGGTCCCGATCGCCATCGCGGTGGTGATCTTCGCGATGATGGCCACGTGGAAACGCGGCCGCATCATGCTGAACCGCATTCTCCACTCGGGAGCGTTGCCGCTCGACGCGTTCCTCGACGACGTGGCGCGCCGGAAGCCGACGCGAGTCCCGGGCACGGCGGTCTTCATGACCTCGTCGCCCCGCGGCGTGCCGGTGGTGCTGCTCCATCATCTGAAGCACAACAAGATGCTGCACGACCAGGTCGTGCTGATGTCGATCCTCACCCTCGACGTGCCGGAGGTGGACTCGGCGGAGCGCGTGAGCCTGGAGAAGTTCGAGGAGGGCTTCTGGCGGATCACGGCCCGCTACGGGTTCATGCAGACGCCGGATGTGCCCGACGTGCTCAACCGGGCGCGGGCCCTGGGGCTCCGGGCCAAACCGCTCGACACGACCTTCTATCTGGGACGCGAGCGGATCATCGTGCTCGCCAAGGGCGAGCAGCGCACCGGCCGGGCGCCGGTGCCCGACGCCGAGGAAGGGCCGGTGCTGGACATGGCGCGGTGGCGGAAGAAGCTGTTCGTCGTCATGTCGCGCAACGCACGCTCGGCGACGGAGTTCTTCAACATCCCGCCGAACCGCGTGGTCGAGCTGGGCGCGCAAGTGGAGTTCTGAGCGCCCCTTCCCAAGCAGCGGTCCAAGAGGCAAATCAGGAGGCGCGATTTCGACGTCCACCCCCTCCCACCCCTCGCGCTCCACCCTGCTTCCGGGAGACTCTCTCATGTCGGCCCACGTTCCATCGCTCCGCACCCGTCTCGTGGCGGCGGCGGCGTTCTGCCTGCTCGCCGTGGGCGCGGCAGGCGCCGCCGCCCAGCACCCCACCGTCAACAAGGCCAACTGGGCGCTGGCGAACAAGTTCACCCCTGAAGCGCTCCGCCCGGTGCTCTACAGCTCGTCGGTCGACGCGCACTGGATCGGCAAGACCGACTCCATGTGGTACAACTGGAAGGACCACACGGGCTCGCACTTCTTCCTGGTCGTGCCGGCGCTCAAGGTGAAGCGGCCGCTCTTCGACCAGGCGAAGCTGGCGGCGGCGCTCACGGCCGCCTCGGGGCACGCCTACGACGGCTACAACCTGCCCTTCACGAGCGTCGTGTTCAGCAAGGACCACAAGACGTTCGGATTCAACGCCGACAGCTCGCACTGGGAGTGGAACCTGGCCGCCGAAACGCTGCGGCGCACCGGGCCCCCCGTGCGTGAGCCGCCGGCGGCCGGGGGCGGCCGCGGACGGGGTGGATTCTTCGGCCGCGGCGGTGGTGACTTCCGCAACTTCTCGCCCGACAGCAGCCACTTCGTGTTCGCACGCGACAACAACCTGTTCATCGTCGACATGGCCACGAAGGACACCACGCAGATCTCGTTCGACGGCACCAAGAAGCGCAGCTTCGGGCGCGTCGACACCGCGATGGTCGAGCTGAACGAGCGCGGCCGCTCGGGCGGTGCCGGCCGCGGTGGACGGGGCCGCGGCGAGTTCAACAACCCCCTCGACCCGCGCGTGCGCGCCCGGGTCATCTGGTCGCGCGACTCCAAGGCCTTCGCGGTCACGCGTGAGGACGAGCGCAAGGTGGCCGACCTGTATCTCATCGACAATCTGGCGCAGCCCCGTCCCACGCTCCTGGAATATCCCTACGCCATGCCCGGCGAGACGAACGTGCCGCAGGAGGAGCTCTACATCTACCACATCGGCGACAAGCAGGTGACGCCGGTGGACGTGGCCAAGTTCAAGGACCAGCGGCTCATGGACATCGTCTGGCCCGACGCCGGCCACGACGTGCTGAGTCTGGTGCGCCGCGACCGCACGCAGCGCTATCTGGAGATGATCGACATCAATCTCCAGACGCACGCCATCAAGACGATTCTCACCGAGAAGAGTGGATGGGGCGGGCTGCAGACGCAGGATCCCCGCTACGTGAAGGCGGGCGGCGACTTCATCTGGTGGTCCGACAGCACCGGCTGGGGCCACTACTACCTGTACTCCCACGACGGCAAGATGCTGAACGCCCTGGGCACCGGCCCGTGGCGCGCCGAGGACCTGGTCCGGGTCGACTCCGTGCACGGGGTGGTCTGGATGACCGGCGTGGGACGCGAGCCCAACGAGGATCCGTACTACCACCACCTCTACCGCGTGAACCTCAACGGCACCGGGCTCACGCTCATCGACCCGGGCAACGCCACGCACACGTCGAATCTCTCGCCGGGCGACCGGTACGACGTCGACAACTACTCGCGCATCAACCTCGAGCCGCACGCCGTGATCCGGAATGCCGCCACCGGCGCGGAAATCATGAACCTCGAGACGATGGATATCTCGCGGCTCGTGGCGCTGGGGTGGAAGCCGCCGACGCCGTTCAAGACCAAGGCGGAGGACGGCATCACGAACATCTACGGCGAGATGTGGAAGCCGTTCGACTTCGACTCCACCAAGAAGTACCCGATCATCACGTACACGTACCCGGGGCCGCAGACCGAGGCGGTGATCTACAACTTCTCGCCGGCGGCGCAGCAGCAGCGGCTAGCCCAGCTCGGGTTCATCGTCGTGACGTTCGGCAACCGCGGCGGCAGCCCCGAGCGCTCGCGCGCCTACGACACCTTCGGCTACCGCAACCTCCGCGACTATGGCTTGGCCGACAAGAAGTACGTGATCCAGGAACTGGCTGAGGAACACCCCTACATCGACATCAACAAGGTGGGGATCTACGGCCACTCCGGCGGCGGGTTCCAGACCGCAGCCGCCATGCTTCTTCCGCCGTACAACGAGTTCTTCAAGGTGGGCGTGAGCGAGTCGGGGAACCACGACAACAACATCTACAACCAGAACTGGAGCGAGCAGTACCAGGGGCTGGCGGTCGTGCCGAAGGCCGACACGGCGCGGGGGCGCGGGGGCCGCGGCGGACGTGGTGGGCGAGGCGCCAGGGGCGGTGAAGTCAACCGCGATCCCAGCCAGTACGGACGCATCGCTGCCAGCGACAGCAACACGGACGTCGAGATCCACGTGCCGACCACCGTGGCGCTGGCCAAGAACCTCAAGGGCGCCCTGCTCCTCGAGACCGGACTCATGGACAACAACGTCCATCCGGCGAACACCTATCGCCTGGTGAACGCGCTCCTCGAGGCCCACAAGCGGTTCTCGTTCATGGTCTATCCGGAGCGCCCGCACGGCTACGGCACCTTCGCGCCGTACGCGCAGGAGATGATGATGGAATTCTTCGCCACGCACTTCCTGGGGGATTACTACGGGAGGAGCGCGGAGATGAGTGTGCATTAACGACAGTTGACAGTCGACAGTGGGCAGTAGGCGAGAGGCGGGGGGGGGGCCCCAGCCCCCCCCCCCGTCGGTTACGCCGAAAGCCCGTAAGGTTTAATGCCCCCCCTTATATGT
>JBJKRG010000165.1:0-3358 GCA_046704805.1 Gemmatimonadaceae bacterium
CTGCGCACGTCGCCGCGGAGCGACGGGGTGTACAGGTCGCCGGCGTCGATCTGGTCCTCGATGGAGAGCAGATCGGCGATCGTCCGGCCGGTCGCTTCATCCCGGAGCCCCACGACCCCGTCGGCCGACACGGCGACGGTGAGCCGGCCGTTCGCCAGCGTGTAGCTGTTCAGGCGAACGGGGTTCGGGATCGCCCGGCCCGGCGGGGTGCCCGCCGCCATGGGGAGCGCCCGCAGTCCGTAGGCCGGCACCTCCGGGACCCACACGGCCGCCACGGTCTGCTCCACGAGATCGTCGTTGGGGTCGGCCCGCGGCGATTCGATCCGCTCGTGGACGAGGTCGCGCTCCAGCGTCTGCAGCGCGTCCACGCCTGCCACGCGGGGCGCCGGCCGCTGGCTCTGCGAGGGACGGCCGGCGCCGGATCCCGGCCCCACGCGCACGTCGGCCACGAACTGGGACAACCGGACGATGGCCACGCCCCCCCGAGGCCGCGGGGCGGGATTGCGCAGCACCAGGTGCGCGCGCCAAGCATCGGGCGCGATCGCGGCGCGTTCCGCGTCGTGGCCGGCAAGGTCGGCGACGGCGTCGTCGCGAAGCCCGCCCGCCTGTGCCGTGCCCTCGTCCAGGCGGACAGCAAAGGCGCGCGCGACCTCGTCGATGGAGCACCCGCACAGCGTGTCGTGCGGGTGGTCGAGCAGCAGCTGACGCCACGCCGCCTGCACCAGGGTGCGCCGGGATCGGCCGGTGCGACGAGCCGCGAGTGCGGTCCAGGGCTCCACCTCGCGCACCAGCAACCGCTCGAGACGGGCGGCGGCCCGCTTCTCTTGCGCCCGTGTGCCGAAGGTGCCCTGCAGCGTCCAGGCATAACCATAGGAGTCCCGCAGCTCACCCTGGACTTCTGGTAGTTCGGTCCCGGCCGCCCCACGGCGGGCTTCGGTGGCGAAGGCGCGCAGCGTGCCGGCATGCACCCCGAGCGGCGCCGCGCTCCCCGCCAGGGCGGCGAGGGCTTCATCGAGCTGCCGCTGGCGGGCCAGGTGGTCCCCCCCGTTCAGGAGGAGGCTCACCGGAAGCCGCGAGCGCGGCACGAGCTGGGCGCCGATGTCGGTCCACCGGAGGGCGGAGAGCGCCGGGTCGGCGGGGAGGTCCGCCCCGACCACGTATCCGGCAGGGGGTAGATGGTAGAGCAGCACGCGTTCGCCCGACGGGGCGCGCCACCAACAGGCATCTCCCGCGGGCCAGCGACGGCTGCCGAAGCCGCGCCAGACGATTACGAGGTCGAGCCCGAACCCGCGGGCCAGCGTGGGCAGCGCGGCCGGGTGCCCGAACGCATCCGGACAGTAGAGGACCGGTGGCGGCTCGGCTCGGAACGTGCGCAGCACCCGCCGCCCGGCGAGCAGGTTCCGGACCAGAGCCTCGGCACCGGGGATGAGCTCGTCGGCGAGCACGAACCAGGGCCCGGCCTCGAGCGCGCCTCGGCGGAGCAGCGCCGTCACCTCCGCGGCGCGCTCGGGGCGCACGGACAGGTAGTCCTCGAGCACCACGGCCTGCCCGTCGAGCAGAAAGCTCGTACCCTCCACCGGTGGGGTGTCGAGCAACTCGTCGATCAGCACGACGAGCCGCTGCCTGAACCGGCCGGCGGGCTGGTACCATTCGCGGTCCCAGTGGGTATGAGAAACGACGAGGATGGTGGGCACGGACACCGAGGAAGGGATGACGGGCCGGCCGGACGCTGGCGACCGCCCATCGCCGACCGATCACCGGACACCAGCCAAGATCACTCCGGGGCCACCTTCCGAGCAAGACTGTGACGCCCGCCGTTGACGGCAGGACCAGGACCCGAGAAGTTGAAAGATCAACCGTCCGCCCGCATCCCACCATTCTCATGCACAATCTCGTCGATCTCTTCCATCGGCTGACCAACGTCCGCGAGTTGATCACGTGGGGCGGTTACATCGGCATCACGTTCGCCATCTTCGCGGAGACGGGGTTGCTCGTCGGGTTCTTCCTGCCCGGCGACTCCCTGATCGTCACCGCCGGGCTGTTCGCCGCGCTGGGCCAGTTCGACGTCTATTTCCTGGGGCTCCTGCTCTCGGTGGCGTCGATCGCGGGGAACACCGTGGGCTACTATATCGGCTACGGCACCGGTCAGGCGCTGTATTCCCGTCCCGATTCCCTGCTGTTCAAGCGCAAGCACCTGATCAAGGCACACGACTTCTACGAGCGCCACGGCGGCGCCACGGTCCTGCTGGCGCGGTTCATGCCGATCGTGCGCACGTTCGTCCCGGTGGTGGCAGGCGTGGCCAAGATGGACCTGCGCCGTTATACGTTCTATAACATCGTCGGCGGCCTGGTCTGGATCTGGGGGATGCTGTTCATCGGGTACTTCCTGGGCCGTTACATTCCGGGTATCGACCGCCACATCGACGTCGTGATCATGGCAGTGATCGCCCTGTCGCTCACCCCCGGGGGGGTGGCGTGGCTGCGGACGCGCCGCCGAGCGGCTGCCGCCGATATCGCACCGGACGCGTGACGTCCAAGGAGAACACCATGGCCTTTACTCTTCCCGCCCTGCCGTACGCGGCGAACGCCCTCGAACCCCACATCGATGCGCGGACGATGGAGATCCATCACGACAAGCATCATGGGGGATACGTCAAGAACCTGAATGCGGCCATCGAGAAGGCGCCGAACCTGGCGGGAAAGTCGCTCGACGATCTGCTGAAGAATCTGAATGCCGCGCCGGAGGCCGTGCGCACGGCCGTCCGCAACAACGGCGGCGGCCACTGGAACCATTCGATGTTCTGGGAGATCATGAGCCCCAAGGGGGGCGGTGAGCCGTCCGGAAAGCTCGCCGATGCGATCAAGAAGTCGTTCGGCGATGTCGCGAAGTTCAAGGAGCAGTTCGCCGCTGCCGCGGCCAGTCGGTTCGGCTCCGGGTGGGCCTGGCTGCTCAACGACGGCGGCAAGCTGTCGATCGTGAGCACTCCCAACCAGGACAACCCGGTGATGGAGGGCAAGCACCCGGTCATGGGCCTCGACGTCTGGGAGCACGCGTACTATCTGCACTACCAGAACCGCCGCGCCGACTACATCGCCGCGTGGTGGAACGTCGTGAACTGGGACGCGGTGGCGTCGCGCCTCTAGCCGACGAACGCGGGCAGGCGGCGGGCGCCGGCGCGGCTTACAGCCGCGTCAGCGCCCGCCCGCCGATCGGGACTCGCCCGCCACGAGATCGCCGATGCCGTGCTCCCCGGCCTGGCGGTCGAGCACCGCGGGGCGGCGGGCCACGGGCGGGGGGGGGTCCTACCGTGTGTACACGTCGATTATCAATATTCGGACCCACCTGACGGCCCTTTTA
>JBJKRG010000166.1:0-15891 GCA_046704805.1 Gemmatimonadaceae bacterium
CTCCTCACGGCCATGACCGAGCAGGAGATCTTCGCCGAGGCGACGTCGGTCTACGACAACTACGTGGCGGCGCTGGAAACCGGCACGTTCGAGGCCCTGCAGTCGTACGCCCGGAACCTGTCCGAGCGCATCATTCCGCGAGGGGTCGAGACGCACGAAGTCGTGGGCATCGTGCTGCTCCTGCGCGACGTGCTCGCCCGGTCCCTGTTCGCCAAATACCACGAGGACTTCACGGAGCTGAACCGGATACTGGATGCCTACGAACCGGCAGCGAACCGGATCGCAAACACGGTCGCGGTCGGGTTCGTCCAGGAACGCGAGCGCATCATCCGCCAGCAGCAGGAGGCAATCCGCGAGCTCTCCACCCCGGTGCTGCAGGTGCGCGAGCGCCTGCTCATTCTGCCGATCATCGGCGTCATCGATCCGCAGCGTGCCCGGCAGCTGACCGAGCAGCTCCTGCGGGCGATTCGCGCCAACCGGGCCAAGGTCGTGGTCATGGACGTGACCGGCGTGGCCGCGGTGGATTCGAACGTCGCCAACCACCTGGTCCAGACGGTCGAAGCGGCCCGCCTGCTGGGCGCCACCGTCATCGCGACGGGTCTGTCGCCGGAGATTGCCCAGACGCTGGTGACGATCGGCGTGGACCTCAGCGAGATGGCAACGGTCGGCGATCTGCAGGGCGGCATCGAGGAAGCCGAGCGACTGCTGGGATACAAGGTGATCCCGCAGCCCGATCCCACCCTGGGCAGCTGACGGAGCCGGAGGCCAATCGTGGAAGTTCCCATTCTGAAGCAGGGACACTACCTGATCGCGTCCATCCAGTCGGCCCTGACGGATGCGGATCTCTCGCAGCTGCGCGAGTCCCTCGTGGAGCGCGTGGGGCGGTTCCGGGCGCGCGGTGTGATCGTCGACGTCACGGCGCTCGATGTCATGGACTCCTTCGCCGTGCGCACGATTCGCGACCTGGCCCACACCACGTGGCTCCGGGGAGCCGAGACGGTGATCGTCGGCATCCAGCCGGAGGTGGCCTTCTCGATGGTGCAGCTCGGGCTCTCGCTCAAGGGCATCGCGACGGCGCTCGATCTCGAAGAGGGGTTGGCGTTCCTCGATCGTCGCCTGAAGACTCGGGGGGCGCGTGGCTGACCGCGTCGTCATCGCCATCGCTTCGGACGTCGACGTGGTGAGCGCCCGCCAACAGGGGAGCGCGCTGGCGGCGGAGCTCGGCTTCGGGCGGGGGGATCAGACGGTGATCGCGGCGGCGATCTCGGAGATCGCGCGGAACATCCTGATGTACGCCCGGACCGGCGAGGTCGAGCTGCACGGGGTGCCGGACGGTGATCGTCACGGACTGACCGTCATCGCCCGCGATCGCGGGCCCGGGATCCGGGACGTGTCGCAGGCCATGCA
Organism: Gemmatimonadaceae bacterium; assembly: GCA_046704805.1. Classification (GTDB taxonomy): domain Bacteria; phylum Gemmatimonadota; class Gemmatimonadetes; order Gemmatimonadales; family Gemmatimonadaceae; genus JAGWRI01. The sequence continues at coordinate 1,408 of JBJKRG010000166.1, forward strand.
GGATGGCTTCTCGACCTCGGGCGGGCTGGGGCTGGGGCTGCCCGGCGCCCGGCGGCTGATGGATGAATTCGAGGTGGTGTCGTCCCCGGGAACCGGGACGACCGTCACCATGACCAAGTGGCGCCGGTCCCATGGGTAGCTACGCCCTGCCCCTCGGAGGTCCCATCCAGCGGGACCTGGACTGGGCGGTGGCGTCGCGCCCCTATCCAGGCCAGTCGGTCTCGGGCGACCTGCACGCGTTCAAGCCCTTCGCTGACGGGGTATTGCTCGGGGTGGTCGATGCGCTGGGACACGGGCCCGAAGCCGAGGCGGCCGCCCGCCTGGCGGTGGCGACCATGGAGGAGCACGCGGAGGAATATCCGTTGGACATCGTCCGGCGGTGCCATCGCGTGCTGCGGGGCACGCGGGGCGTGGTCATGAGCCTGGCATCGATCTACTGGATGGACAACACGTTGACGTGGTTGGCGATCGGCGACGTCGAGGCCCGGCTATTCCCGCCTCCGACCGCCGGGCCCTATCCGCCGCGTGCGCTCGTCACGCGCGGCGGCATCGTGGGCGCGGGCCTGCTGCCCGAAGCCCGGCCCTGGGTGGTGCCGATCGCGGGAGGAGACACGCTGGTGTTCGCCACGGACGGCGTCCGGAGCGGCTTCGCGGACGGCGTCCGGCTGGACGCCTCCCCTCAACAGATCGCAGATGAAATTCTCACGGCATATCAAAGAGGCACGGATGATGCACTCGTTCTCGTGGCGCGGACCCCACCGGCCACGTAGGAGCATCTCCCGTGCACAGTGCCACTTCTCTTAAACGGGCACAGTCATGCTACCGGCAACGAAAACGTCAGAGCTCGCCGATGGGCTCCGGGTTCTCGCCGTCGCAACGGAGGAAGAGCACGGGGCGTTCGAGGACGTCCGATCGAGCCTTGGCTCGACGGTGGCGGAGTTCGAGACCGCCCCCGACCTGCCCCGCGCGACCCGGCGCCTTGCGTCGGGTCGGTGGGACCTCGTCCTCGTCGTGGTGTCCGAGCCCGGGCGCGACGACCTGTCATGGTGGATCGAGGCCCTGCGCGGTGTGGAGGGCGCACCACGCCTCGTGGCTTTCTCGCGTCGTGCGTCCATGGACATGATCCTCCAGGCGGAACGCCTCGGCGTGCTCGACGTGCTCCCACTCCCGGTGCGGCGGTCGGACGTCGGGAAGCTGCTGGAGCGCGTGCGGGCGCGAACGAAGGACCGCGGGGTCCCGCTGCCGGAAGTCGACGCCCACACGGTCGGCGACTACACGCTCGTCGGCCAGAGCGCCGCCATGCTGGACGTGTACAAGTTGATCGCCCGGGTGGCGCCCAGCACCGCGACGGTGCTCCTGCTCGGCGAGTCGGGGACCGGGAAGGAGGTGGTGGCGCGGGCCATCCACGGGTCGGGCCCCCGGTGCCAGGGACCGTTCGTGGCCGTCAACTGCGCGGCCATTCCGGAGAATCTGCTCGAGAGCGAGTTGTTCGGGCACGAGAAGGGGGCGTTTACGGACGCCGTGGCCCGGAAGACGGGGCGATTCGAGCTCGCGATCGGCGGGACGCTATTTCTCGACGAGATCGCCGACATGAGCCTCGCCCTGCAGGCCAAGATCCTCCGGGCGGTGCAGGAGCGCGAGATCGAGCGCGTGGGCGGGAGCGACGTGATCCCCGTGGACGTGCGCCTCATCGCTGCGACGAATCGCGATCTCCGCGATGCCATCGCCCAGGGGCGGTTCCGTGAGGATCTGTATTACCGGCTGGCGATCGTCACGGTGAACCTTCCGCGGCTCTCCGACCGCGGTGACGACCTGCTGTTGCTGACGTCGTTCTTCGTGCAGGAATTCGCCGCCCGGTACGCGAAGGGGGTGGCCCGCATCTCGGACGACGCGCTGGCCCTGCTGCGCCAGCATGACTGGGTGGGCAACGTCCGGGAACTGCGGAACGTGATGGAACGGGCGGTCCTGATCGCCACCGATGACACGCTGCGCGGCGAACACCTCCCCGAGGAGCTGCGCGCGAGACCGATCCTGCGTGAAGAGGGCGATGCGGCCCCACCGGCCACCCTGGCCGAGGTCGAGGCGCGCTACATCCAAAGCGTGCTCGCCCAGACCGGGGGGGCCATCGGTGCAGCGGCCGCGATCCTCGGCATTCACCGCAACACACTGGCCCGGAAGGTCCGGGAGCACGGGTTGTGAGAGTCGAACAGGCCCTCCGCGTCCTGCCGCGGCTCGACATGCTCTGGCCCCTGCGGTCGCTGCTGCTCGCGACGGCACACTCGGCGGAGCGCGACGAGTGGAGCGCGGCGGGCGCGTATCTCACGGTCGGGAAGCACGAGGTCGGGATCCCCGACCTGCGCCGTCGGCTGGTGCCGGTCTTCCGTGAGATCACCGGCCGCCTCGACCGTCTGTACAGTGCGTACGTGGACGCGCTGGAGTGCCTGGAAAAGGATGACCGCGCCGGCGCCGTCCGCCATCTCCTGGAGGCCGGACACGTCGAGCGCAACGTCGGGCGCCTGGTCGAGGCCGGCGCCTGGTTCGCAGTCGCCCTCGAGATCGCCGAAGAGCTGCAGGACCGCCGGCCCGAGGTAGAGGCGCTGCTCGCCGTCGCTCGACTCAACAAGTTCCTCGGCTATTACGACGAGTCGAGCCGCCAGTACCAACGGGCCCTGGCGCTCGCGCGCGCCGAGTTCGACCAGGCGGGCGCGATCACGGCCTGCGAGGGACTGGGCATCGTGGCCGTCGAGCTCAGCAACTGGATGGGGGCACAGTCATGGTACCTGCGGGCGCTCCGGCTGGCGGAATCGTCCGGCGACGTGCTGCGCGTGGCACGCCTGCACCACTCCACCGGCGAGTTCCTGCGCCGGCGCGGTGACTACGCCGCCGCGGAAACCGAGTTGCGGCTGGCCCGCGACGCGTTCGAGCCGGCGGGAGAAACCCGCGAACTGGCCCGCGTGCTGTGCACGCTCGGCCTGCTCGATGCCGATGTGGGGGTGCCGTCGCGAGCCAGCGGTGCGTTCCGCGAAGCCCTCGCCTGGCTCCACGAGGGCCACGAGGACGTGGAGCTCGAAACGTTCGTCCGCTTCAACTTCGCGAAGCTGCTCGTGGATGAAGGACGATTCCTCGAGGCCAAGGACGAAATCCGGCGTGCGGAGGCGCTCGCCATCGGGGCCGCCCTGCTGGCGCGCCTGGCGGAGCTGTACGCGTTGCTCGGCACGATCCACGGCCTGCAACACGACGAGACGGGGTTCGTGTTCTTCGAGCAGGCGATCGCCCTGGCCCGCATGCTCGACCGGTCGCAGCTCCTGCGGGCCCGCGTGTACCACGAGTATGGCGTGTTCATGATGCGCGTCGGCCGCCGCGACGAGGCCCGCGCCTATCTGACGCGGGCCCGCGAGATCTTCGAGTCACTCGGCGCCAGCGGCCGGCTGCGCCTCGTGGACGCGGATCTCGCCCAGGTCTCCGCCTGAGCACCTCGCCAGGCGCGCAGTGATCGTTCGCCGCGGGAATCTTCCGCCTGCGGCACCCCACCCGACGCATCGTTTCACCCACCGGCGGCCAACGGGGGAGGCCGAGTCATGGGACAGCGGCTCCACCAAACGGCGATGCAAGGCTCGAGCGGTCCCCGGACGGAGTCCGCGGAGGCGGTGCGGGATCGTGTGATCGACGATCCCGGAAACTGGCTGGCGGTCGGACACGCGTGCGTCAGGATGCCGGCCAGGCTCGTCCGCGCCGCCGACCGATGCTTGCGTGTGATGACCCGGCTCCCCACGAAACGGATCGGCCGCGAGCGTTGGATCCGGTGGCGCGTCGACCTGGAGGGGCACCTGGCGGGCCGCGCCAACCTGCTCGTCCCGCTCGGTGAGGCGGACATCGCGGGGCTGCGAACCCATGCCGAGCACGACGCGGACCAGATCGTTTCCGGCTTCCGGTTCTGGGAGCACGGCCTCCGCCGGGCCTATTCGATCCAGCAGGACGGAGCCCCGCTCGCACAGGCCTGGTTGCTGACAGCACAGGACAATCCCCGTCTCCGCACGCTGCCGACGTGGAGCGGGCTGTATCCGCCGCTCCCGGACGGCGTCGGACAGATGGAGAACACCCATCTCTTCCGCGCCGGCCGGCGCAATCGGATCGCTACGGAGTTCATGCAGGCCGCGTTCGCAACCGCGGGATCGCTGGGACTCGCCGTGCTCTGGACGCACATCGCCGACACGAACACCGTCGTGTTGGCCCGAGCCGAGCGGTTCGGCTGGCACCGCTGCGGCACGATCGTTCGGTACCGGTTCGATGTGCCCGGGCTCCGTCACCTGCCGGTCTGCCTGCACACCGTCGCGCCGCCCGGGCGGGTGTGACGCCGGTCGACCGGCGCCAACACCGCCGCCCCCAGCCCGGGGCACCCGGGCCGCGTCAGTTCCCGCCCGGCTTCAGCGGATCCGTCAGGTGGCAGATCAGGCACATCTGCTTGTTCTTCGCCTCCATGGTCGCGGCGTCGAAGTTGGGCCCATGCGGATTGACGTGCAGGCCCAGACTCGAGTGGCACCGGAGGCAGTCGCGCTGCTGATGGCAGGCCGTGCAGGCGGTGAGGCCCTGCCGCGCCGCCTGGCCGTGCTGGAGGAGCCAGAGCGGCTGGCCCGTATGCGCCGTGCCCCGCACTCCTCCGTTGCTCGCGATCCCGCTCTTCTGGTGACACGACCGGCAGAAGGTTTCCACGCGGTGGCAGGTGCTGCAGTTCTGCTCCTGCGCGTAGGCGGCCTCGGCGTGGCGTGACATGAAATCGTCGGGGTGGTAGTTGCCGCGCCGCGACACCCCGTCGTGGCAGGCGGTGCAGTCGCGCGGCTGGTGACACCCCTGGCAATCGAGCTGCCCGCTGGACGCCGCGGCCTTGTGGTTGGTAGTGAAGCCGTCGGGGTGCACGTGCACCCGAACCGGGCGGACCGTATCGCGACCGGCAGCCAGCAGCACGACGGCGGCCGCAGCAGTCGCGGTCGGTGGCGCCGGCATTGCGCTCCCGGGCAGCGGCGGGCTCACCGTGTGGACGAGGACCACACCGCTCGCCCGGCCCGGCTTCGCCGTCGGCAGCTTGGCGATCACGTTCGCACCGAGCGTTCCGATATGGCAGGAACGGCAACTCGTCTGCGTGTGACAGCTGGCGCAGGTGGCGGGATTCGCCCGCGCCTCATGCCCATGGTTGTAGGTCCACCCGGTGGCGACGTGCGACGCCGGGGTGAAGTACACCGGCTTCAGATCGCGGACCAGGGCCGCGACACGCGCATCGGACCCGAGCGCACGGATCGCCGGCACCTGATCGGCGTTCGGATGGCAGCGCTCGCAGCTCTCGCGGGCGTGACAGATCGCGCACTGGGCAAGCTGGGCGCCGTTCGTCGGCGCGTGCGTGGAGATCCAATCGGGGTTGCTGTGCGACGGCGGCTTCGGGAACGCCGCCACCATCGCCGCCGAGAGATTCTTCGCCTGGACGAGCGGCTCGTGGCAGGTGGAGCAGACGGCCGACGCCGCGAGGTGTTCGGGCGCCCGGTGGCGGTGGCAGGCAATGCAGGCCGACGGATCGGCGGCGGCCACGTGCATCCAGGCGGTGTCGCGCCCCGCTTCGAACCCGTGGCAGCTCGCGCACGGGACGGGGGAGCCGCCCTGCGCGGAGAGCAGGGCATGCTCGGTGTGGGAGAACTTGAGGTTCGTCACGGGCCACGGCGGTCCGGACCAGGCCACGCGCCGCACGTCGGTCCCGTTGTGGCACTGTGCACACACTTCCTTCGTCGGGAACATCTGCGCCGAGTCGCCCGTGAGAATGCCGGCGTGGCATCCGGCGCAGGTCGGGAACAGTTTCGCGTGCCGCGCATGCGGGAACGTCCCCCGCGGCTGCTGCGCCGAGAGCGCGGCCGCGGCGAGCAGCGCCGGGACGATCAGGAGACGGATCTTCATGGCTGCCTCACCGGACCGACGGTCCACCCGCTGCGCTCACCCCCGACCCGCCATTCGAGGCGGAGGCTGGCCCGCCGCTGGTTCCAGTTCGCGATGTCCGGCTCGTTCTTGCCCGTCTGATGGTAGAGCGTGGCGTCCCCCACGAGCCGGACGTCGGGCGTCAGTTGCAGGTTGCCCTCCAGCCCCGTCCCCCACACCCGGCCCTCGCCCACTGTGAACTCGTAGATGTTCTGGAACGCCGTCCCGTGCAGGGCAAGCGATCCGCGCTGGCTGGGCTGCCAGCGGATCGCCACGTCGCCATCCGTGCTCGACGCCCCGAAGTTGATGTCCATGTTGTAGCTCCCCTGGACGGACCACGTTTCCGTGGGTCGCAGGGATCCGGTGGCGCCCACGCGCCAGCCGCTGGTGCGCAGCGGGAGCGAGGCCACGCCCGTGAAGGTGTCGTTGTACTTCCGATACCCGCCGGACACGCCCAGCGCGACGCGGGCGTCCCGCGTGGCCCAGGTGAGATTCGCGGTACCCTCGTTGTATCCCACGGGTGAGAACGCGCCCCAGATCGTCCAGAGATCGAAGTAGGGCACGTAGTGCCGGAAGTCGATCCGGGTCCCGATGCGGTGCCACGGATTCAGGATCACGTGCGCATCGAGATCGTTGAAGGTCTGCGTCGCCAGGTCACGCGTGGCCTGCCCGCCCACGCTGGCGTAGGCGAACCGGAATTCGGCGCTCGCGGCGGCGCGCTCGGAATAGAGCGCCCCGAAATCGCTGCGCACCTCGCGTTGATACTGGATCGCCATCGTGGCGTCGGCGCTGGGGCGGATCTGCACCTGTCCGCCGACGAGGAACGAGCGGTCGATCGGCGGAATGTCCTCGACGGGCGAGAGCGCCGCCGCATCGAGGGGGCGATCGAGTCCCTGGATCAGCGTCCCCCCGCCATAGAGCTGGACGCCGATGGCCGGGATCGGACGCACGGTGACGGCACCGCCGTCGAAGTTGAACATGCCGAGCGCCGAGGTGATCCACTGACGACCCAGGCGCGCCAGCAGCGGGTTGCGGTTGTACTCGACGTACGCCGCCAGCACGTCGAACGTCTGGTTGGCCTGTGGCCAGAGGTCCCGCGCATCGCCGCCCGCGGTGCGCCCGCGGAGCTGCGCGTGGACGCTGAGCCCGGGCGCCACTCCCCAGGCGGTGACGTCGAGATCCTGCATCACCGCCGTGAGGCTCGCCCGCGGAGCAGAGCGATAGAAGTAGCAGTAGGCGTCGCCGGTCACGCACGTGGTGATCACGCCGCTGGGCGTGCGCCGGAACAACGTCGAAACGGAATCGGTGGCCGCAAAGGGCACGCTGTCCGTGACCAGGGGGCGCATGTCGAGAAACTCGACGAAGCTCGAGCCCTGAATGATCCCGCCCTGCGCTCGGAGGCTGCCGGCCGTGGCCGACAGGAGCGCGAGGGTCGCGAATCCCAATCGAATACCGCGCGTCATGACCTCCCTCCGTTCCTGCCGGCATGCGTCGCGTCGTGCAGACGCCGGGCAGGAATCCGGCATGGATGCGGGCCGGGAAACGTCCGTTCCCGGCCCGCACCGCTTACCGCATCGAGATCCCGCGCGATGGACAAATGGCTAGTGCCCTCCGCCGCGCAGGATGTTGTGGAGATTCACTCCGCGTTGCGGAGCGATCCCGTAGTCCTTCTGCATCTGGTTGATACTGGCCGTCAGGAGCGCCTCGATGAGGAACGGGTTGTGCACCACCGATCCCGGTTCCTCGGCGAGCTGCAGATTGAACTGCGATCCCTTGGCCGTCGTGAGCACGTTGCTGGGCGCCAACTCGGCCGGATCGACCTGGGCGAGCTGTCGGGCCAGCGTGGAGTCGAGCAGGGCCACGCGCGCCTGCGCTGCCGTCATCGCCGAGCGGGCCGCCGCTTCGCTGCCGTGACAGCCGCTGGCCGTGCAGGCGGCGAACGACCGCTGCGAGACGTTGCAGGTTCCCGTCGTCGGCAAACCGTTCGCGTCGAGACACGGAATGGCGACGAACAGGTGGCCGGTCGCCTGGAAGGCGAAGTTGCCGGTGCTCGGATCGGTCACCGTGAAGCGGTTCACGTGGCAGGTGACACAGAGCCCCGGATTCCGGGCCGTACCGTGCGTGGCGACGATGGTGTCCGTCGTATCCATCTGCGCGCCCGGGGGCCACCAGCCGGCCGTGCCGATGAGCAGCGGCCCTTCGGGCGAGTGCGGCCCGTGCGTGTTGGACGGATCGTAGTTCGCGTTCCGCTGGTGGCACTTCATGCACAGGTTCTCGTTCGGATCCAGCGTGCTGATCGGGAACCGGAGCTGCGCAGGGTTGTTGCTGCCGTGCGGGTCGTGGCACACGGCGCAGACGATGGGCTGCGGATTGGTCGCGACCTGGTTCTTCTCCACGTAGTCCGTGGTCACGTTGAACGCCAGCAGCGCCCCCTGCGCCGTGTGGCAGGGCTGGCAGCTCGCGTTGCCCATGGCGTGCGAGTTCTGGGCCGCGTGCAGCGACTGCTTCCATTCGTCCACGAACGGCTCGTGGACGCCCGTGTGGCACTCGCCGCAGCCGTTGCCGATCGCCGTCCCCGTGTCGACGGCGATCGAGGCCAGCGGTCTGTTGCTCAGGGACGGGGCGGTGACGTGTGCCAAGCCCGGTCCGTGGCAGCTCTCGCACTGCACGTCCTCGTAGCGCGGGTCCTTCGTCGAGGTGTACCCGACGGCCGTCACCGTGTCGGCATTACCGTTGGCACTCACCGTGTGGCACGGCTCGCAGGAGGCGCCGGCATGGCCGCTCGCCTGCAGGTCCGCCCAGGCACTGGCGTGCTTGGTCGCGGCCCACAGGGTCTGCTTCTCCACGTGGCAGTTGCCACAGACGGTCTGCTTGGTGGTCGTGTCGGAGTACCCGACGAAGTCCCCGGCGGCCGTCGGCGGCGTGGTGTACCCCGGCTCGGTGCGGTAGACAATCTTCTCGTGGGTGCACGATGAGGCGACCACCGCGGCGATCAACACCGCCGCGAGCCGTCCCGCAACCGGAATGGTGGACTGGGTCATATGCACACTCTCCAGACTCCGTTGGGGGCACGGTGATCGGATGCTTCCGGTGCTTCCGCCGTCGCACGCCGCGGTTGTTCAGGGGCCGCCGCGTACCATGCGTTTTGGAATGTCGCGTGCCCTCAGAGACGCGACCGTCGGCGGTTGCCGGAGATTCGTTGGGGGCTCCCCGGACACCGGTGTCATATGTTCACCACCCGAATCTGGCACGTATTTGCCAGACGGCAAATGTTCGATACCCCCTCCCCGTGTCCATCCCTGAGGACTGATACCCGAGCTACCCTTGCCTGCACCGGGCCGGCGGTCGTGTGCCTGGTGGCGGGCCCGTGGGACCAGAAAGCTCGTGCGGGCCGGGGAGTGTTCTTCCCCGGCCCGCACCGTGCTGCCGTCGCCCTGCTTCGCGAAGCGCTCAGCGATACTGATTCGCCGTCTTCTCGAGTATGGGCGTGAGGTTCACGCTGATCTTCGGCGCGATCCCGTAGTCCTGCTGCACCTGCTGGATGCTGTACGTGAGCAGCGTCTCGATCAGGAACGGGTTGTGGACCTCGCTCCCCGGCTTCTCCGCCAGTTGCAGGTTGAACTGGGCGCCGATGGCCGTGTTCATGGTCGTGCTCTGGAACTCCGAAGCCGGAATCTGGACGATCTGGCTGTTGAGCGCCGAATCGAGCAGCGCCAGCCGGGCGGTGACCGCCGTCCATGCCGACCGGGCGGCATCCGGACTGCCGTGGCAGCCGCTGGCCGAGCAGGCCGCGAACGACCGCTGCGAGATGTCACAGTCCCCGGTGGTCGGCTCCCCCTGGCTGTTGAGGCAGGGCGCCGCCACGAACGTGTGGCCCTGGAAGTTGTCGATCAGCGTGCCGCTCGAATCGGTGACCGCCAGCTTGCCCATGTGGCAGGTGACGCAGAGGTCGGTGTTCGTCGCCGAACCGTGCGTACCGACGATCGTGTCCGGCCCGGTATAGCTGGGCGGGAACCAGCCGGCGAAGCCGAGGAGCACCGGGCCTTCCGGCGACATCGGCGCATAGGGGCTGGCCGGCGCCTCGGGCTTCCCATTCCGCTGGTGGCACTTCATGCAGAGCATGCCCGAGGTGTCGCGCACGTCGATCGGGAAGCGGAGCTGGTAGGGATTCGGCCCGCCGTGCGGGTCGTGGCACACGGCGCACGTGACGGTCATCGGGTTCGTGACGTCCTCGCCCGCTTCCACATAGTTGGTGTTCACGCCCCATGCCACGAGCGCGTCCTGGCCGACGTGGCAGTACGAACAGCTCGCATTGCCGACGGCATGCGAACCATGCCCGGACAACGTCTGCGCGTGCATGGACTGCACCCACTCATCCACGAACGGGTTGTGGGAGCCCGTATGGCACTCGCCGCATCCGTCGGCCAGGCCGGTGTCGACCGCGATCGACGCCAGCGGGCGATTCTGCAGCGTGGGTGCCGTCACGTGGGCGAGCCCGGGGCCGTGGCAGTTCTCGCACTGCACGTCCTGGTACCGCGCGTCACGAGTCGCGAGGAAACCGACCAGGGTGTCCGGGTCCGCGTTTCCGTACGAGTCCACCGAGTGGCAGGGCTCGCACGAAGCCGAGGCGTGCCCGCTGGCCTGCAGGTCGGCCCATGCGTTGGCGTGCTTCGTCTGCGACCAGTCGGCCTGCTTGTCGACGTGACAGTTGCCGCACGCGGTCTGTTTGGTGCTGGTATCGGTGTAGCCGACGAAATTGCCGGCCGCCGTGGGGGGAGTGGTGAAATTCGGCTGGGTCTTGTAGACGAGCTTCTCGCTCGTACACGACGCTACGGCCGCCGCGACGACTACCGTGGCGATCAACAACCCGGCGAGTCGCCCTCCGATCGGACCTATAGTCTTTCTCATCTGCATGCTCTCCGCACTCCGTGGGGGGGCGTGGGATCCAGGGATTCGTCTCTGATCTGAATGCGTGCTGCCAGTCAACTCCTGTGTTTCTACCCAGGTCTGCGAAGTGGAATGTGCGCCGTCCCGTCCACGGCAACCGTCGGTATAAGCCGGAGTTTTGTGAGGCGATCACCGACGATTCTGTGGTGCCTTTCCCGGTGGGTCGGTCCGCGTTTCGCGAGTCCGGCGTTACCTCACACGATCTGCCCCAGTCCCTGACTGACGGGGGCGATGCCGCTTCCCAACATCGCATCAGCGGCGCCGACGCCGCGTCGTTCGGATCGGGAGGCGTGATGTACCGCACCGCACACCGTCACATGCTCCGTGAACCCAGCACGACGTGGCCGGCCGCCGGCTTCGCGAGCGTGCACGCGGTGTGGCACCGGCGGTCGCCGGGCGGACACCGCACGATCGCGCCCGCTGGCGGAACGCTGGGGAGCGGCCTGATCTGGCGCCCGGATCCGAGCGCGGCATTCCAGGGGATCGGGTTCACCGTCCCGACGCAGACCCGGGCCGCCTGCACGGCGCGGCCCCGCTTCCTGTCTGGCCCCACCGTCGTCCCGCTCGCCGTGGGGCGTGCGCACCCCGGGATGCTGCCGCCCCTGCGGATGGAGCGGATTCGGGCGGCGATCGCACGGCTCGTGAAGCGAGCGGCGGTCGTACGCGCCTCGGGCATCAACTGAGCGCCGAGCGGCGCGGCGCGCGCGGGCGCCTTCCCGTCATCCGAGTTCTGGAAAACGCACCGGCTGTGTCCGGTGTGATCGATCGTCGGTAAAACCCCGACGGGCGCCCGGCACACTCCCGATGCCGGGGCCCCTCCTGCGCCTCGTATGTACAGGCATGGCTCCAGCGTTCCGGCAGGAGCCGCGATTACGGGAGGGTGCCGACATGTTCACGGCCAGGAAGAAGCACACATCCGCCGACGTGGAACCCTCGGCCCTGGATGCCCTGCTCGACGCGGAGCGTACGTTCGCGAAGAGCCTGCAGGAGGCCGAACGCGAGGCCCAGCGCCTGGTGGAGGAGGCGCACGCCGCGGCGAAGGCAGCAGAAGAGCGGGCCGAGCACGAGCTCGAGGAAACGCTGCGTCTCCTCGACCTCCAGGCAGCCGAGCAGCGCGAGGAGGATGCCCGCGCCGTTCGTGAAGCGGCGGATCGGCATCGCCGTCTGTTCGCCGAGGCCGACGACGAGCGGATCGCCGAGATCGCCGAACGACTGGCGGAGATCGTCGCACCGGCTGCGCCCGTGCCATGATCATCCCGATGGCCAGGGTGCGGGTGCTCGGACCGCGAGACCGGTTCGAGGCCGCCCTTGGTGCGGTGCAGGACCTGGGCCAACTGGAACTGTCGGAAGCGGCCGCCCACGCCGGCGTGGAAGCGGCGCGGCTGGGACCTCGGGCCGAGCACCGCCGGCTGCAGCTGACCCGGGTCCTGCTGGACGTCGACGAGGCCCTGCGCCTCCTCGAGGCGACGGCGACCGACGCCGCTGCCCCGGTCCCACAAGCGGTGGTGGTGGACGATTTCGCACGGTGGGCGCGTCTGGCGAATCGCACCGCGCGGGACGCCCGCGCCCTCCGCACGCGAGAGACCGCGCTCGGGGAGGAACGGGCACTCATCACGCGCTACCGCGACTTTCTCTCCGCCATTCTGCCGGCAGTGCGCAAGGTGGCGGATTCGCCGCGGCTCACCAGTCACGCGGTCGTCGTGCCCGCGTCCGCCCGCGGAACCGTGGCCGCGCTGGGCGCGGCCCTCCGGGAGCAACTCGATTCCGAATTCTCGATGAGCACGCATGACCTGCCGGGTGGCGACGTGGCGATCCTCCTGGTGCTGCCTCGCGAGTTCAGCGACAAGCTCGACGAGCGCCTCGCCGAGGCCCGGGTACCCGAGGTGCCGCTTCCGGAGGGATACCGCGGGCTCCCGCTCGATCAGGCGGTGCCGAAGATGCAGGCGCGGCTGGTCGAGATCCCGGTCGATCTGGAGGCGTGCGACCGCGAACGACGGGCCCTGGCCGTCGCACGCGGGCCGGAGCTCCGCCGTGCCCGGAGCGCGATCTCCGACTGGCTCGCCGCCGCCGAAGCCCACGAGCGCGCCGGGGTGACGCGCTTCGCCTTCACGATCGAAGGCTGGCTGCCGGAGCGGAGCGTGCCGGAGCTCCGACGCCGGGTCGCAGCCGCGGCCGGCCCGACGGTGGAAGTAGAAACGGTGGCCCGCGAGGACTGGGGGGACGAGGACGCCCCGGTGGTCCTGTCCAACCCGCGCCTCTTCCGTCCGTTCGAGAAGCTGATCGGGCTCCTGCCCCTCCCGAAATACGGCACGATCGACCCGACGCCGTTCGTGGCCGTGTTCTTCCCCCTGCTCTTCGGGATGATGCTGGGCGACGTGGGATACGGTGTGCTGCTCGCCGTGCTCGCGCTCATCGTCCACGCGAAGGCGAAGCCCGGCTCCGCGCTGCGGACGGCGGCCGAGATCGCCATGCCGTGCGCGGCGTTCGCCATCATTTTCGGCGTGCTGTTCGGCGAATACTTCGGCGATCTCGGCCTGCGCCTATTCGGCGTGCACGCGATCTTCTTCGACCGCGAGAAGGCGGTCTTCGCCACGCTGGCGCTGGCGGTGGGCCTGGGTCTGGTGCACGTCGTCCTCGGGCTGATCCTCGGCGCCATCACGGCGTTCCGGAAGGAGCCCAGACGCGCGCTGGGCAGCGGCGTGTCGGCGATCATGGTGCTGCTCGTGGTCGCGGCGCTGCTCGCGGCGTTCGAGGTGCTACCGCACCGCCTGTTCACGCCGGCGGTGGTGGTGCTGCTGATCACCTTCCCGGTCCTCGTCCTGGCCGAGGGTCTGATCGCACCGATCGAGCTGCTCACGACGCTCGGCAACGTGCTGTCCTACGCCCGTATCATGGCGATCGGCACCGCGTCGGTGATGCTCGCCATCGTGGCGAACCAGATGGTCGGGGCGGTGGGCAGCACGGTCGTGGGACTGGTGTTCGCGTTGTTGTTCCACCTCGTGAATTTCGCGATCGGGCTGTTCAGCCCGGCGATTCACGCACTGCGTCTGCACTACGTGGAGTTCTTCGGGAAGTTCTACAGTCCGGGCGGTCGCCCCTATCGCCCGTTCGGTCACCGGACGGAGCCGCCCGTCCCCGATGGGGGGAGGAAATCGCCATGAACCTGATGTGGATCGTGATCAGCGCGGCCGCCGTGATGGGACTGGCGGCCCTGGCCACCGCCTGGGCGCAGTCCAAGATCGGCACGGCCGGGGCGGCGGCCCTGGCCGAGAAGCCGGAGCTGGCGGGCACCATCATCGTCCTCGTGGCCATCCCGGAGACGATGGTGATTCTCGGATTCATCGTGGCCGTGCTCATCATCCTGCGAGCCGGCGGGGCCTGAGCCATGCCGGCACCCGCCGGCCCGCTGCTCGAGCAGCTGCAGCGCGACGCGGAAGCGACGATCGCGGCGCGAACGGCGGAGGCGCGCGCCGAAGCGGCGCGCATCGAGGCAGCGGCCCGTATCCGAGTGGAACGACGGCGGCAGCTGGCGGTGGACGCCCGCGAGCGTGCCCTCGAGCGGCAGCGCGAAACGGCCAGGGC
>JBJKRG010000167.1:0-11569 GCA_046704805.1 Gemmatimonadaceae bacterium
GTCCGGTAGGTGCCGCTGGCGGCGTCCGACATCGAGTGGCCCACGTAGCGATAGGTGTGCACCTCGATGAGCGACGGCTGCTGCTGGCTGCGGGCCCGGTCGACCGCGCGCGCCATCACCTGGCGGACGGCGAGAACGTCCTGCCCATCCACCTGGTCGTCGGCGATGTTGTACGACTCCCCGCGTTTGAACAGGTCCTTGATGGACGAGGAGCGCTCGATGGCCGTGCCCATGCCGTACCGGTTGTTCTCGATGACGTAGACCACCGGCAGCTTCCAGAGACCCGCCATGTTCAGCGACTCGTGGAAGGCGCCGCCGTTCACGGCCGCCTCGCCCATGAAACAGACGCACACCTGATCGCCCCCCCGGTACTTGATGGCGAAGCCGACCCCGGTGGCGATCGGGATCTGGCCTCCGACGATCCCGTGGCCGCCCAGGAAGTTCACGCTGCGGTCGAACATGTGCATGGACCCGCCCTTGCCATGCACGCAGCCGTCCACGCGGCCGAACAATTCGGACATCACGGCCCGCGGGGGCACGCCGCGTACGAGCGCCTGTCCGTGGTCGCGGTACGTGGTGATCACATAGTCATCGGGCCGGAGCACCGACTGGGTGCCGGCGCTGACGGCCTCCTGGCCGATGTACAGGTGGCAGAACCCACCGATCTTGCCGAGTGCATAGGCTTCGGCGGCTCGCTCCTCGAAGCGGCGCTGCAGGAGCATCGTCTGGAGCAGTTCCCGGTTCAGCGCCGGGTGGGATGTCGCGTCGGATTTCTTCTTCGTGGCCATTGCGAGTCGGCGGCGAAATCGTGGTGGCGATGGCCCCGGGGGGCGGGATCGCGGTTCGGTGAGCGACCATGGGACACGCGGGCTGCGTCGGCGACGGCCGGGGTCCGTGGTGCTCGAGTGGCTACTGGACAACCAACTGCATCTGCGGGGGCGCCGGGCCTGGGGAGGGCCGCTGCCATGCGGACGCCGGGTGCTGCGAATTCGTGTTTCCGGGTGGTCAGCGGGGTCTGCGGTTCAACTCGGACGCCGGCAGCGAGCCGGCGTGTCTCTCCAGGTGGTGTCGTGGTCGTGCGCCGGAGCGTCGATCACACGCCGGCGGCCTGGACCTGTTCCCATGCGTGGTAGCTCGACCGGACCAGCGGCGCCGATTCGACGTGTCGGAAGCCCAGCGACATCCCGACGTCGCGCAGCTCGCGGAATTCCTCCGGCGTCACATAGCGGTCCAGCGGAATGTGGCCGTCGGACGGCCGGAGGTACTGCCCCAGCGTGAGAATGTCGACGTCCACGTCGCGGAGGTCTCGCATGACCGCCACGACCTCTTCGATCGTTTCCCCCATCCCGAGGATGATCCCCGTCTTGGTCGGAATTTCCGGCGCCAGGCGCTTCGAGGTGCGGAAGATCTCCATGACGCGCTCGTAACGCCCGCCGGGGCGGCACCGCTTGTAGAGGCGCGGCACGGTCTCCGTGTTGTGGTTGTAGATGTCCGGATTCGCCTCGAGAACCGCCCAGATGGACTCCTCGCGGCCCTGGAAGTCGGGCACGAGCACTTCCACCGAGGTATCGGGCTGCCGGGCCTTGATCTGGCGGACCGTTTCGGCGAACGCCCAGGCCCCGAAGTCGGGGAGGTCGTCGCGGTCGACGGACGTGAGCACGACGTGCCGCAGATTCATCTCGGCGGCCGCCTGAGCCACGCGCTCCGGTTCGTCCGGGTCGAACTTCGGCGGCCGTCCGTGCGCGACCGCACAGTACGCGCAATTGCGCGTGCAGACGTCGCCCAGGATCATGAACGTGGCCGTGCCGTGGTCCCAGCACTCGCCCACGTTCGGACAGTGGGCTTCCTCGCACACCGTGTGGAGGTCCAGGTCCCGCATCAGATGTTTCAGGTGGACGTAGTTCCCGCCCCCCGGGGCCCGGACCTTCAGCCATGACGGCTTGCGCGCGGGAAGCGGCTCGGCCCGATGCCGGCCCATTATCTGATAAAGGGCGTCGCCCATGGTAGATGCGTGATGGTTGAGTGCGGGGGTGAATTTAGAGCCGGAGGTTCCCCAACGGTAGGAACCAATAACCTGTTAATGCGATTAAACCGGTTACTCCGCATTTGACCGGATCCTTCGGCCGGCCGAAACCGGCCTTCCCGGCATCCGTAGGGGAGAACGGAGGGGCGCCGGTGGCAGGTGGGGCGCTCGAAGTGTTATGGTTTACCGGTGCCCGCCGGGCACTGCGCCACAAGGGGGTGGGTCGATGCTACGGACCATTTTCATGATCGGGTTGTTCGCCCTCGCCGGGCTGTTCGTGCTGAAACTGTCGTTCGGGTTGTTCGGCGCGCTGTTCGGCATCCTGGTCGCGCTCCTGCTTCTGGCTGCGAAGATCGCGGTGGTCGGCATCGTGATCTACCTGTTGATCCGGATCATCAGTCCCTCGACCGCGCGGAAGCTCCGTGGACGCTGGTCGGGGACGTCGGCGATGTAAGCGACACACGCGGCGCGCCCGGAAACGCGCAGCGTGTGGGGGCGGCGGATGTGGCGAGCAATCGCCATGTCCGCCGTCGTTTTTCGGAGTTGCGTCGGACCCGTGTACGGGCCGCCCCGGTCACGCGCCCGTGGGACCGTCCAGGGCGTCGACGACCGACCAGACCAGCAGGGGCACCATGATCTCGTGGTGGCCGGTGATCTCGTAGCCGGCGCCGCTCTGCAGGGTCGGCCGCCGGACCACGTTCACCCGCGGCCGGTAGTGGCGCTGCATGTCGAGATCGCAGCTGACGAACCCCTGCGGACGGCCCTCGTGCAGGTTGCGAGCGATGGTGAGCGCCTTCAGGAAGACCTCGGGCATGATCACGGCGCTGCCGAGGTTGAGCACGACGCCGCCGTCGTCAAGCCGGAGCAGCGAAGCGGCGAAGCGCCGGAAATCCCGATGGCTGGTGTCGCCGATCGCGGCGCCGTCGGCAGCGGGATGCTGGTGAATGATCTCGGCGCCGATGGCAGCGTGCACGGTGGCCGGCACGGCGAAGCGCTGCGCGGCCAGGAGGATGGAGAGTTCGGGGTGGGCGAGGTCGGGCTCGTGCTCGAGAGCGGTCGCCAGCGCCTCCGCCGTCCCCATCTCCCGCTCCATGCCGGCGGTGATCGCCTGGTTCATGCCGCGTCCCGTTTCCTCTGCCATGCCGAAGGTGCCGTCCTTGAGGCCGGCCGCGACGTCTTCGGAAGTCGCGCCGAAGCGGGCGATCTCGTAATCGTGAATGGCCGCCGACCCGTTCATCGCCACGTGCGTCGCGATGCCGCGGCGCATGAGCTCGATGAGCAGCGGCGCGAGCCCCGTCTTGACGACGTGCCCGCCCAGCATCAACACGACGCCCCGGTCGCGACGCTTCGCTTCGGCGATGGCCTGGACCACGCGCTTGAAGTCACGGGCCACGAGCACGTCGGGGAGGGCGTCGAGGAAGGCACGGAAGGAGCGGTCGGCCCCCGGCGGATGCGCGAACTCCTCGGCGCGCACCTTGTTCGGGCGCCGGGAGACGGGCACGGTCCGAATGCCACTGAGGTCGGCTTCGTCGTAGTTCACGTGGCGCTGGCGTGTGGTGGTGAGGCAGGAAGGCCGGGACGCGGCGGCGACGAGGCGCTCCGCCGGCCCTCGGGCCGTCACGATCGAAGATACGGGTCGGCGCGGGCAGCCGGAATGCCGCGCGCGCACCGGGTCAGGACGCGGCGAGCCCCCGGGCGCGGAGCGTGCGGGCCGTGCGATACAGGCGGACGGCGTCGTTCCAGGGACGCACGCGGCTCTCCCGCGGACGCAGGTCGTACCGCCCGTCCAGCGACACGGTTTCCACCCGTCGCGCGAACTTCGCGGTGCGAACGAGCATCTCCACGTTGGCGCCCCATCCCTCGGCCTCGATGATCGGCCGGTCGCCGGACTGGTCCAGCAGGTCGCGGACGACGGCGATGCGGTAGAGGCGCAGTGAGCCGAAGGGATCGGCCACGCCCGGTACGCGCGGAAGCGGTCGGAGAAGCCAGGGCGCCACACGCCGCAGCCGACGCGCCGGCTTCGGCAGTGAACCGACGGGACGCTCGGCGACGACGATGTCCGCGCCCCCTTCGAACCGCTTGATGAGTTCCGTCAGGTGGTCGGGCGGGTCGGTGAAATCGGCCTGCATGGTGATCAGCGCGTCCCGGCGCGGGTAGCGCGTCCGCCGTGACACGGTGCGGGCCATCGCGTCGAGCGCCGCTGCGTAGCCGACGTGATCGCGGCCTCCGAGCACGGTGAGCGGCACCACGTCCTGGTACGGCTTCAAGACTTCGGCCGTGTCGTCGGTGCTGCCGTCGTTGTAGACGATGATCTCGTGCTCGCGCGAGTACTGCTGGAACACCTTGCGGATGCGCCAGAGGAGCAGCCCGATCGTCGGGGCTTCGTTGAGGGCGGGGATACAGACGTAGAGCACGGGTCGCGTGACAACGGGTCGAGGGTGGGTTGAAAGCTAGACGCTGACGGAGCACCGGGAAGGGGCGGGCGCGGGGACCACGTACGATGCCGCACCGGCTGCTCCGCCTATCGGGGGTGATCGGGCGCACGGGATGGCGGCTGGCGGGACCCACACCGTGCGCCGGCAGGGCCCGGCATGTATGGCTTCCGGCCAATCCGCAAATCAGCACTCGAGGCGGGCGAGTGCCAGTTGACGCGGATCACCGACGCCGAGTTTCGCGGGTAGTACTAAACACCGGACGATCCTCGAACGGCGGAGGCGGCGCGATGATTCAACCGGACACGAGAAAGCGGATGACGCGCGAGGATGCGCAGCTCGCCATCCGGCTCGTCGCACGGGAGTCGGGCGGCGCGGAAGAGCGCGAGCTGCAGAGCCGTCTGGCGAACGAAGGACTGAATGCGGTGCTTGACGACCCGCGGCTCCCCACGGCGCTCATGCGCGAGCCGCTCGCAGCCCTGGCCTCCCTACGGCTCCTGACCTACGTGATGGTGCGGACCGCGCTGTGCCGACTCGGCGAGGACGATCACGTGATCGGCGACTACGTCGCGGCGATTCTCCTCGCCTTCGGTCCGCGCGGGCGGGCCGAACGGTGCAGCGACACCGACGACGAGATCTACGACACACTGGCGGCCATGCTGCGCGACGCCGAATCGGCCGACCCGCGCCGCAGCTTCCTGGTGCGCGCCCATCTGGGCAACTACGCCCTCTGGCTGAGCGGACTGTTCGCCGACCACATCGAGCACCGGCGGTGGCGCCGCGGGGGTCCGCAGCTGGAGTACTACGAGGAGATGGGACGTCGCGGATTCGCGATGGCCGCCGAGCATCCGACGGCGCACGAGCAGGGAATGACCGATCTCTACGCGGCGGTGGCCGAGCGGTTCGTGACGCTTCGTGTGGCGTTGACGGCCTTCAGTGATACGCTGCTGTTCCCGGACGTCCAGACGCCCGAGCGGCTCATGCGTCAGGTGCGCGACCAGGCCCGCTGGCACCGGACGCGGTGACGGCGGAGACGAAGCGGTCGAACAGCATCCGGTCCCAGCCCTCGGGACTGCGATCGAGCTCCTCCGGATGCCACTGGACCCCGAGCATCCACCAGTCGTCGTCCGCCCATTCCACCGCCTCGACGATCCCGTCCCCGGCGCGGGCGACGATGCGGAGGCCGCTCCCGTGGCGATCCACAGCCTGATGGTGCAGCGAATTCACGGTCAGCGACTCGACCCCGAGTACGCGCGCGAGCCGCGTGCCGGCTTCCACGTGGACGGCGTGCACGCGCGCTGCGC
The DNA here is from genome assembly GCA_046704805.1 of Gemmatimonadaceae bacterium. Taxonomy (GTDB): domain Bacteria; phylum Gemmatimonadota; class Gemmatimonadetes; order Gemmatimonadales; family Gemmatimonadaceae; genus JAGWRI01. The sequence goes on from JBJKRG010000167.1 coordinate 5,760, forward strand.
GCGCATCCTCCCGGCCGTGCTTCTCCGCGCCCGGCCGCTCGGACGCGATGTCCTGCACGAGTGTCCCGCCGAAGGCGACGTTGGCGATCTGCATTCCACGGCAGATGGCGAGGGTGGGCAGGCGATGCGTGCGCGCCGCCCGCACGAGCGCTGCCTCCCACCGATCGCGTTCCGGGTCGGGCGCCTCGGCCCGGGGGTGGGGCGCCTCCCCGTAGAGTCTCGCCTCGACGTCCTCCCCGCCGGTCAGCACGAGGCCGTCCACCCGCTCGAGCAGGGCGGCGGCGTTCTCCGGATCCATCGGTGGCACGGCGACCGGGAGCGCGCCCGCGCGCCGGAGCGCGTCGGCATAGGGCTTGTTCACCCGCACGCGCGGCCGTCCGTCGACCGTGGCGGTCGTCGTCGAGAGGGCGATCAGGGGTGGGGGTGGGGAATCGGGGCGCGGCATCGATTTCCTCAGGGGTGTTCCGGTTGCGAGTGCGACTGGCTGCAGCATATCGTACCGGGCCCGGCAGCGGCAGCCCCGACGGTCCGCTGCCGGTCCCCCAGGAACGCTGCTTTCCCGCTCTTCGTAGGTAGAACGTGTTCGAGAACCTCCGCCAGTCGTTGAACGACCTCATGGCCCGCGCGACCAAGCCGGAAGAGCGCCACAGCGTGCTGGCGCGCATGAAGGAAACGCTCATCCAGGCCAAGTTGGGCGTCGAGGACCTGCGGACGGGACTCGACCGGACGCGGGCCGAGGCCGAGGCCGAGCGACGACAGCTCGACACGGTGCGCCGTCGGCGGGCGCTCGCCGAAGGCATCCACGACGAACAGACGGTGGACGTCGCCGCGAAGTACGAGGCGCTTCACGCGGAGCGCGTGCAGGTGCTGGACGCGAAGGTGGCGGCGCAGGAACGCGAGGTGGCCCTGGCCGAGCGCGAACTCGACGAGATGCAGGCCGAGTTCAAGCGCCACGCCATCGGGGCGGTGCCGCCCGGTTCCTCCGCGGAGGCACCGCCCGACCCGTTGGCGGACGACACCGGCGCCTCGGCGCGCGAGGCGCTCGATGCCCTCGCGCGCGACCAGGCGAAGGCGGCACGCGACGCGGACGCCGAGCGACGCCTCGCCGATCTGAAAAAACGCATGGGGAAGTCGCCGTAGGATGCGATGGCTCACGTGCGTCACGGCCGGTGCGCTGTGGATGGGATGGGCGCTGGCCGCGGACGCACAGTCGCGGCCGGACACGGTGCGGTGCGATGGGCAGCGCATCGAAGGCGTACGGATCACCTCCCTGGCTCCCACGGTCTCGGGGCTGCGCAACCACCCGGTTCTGTGGAACATCGCCCGGGCCGTGCACGCGACCACGGCGCAGAACGTCGTCGACCGGTTCCTCCTCCTGCACGTCGGCGATCGATGCTCGGAGCGCCGCCGGGCCGAATCCGAGCGCGTATTGCGGGCCCAGCCGTTCATTGCGGATGCGTCGATCACCGTGCTTTCCGGGCGGAATGGCGGCGTGATCCTCGACGTGCAGACCATCGACGAAGTCGCGGCCGTCTTCAGCGCCACGGTGAAGGCGAAGGGCGGACCGCTGTTCACCGGACTGCGGCTCGGAGACGCGAACGTCGCTGGCGAGGGGATCTACCTGGCCGGCGGGTGGTGGCACGAGGATGCGCTGCGGGACGGCTACCAGTTCCGCGGCACCGACTACCAGTTCCTGGGCCGCCCGTATCAGGCGACGGTATCGGGGGCCCGCTTCCCCCTTGGCGGGGAGTATCACTTCGACATCCAGCGGCCGTTCCTGACCGACGTCCAGCGTGTGGCCTGGCGCGTGCAACAGGGGGAGGCCGACAACTACATCCGCTTCGGCGACGGATCAGGGGGCGTGCACGCCGATCGCCTGAGCCGAACGTATGCCGACATCGGCGGCCTGGTGCGCATCGGTGCACCGGGGCGGCTGGCGCTGGTGGGCTTCTCGCTGTCCCACGATCAGGCGGTGCCGGGTACGGCGCCGCTGCTCATCACGCCGCAGGGGACGGCCCCGGACCCCACCTTTCCACTCGACAGCCGGTACCGGTCGCATTCGGCCTCGCGCATCAATGCGCTGCTCGGGTACCGGAACCTCCGCTACGTGCGGACGACCGGCTTCGACGCGTTGCGGAACGTCCAGGACATTCCGGTCGGCATCCAGATCGGCACGCTGATCGGCCGGAGCGCGGCGTTCCTCGGCTCCCGGGACCGCGACGTGCTGGTCGGCGGCGACATGTACGTGGGCGAAGCGACCCCGAAGTTCGCCGTCCGGTTCCAGGCGAATGCCGAGGCGCGGCGTGGGCTCGACAGCGCGCGCTGGAACGGCATCCTCGGCAGCGGCCGGCTGGCGGCGTACCGGAAGATCGCGCGCTCGCAGATGTTCATCACCTCGCTCGAATGGGCCGGGGGCTGGCGCGTGCAGGTGCCGTTCCGGGTCACGCTCGCCGGACGCGACGGCGGTATCCGCGGCATGGCCGAAGGGCTGGAACAGGGCGGACAACGGGCGATCCTGCGCCTCGAGGAGCGGCTCGACCTCGGGACGCGCTTCAACGGAGCCGCCGATCTGGGCGTGGCGTTCTTCGCCGACGCCGGCCGGCTGTGGGCGGGCGATGTGCCGTTCGGCTCGACGACGCCGATCCGTTACTCGGCGGGGATCAGCCTGCTGGCCGCACTGCCGGCCCGGTCGGCGCGGATGTGGCGCCTCGACATCGCCGTGCCCAACGTGCCCGGGCGCGGGCTGCGACTGGCGCTCCGCATCTCGCACGATGACCGGACGACGATCTTCTGGCGGGAGCCGGCGGACGTGGCGATGGCGAGGGAGCGGAGTGTGCCGGCCGGGTTGTTCAACTGGCCGTAACGGGGGACTGAGAAGGGGCGCAGGGACGAAAGTGCGGACCTGCGAAACCACGCAGGGCCGAAACGGCGCGGGACCGAAACGGCGGGGAAGCGGAAGGGGCGGGGGGTTGGCGGTCAACCACCAACGGTCAACGCGCACCCTGCCCGCAGCCCTTCCCCTCGAGTCAGGCCTGCACGCTTGATGTGAGCCGCTTGAGGAGCGGCACGAACAACAGCATCAGCAGCGACGCGCCGATGGACGTCACCACGAAGATCGTGAAGAAGCTCTGCTGCGTGCGGCTGGCGTGCAGGATGATCGCACCGAGCCCCCCGGACACCTTCGGGGCCGCCTCGCCCGGCGTGGGCATGAAGGCGGCCATCGAGCCCGCGATCTTGTTGGCGGCAGCGTTGGCCAGGAACCACACGCCCATCAGCAGAGAGCCGAACCGGACGGGCGCCACCTTTGTCACGTACGACAGCCCGACCGGGGAGAGGCAGAGCTCGCCCCACGTGTGGAAGCTGTACGCGGCGACGAGCCAGAGCGGGCTCACGAGGATGCCGGTGTCGGCGCGGCTACCGCCGATGGCCAGGAAGACGAAGCCGACTCCGAGCAGGAAGAGCCCCATGGCCATCTTCAGCGCCGTCGGCGGCTCGTGCCGGTGCTTGTCGAGCACGTGCCAGAGGGCGGCGAACATCGGGGCGAAGATCAGGATCTCCACGGCGTTCACGGACTGGAACCAGCTGGACGGAATGTGAAAACCACGGACGTCCAGATTCGTGTGCTTGTTGGCGAACAGGTTCATCGAGCTGCCGGTCTGCTGGTCCGCGGCCCAGAAGAAGATCACGAAGAAGACGACGATGAACAGCGCGATCACGCGCTTGCGCTCCTCGCCGTGAGAGCCCAGCAACGCGACGCCGACGGCGGCTCCGATGATCGCCGCCATCGGCGTGCCCAGGAGCGTGAAGCCGCCCATGAGCCACGCCAGCACCACGCCGCCCGCGGCACCGATGAGACCGTGCCGCAGCGACGCGCCCGCCTCGGCGCGGGCGGCACCGGCGTCGACGCTCCTGTCCCGATGCACGGCGAGGTGCAGGCCGATGCCGGGGAGATACCGGTCGCGTCCCCACACATAGACGATGAGGCCGGCGACCATGCCGAACCCGGCAGCGGCGAATCCCCAGTGCCATCCGAGCGGCGTCCCCTGGGCTAGCCATCCGCAGATGATCGGGCCCATGGCGGCCCCGAGGTTGATGCCCATGTAGAAGATCGTGAACCCGGCGTCCCGCCGCGCGTCGCCGTCGCGGTACACCTGGCCGACCATCGTCGACACGTTCGACTTGAAGAACCCGGTGCCGATGATGATGAGGCCGAGCCCCGCGTAGAACGCCTTCATGCCGGGGAACGCCATCGTGAAATGGCCGAGGGCGATGATCGCGCCGCCGATGACGAGCGAGCGCCGCGTGCCGATGAACCGGTCCGCCAGGTACCCGCCGATTACCGGTGTCAGGTACACGAGCATCGTGTAGGTGCCGTAGAGATTGGCCGCCCGCGGCGTGCTCCACCTGAGCTCGTTGACGAGATAGAGCACGAGGATGGCGCGCATCCCGTAGTACGAGAAGCGTTCCCACATCTCCGTGAAGAACAGCAGTCCCAGCCCGCGCGGGTGTCCGAACAGCGCCCGGTCGTCGAGGACGGCGGGGCGGCCGTCGTCGGTCAGTTCGATTGGAACCGCAGGGGGCAAAGGGGTCTCCGGAGGGTCGGTGACGAGCGCACCGGCTCGCGATCGGGTCGTGAAGCCGCGAACCGGTGAGGGCTCGAGGCGGTGGAACGCCGTGTGGGTGCGGCGGGCCGTGCCGCGGGATCGTTACGTGGCGCCGGCCCCGGGGTGGGCGAGGGGAAGGTACCGCGTCGGTTGATGGGTAGCGCCGGCCTCCTGCTGCTGGCCCCAGGAGACGGCCGTCGGCGTCTGCTTGATGCAGGCTACGAGGTGTCCGGGTGCCTTCTCCTCGAGCGGCGGCACGAGGCGGGTACAGGCGGCGTCCTTGGCGGGGTGTTGGCACCGGGGGTGGAAGACGCAGCCGGACGGCGGGTTCGCGGGTGACGGCACGTCGCCCTGGAGGATGATCCGCTCGCGAGCCGCGCCCGGGTCGGGCACCGGAACTGCCGAGAGCAACGCCTGCGTGTAGGGCATGAGCGGCTCGCGATACAGGTCGGCCGCCGTGGCCAGCTCCACGATGTGTCCCAGGTACATCACCGCCACGCGGTCGGCGATGTGCTCGACGACCGCGAGGTCGTGGGCGATGAACAGATACGCCAGCCCGCGGTCACGTTGCAGATCGGCCAGCAGATTCACGACCTGGGCCTGGACGGAGACGTCGAGGGCCGACACGGGCTCGTCGCACACGATGAACGAAGGCTCCACGGAGAGCGCGCGGGCGATGCCGACCCGCTGCCGCTGTCCTCCGGAGAATTCGTGCGGGTATCGCGAGGCGTAGTCGGTGCGCAGTCCCACCTCTTCGAGCAGCTGCCGCACCCGGCGATCGGCATCGGCCCCTTCGGCGATGCGATGGATCGTGAGGCCCTCCCGCACGATCGCGCCCACGGTCATGCGCGGGTTGAGCGACGAGAACGGGTCCTGAAAGACGATCTGCATGCGGCGCCGGAGTTGCCGCAGGGGGGCGGGGCCGAGCGTGAGGACGTCCTGCCCGTCGAAACGGACGCTGCCCCCGGTCGGCTCGACCAGCCGCAGAATCGCGCGGCCCGTCGTCGTCTTCCCGCACCCGGACTCCCCGACGAGGCCCAGCGTCTCCCCGGCCGCGATGTCGAACGAGATGCCGTCCACCGCGCGGACCGGGGCGGGGGCGGCACCGAGCAGGGCCCGGCGGCGCGCGAAGTGCTTCTTCAGGTCGCGGACCTCGAGCAACGGCGAGCCCGGCGCCGCGGAGGGTGCCGTCACGGAGCCGCCACC
>JBJKRG010000168.1:0-3964 GCA_046704805.1 Gemmatimonadaceae bacterium
ATTCGGGGCCCTCGAGTTCAACCCCGCCGCGCGCGTCGCCTTCCACCTCGACGACCGCTGGGCCGTGGCCGCCGAGCAGTACTCGGGTTTCGGGCCGCTGCGCGACCTCCTGCCCGGCAGCCGGCAGATCCAGCAGGTCTGGGCGGTGTTCGACCACTACGGCAGGACCAACGTCGAGGGCGGCATCGGCTTCGGCCTCACCCCCGCCTCCGACAGGATCACCCTGAAGCTGATGTTCTCGCGGGATCTGAACTAGCGAGGCCGGCGGGCAGCGGCATTCCGCTGCCCGCCGGAGCGTTCGGCGGTACCGGCGCTAGAAGGTCGTATTGACCTGCTGATTGCAGACCGTGCCCGACATGTCGCCGGTGTTGTCGGGATTGAAGTTCATGGTGACGTTGATCGAGCACGTGCCGCTGCCGCCGTTCCCCGTCCAGCTGAAGCCGCCGCCGAACTCGATGGAGGCCGCGGTGGCGAGCTGCCCGTTGAGGAACGTGAACGTGCCCGCCGCCGAGAGGTAGGGCGCGCCGTTGAAGGTGAAGGGCTGAATGCACGTCCAGCCGTTGATCGTCTCGGTCATCTGGATCTGGAGCATGCCGCTGCCGGTGCTGTCGATGTTGCCGGTGAGCGACCCTTCGATGTCGAGCGCGCCGCCTGAGGTACAGGTGGTCTGGTGCGAGACCGACACGTTGACGGCCGTCAGCGACGGCCCGGTCGCCTGCGGCGCGAGGGCGAATACGGGGGCGGTCGCGAGCGGGGACGTCATGACGGGACCGGTCTCCGGCAGGAGCGACTCCGGCCGATAGGTGGCCAGCGGGGTCTGCCGCGAGTAGGAGGCCTGCTGCATGGCGTGCGAGAAGGAGCTGCCGATTTCCTGCATGAAGGCGTTGGCGCTGGCCTGATTCGGCGCGCTGGACCCGGTACCGGTCAGGCTGCTGCTGCAGGCGGAGAGCACCGCCGCGGCGAGCAGGCCGACGGCTGCACGGCGGACGGAATTCGTGCGCATGAATACCTCGGAAGGGAGCGGGAGAGAGAGCTGTGGGTGGCACCCCACCCTATCCCGCAGGACGACCGTGGCGCGAGCGGCGTTTCCCTGATTCCCGGGTTGGTTCGGACAGAAGTACCGCCGAGTCGTCGCGGCCGGTGACGCGCATCACGCGGCGCGCGGCGCGGGCGCGGTGAGTGACGCAGGCGCTCCGTGGAGGAGCACGACCACGCCGATCCGGGCCCGGCCCAGGCCGTCATCAGTGGAACCCGTACTGTCTGTCGGGCAAATGCCGTCTGGGTCCATCACTGGATATATGTATGCTCTCATGCCTGGCACGCCGCTGTCGGCAACGTGCCATGTGGGTTCTCAGCGCTGCGCCCTCGGGGGAGCCGTCAGCCGGCACGGCCGGCCGCTACGTCGCGACCGGGAGCGGAGACTGGTTGGTCACCTGCGGCAGGGAGGTCACGATGTACGGAGTTCAGAAGTTTCTATTGCTGCCGATGGCAGTGGCGTTGATTGGTGGATGCTCAAGTCCAGTAGACGCGCCGATCCAGGCCGCGAGGGGCGTTTCTCCCGCGTTCGCCCGGACGCCCGGTGCCGATTCCGTGGCGAGGGACCTCGGGCTTGGATACCAGAGTAATGCGCTCGGCATCAGCCCGAGCGGGGTGATCGTCGGGTATGCCGTGCCGGGGCTCGCGGAGGGCGACTGGCAGCAGCATGCCGTCGTGTGGCGCGACAGCGTGGTGACGGATCTCGGCCCAGGCTCGGCCGCCGCCATCAGCGAGAACGGGAGTGTGCTGATCCACGTGGTCCAGTTCATTCCGAGCTTCCACACCGCCGCCGTGCTGTGGCACAACGGCATGGCAACGGAGCTCGGACAGGTGAACGGCCACGCCATCGTCCCTCACGGCCTCAATGCAGCCGACGTCATCGTGGGCCACGTGAGTACGTCGATGTTCGGGGACACCGTGCATGCCGTGCGCTGGGAGAACGGCACCGTGACGGACCTCGGGACCCTCGGCGGCGACTCGAGCACCGCGAATGGCATCAATGCATCGGGCGAGATCGTCGGGTCGAGCCTGACGAGCACGGGTGTGTCGCACGCCGTGCTCTGGCAGCACGACACGATCATCGACCTCACCCCCGAGGCCTCCGGGGTCGCGTATGCGATCAATGACCCTGGGGACATCGTCGGCCTTCGCGCCGACAGTGCGGTCCTGTGGCGGCATGGGAGCACGACGGTTCTCGGCGCGTTCGTGCCGCAGGCGATCGCGAACGACGGGACGGTCGTCGGCTATGCGTCCCAGGGTGGCATGCTGTCGGGCGTGGTGTGGCGGCGCGGCCGCCTCACCTATCTCGCGCCATTGCCCGGGGATGCCTGGAGCTGGGCGTCGGGCATCAATTCGGCTGGTCAGATCGTCGGGATGAGCCTTTCTCTCGGCGGCCCCGGTCGCGCCACGATGTGGCCGTCGAACTGACGGTGCCCTGAACCTGCGGGGCGGATGGCCGGTCCATCCTCGACCGGGCGGGCTCGCCCGGCCGAGGATCTCGGGATTCCCGCGGCACACTGATGGGGACCAAGTGCGAGGCCGGGAATTGGGGATGGGGTGAGGGATGGCCGCGCGATGCACGCGTCAGTGCATCCGGCTCCAGAGCACGAGCGTGCCGCAGCTGGCCGCGCTGGTGCGGAACTGCTCCGGCGTGGAGGACGGGTTGGGGTAGTACTCCACCGCCTCGAACTGGTCGGAGAGGAAGTCCCGGAGGTCAGGGATCTGGGAGCCGACGTACAGGGGACTGAAGATGATCGTTCCGTCGAGATAGATCTGGACCGGGCACAGCGATTCCCCCTGCAGGCCGCGGATCTGCGCGGAGTGCGACATGAGGTACATCTTGCCGGCCGGGCCGGGCACGATCCGCGCGTTCGCTCCCTCCTGCAGGAGCTCGCCCAGGTTTCGCGTCCGACTGCTGTCGATCTGCTGGCGGTCGAAGAAGAAGCCGCCGCCCTCGGTCTTCCGGCGCTGATAGAATCCCCGGAGCCACACGTGTTGGCGCTGGGCCGACGTGGTGACACCGGGCAGCGTCGTCGCGGCCGGTGCCAGGACGACCTCCACCGTCGTGCTCCCCGTATCGATCACCGTGACGGAGAGCGAATCCGGGACGTATCCGATGTGGTACAGACCGAGCAGGTGAAGGCCGGGACTCACGCCCTGCACGCGCGCGATCCCTTCGGCGTCCGTCGTGTCGCCCAGCGGGCGGTGATCGAGGCGCAGCTCCACGCCGGACAGGGCCGTCGTGGACTGGGAGTCCCGGACCAGCACCAGCAGCCGCGCGCGCTGCGCGCTCGCCCCGGTGGATACGCCGGCGCTCAGCGCCAACGCGGGGCACAGACAGCGAACCCACGTCCATGTGCGCATTTCACTTATATGGTAGTGGCCGGTACCTGGGGCCGCTACCCGGGGGGCGTGCGCCTGTCTAGAGCGAAGCGTTATGCCGGTGGACGCCGAAGATCGACCAGACCAGCGAGAGGCACGTACAGAGCGACCACATCGAGGTCATGACGAAGTGGTTGCCCAGGATGTCGAAGGGATGGGCGGGTGAGGCGAACGAGAGCACGCCCGTCGCGGTGAGCCCGACCGGCACGCCGAACCAGGCGATGAGGAGGATCAGCGCTCCCTTCTTCGAGGCGTAGAACAGGCCGATCGGCCCGAGGATGAACGCCAGCGGCAGGGCGATCCAGTAGTGCTTTTTGGTCGGGCCGTAGTACGCGGGCGCGTTGGGTGGGCCATACCCGACCGGGCCCTGCATGGGCACGGTGGGGGGGAAGTACGCCGGCGCGGCCGGCGGTGGAACGTACGGCGCGGTGGGATTGGGTGTGATCTGATTGGGTCCGGTCTGGGGGCCGTGCGGTCCCCACGGGAAATTCCCCATAGCACCTTCCTCGGAAGGAGTCGGCTACACGTGCGGGGTTCGTGGCGGGGT
>JBJKRG010000169.1:0-7021 GCA_046704805.1 Gemmatimonadaceae bacterium
CGTGAATCCGTCCCAACGAAGCAGCTGCGACAGCGCCGGCGAGGCGAAGGCGGCGCCGAGCCCCATGGCGGCACTCTGGCGAACGAAATCCCGACGTGAAGACATGAGCGGTGAGGCAGGCGCTAGCGCTCGCCGAGCGACCTGCGCACGGCGTCGCCGAGCGTTTCGATGGAGAACGGCTTCTGCAGGAAGGCCACGCCCTCATCCAACGTGCCGAGGTGGCCGACGGCTTCGTCAGTGTAGCCCGAGACGAAGAGCACGCGCAATCCCGGGTACGCGTCGGCGAACTTCGCCGCCACCTCACGGCCGTTCAGGCGGGGCATGACGAGGTCGGTGACGAGGAGGTCGATGGGCGTTTGGACCGGGTCGATCATCGCGAGCGCCGCCTCCCCGTCCGGTGCCGAGAGGACGTGGTAGCCGAGGCGCTCCAGCACGCGGCAGGTGATGCGCCGGACCACGTCCTCATCCTCGACGACGAAGACGGTCCGCCTGGCCGTCGGTGCAACCGCGGGGGGCGCAGGGAGAGAAACGGGGCCCGCCTCATTCGCCCGCGGGAGCAGGATGCGGAACGTGGCGCCCCGCCCTTCGGCGGATTCCACGGAGATGAAGCCTCCGCTCTGGCGAACGATCCCGTAGGCGGTCGAGAGGCCGAGACCGGTCCCCTCGGGAGCGGGCTTGGTGGTGAAGAAGGGCTCGAAGGCCCGGGCGCGGGTGATGTGATCCATCCCCACCCCCGTGTCCCGGACGGCCAGCTCGGCGTAGTCGCCCGCGGGGATCGTGACGCCATCGGCGGTCGTGTCCGCCGCAAGCGAGACGTTCCGGGTGGCCAGCTCCAGCGTGCCGCTGCTCGGCATCGCGTCGCGCGCGTTCACCGCCAGGTTGAGGATCACCTGCTCGAGCTGGCTGCGGTCGACCCGGACCGGCCAGGTCGCCGGGTCCCGGCGGGTCTGGAGCTCGATGTGCTCGCCGATGACGCGGCGCAGCAGCCTCTCGGCGCCCGCCACCACCTCGTCGAGGGGTACGACCTCGACCTGCATCAGCTGGCGTCGGCTGAAGGCGAGCAGCTGTCGGGTGAGCGATGCCGCCCGTGCGGCGGCGCGACGGATCTCGTTGACGTCCGCAGCGGCTTCGGCGTTGCCGGGGATGTGGTGGTCGAGAAAATCGGCAGCGCCGATGATCGCGGTGAGCAGGTTGTTGAAGTCATGGGCGATGCCGCCGGCGAGCCGGCCCACCGCTTCCATCTTCTGCGCCTGCTGGAGCTCGTGCTGCAGGTGTACGCGTTCGGTAACGTCGCTGATCGTCGAGATCCGGACGCGCCGGCCGTCGACCACGGCATCCCGCGACCAGACGTCGACGCGGAACACCGACCCATCCCGGCGTTGGTGGGGGACCGCGGTGGCCTTCCAGGTGCCGTGCGGCATCTCCGACAGGATCCGGCGCGCTTCCGCCTGCCCGTCCGGCGGTCGCACGTCGAGCACCGATCGACCCAGGAATTCCTCGCGCGCATATCCGTACTGGGCAATCGCCGCTTCATTGACGGCGACGATCTTCCAGGTCTCGGCGTCGATCATGAGGACAGGAAGCGCGACGGCTTCGAAGATCTGTCGGTAGCGGTCGAGCGCAGGCGCGCCGGCCGGTGCCGCTGGCCGGCCCTCAGAACGGGGCTGTTGGGGCGGAATCGTCAAGGGTGAAGCCTCGTGGCGTGGTCCGCCGCCACCTGTGCCCGGGCCCTGGCGTCGGGCCCGGCGCCACCCGGCAGACGTGCGGCCGGGGGCAGGGTCGCGGCAACTGTTAATGATAAGGCCGTGACGGGAGTGCCTCCACGGGGTGCGGCCCCCGCGGCGGCGGTGTCGGAGAAGACGTCGCCAAAGCCGTGGCCCGGCCGAGTTCCCATTCCTTCCACCACGAGTAGAGCGCGGGAATCACGACCAGCGTCAGCACGGTGCTCGACACCATGCCGCCCACCATCGGCGCGGCGATGCGTTTCATCACGCTCGCCCCGGTCCCGTTCCCCCACAGGATCGGGAGCAGGCCGGCCATGAACGCCACGACGGACATCATCTTGGGCCGCACGCGATCCACGGCCCCCTCGATCACCGCCGCATACAGGTCGCGCACCGTCGGCGTGCCGCCGCGGGCGCGGTGCACCTCCCACGCCTGGTTCAGATAGATCAGCATGACGACGCCGGTCTCGGCCGCCACCCCGGCGAGCGCGATGAAGCCGATGGCGACCGCGACGGACCAGTTGTAGCCCAACCACCAGATGAACCAGAGCCCGCCGACCAGCGCGAACGGCAGCGACACCATGACGAGCAGCGTGTCACCCAGCGTCCGGAAGTTGAGATACAGGAGCAGGAAGATGATCACGAGGGTCGCCGGGACCACCAGCAGCATGCGGGCGCGGGCGCGCTGCATGTACTCGTATTCTCCGCTCCATTCCAGCCGGTAGCCCGGGGGCAGGGTGACCTCGCGGTCGATCGTCCGGCGGGCGTCGGCCACGTAACTGCCGATGTCGCGCCCGGCCACGTCGATGTAGACCCACGCCGTGGGGCTGGCGTTCTCGGTGCGCACCACCATCGGACCGGTCTCCTGCCGGATGGTGGCCACCGCGCCGAGCGGGACCTGCGCCACGCGCCCCGCCATCGTCGGCAGCGGACCGGCCGCGGCGTCGGCCGCCGGCATGACCATCGAGGCGGTGCTCATGCCCGGCGGTCGGCTCGGCTGATGCGCCACCGGCACGAGTACCTGGGCGAGCCGCTCCGGCGTGTCACGCAGCTCCTGCGGATACCGGACGCGCACCGCGTAGCGCTCGCGTCCCTCGACCGTCTGGGTGACCACCGAGCCGCCGATGGCGGCGGCGATGACACTCTGCACGTCGCCGATGTTGAGGCCCAGGCGGGCCGCCTTCGCGCGGTCGATGGTGATATCGAGGTAGTATCCCGAGACCGCACGGTCGGCGAACGCACTGCGCGTGCCCGCCACCATCCGGGCCGCGCGCTCCACGTCCTCACCGATCCGCTGGAGCGTGTCGAGATCCGGACCGAAGATCTTCACGCCCACCGGCGTCCGGATGCCGGTGGCGAGCATGTCCATGCGTCCCTTGATCGGCATGGTCCAGGAGTTGATGACGCCCGGGGTCTGCATGGCCGAGTCCATCGCCGCCACGAGCCGGTCGTGCGTCATCCCCGCCGGCCACTCCGATTCCGGCGTGAGTGTGATGGTCGTTTCGGTCATGTCCAGCCCCGCCGGGTCGGTGGCCGTATTGGCCCGCCCCGCCTTGCCGAACACGTGCTCCACCTCGGGGAAGCTCTTGAGAATGGAATCCTCCACGCGCAGGATCCCGCGCGCCCGGGCCACGCTGATCCCCGGCGTGGTGCTGGGCATGTAGAGGAGCGATCCCTCGTAGAGCGGCGGCATGAACTCGCTGCCCATGCGCGACCAGGGAATCCAGGTGAGCACGAGCACCGCTACAGCGGCGGTCACCACGGCCAACCGGTGCCGGAGCACACGGTCGATCACCGGACGGTACAGGCGGATGAGCCACCGGTTCACCGGATTGGCCCGTTCGCGATGGATCCGTCCGCGGATGAACAACGCCATCGCGACGGGCACCAGCGTGACCGAGAGCAGGCTCGCCGCGGCCATCGTGAACGTCTTGGTGAAGGCCAGCGGGGTGAACAGGCGACCCTCCTCCCCCTGCAGGGTGAATACGGGGAGGAACGAGACCGTCATGATGAGCAGCGAGAAGAACAGCGCCGGGCCCACCTCCCGGGAGGCCTCGAGCGCCACGGTCCACCGCTGGGCGGCGGTGAGGGACCGGGTGTCGAACCGGCCGTGCGTCCCGTCATCCCCACCCGGGGACGCCCGTTCGAGATGCTTGTGCATGTTCTCGATCATCACGATCGCCGCGTCGATCATCGCCCCGATGTTGATGGCGATGCCGCCCAGGCTCATGATGTCGGCGTTCACCCCGGCCCACCGCATGGCCACGAATCCGAGCAGCACGCCCACGACGAGCGTCACGATGGCGACGAGCGCCGAGCGCCCGTGGAGCAGGAACAGCACGCAGACCAGGGCGACGATCAGCGATTCCTCGAACAGCTTCCCACGCAGCGTCTCGATGGCGCGTTCGATGAGCCCGCTCCGATCGTAGGCCGGTACGACCACGACGCCGGGGGGAAGCGACTTCGAGACCTCCGCCAGCCGCTGCTTCACGGCGTGAATGGTGGCGAGGGCGTTCTGGCCGAAGCGCATGATGACGATGCCGCCCACCACGTCGCCGCGACCATCGAGATCCGCGAAGCCACGGCGCACGGCGGGCCCGACGGTCACGTGCGCAACGTCGCGCACCGTGATCGGCGTCCCGTCCTTCGTGGCGCCAACGTTGACCTCCTGCACGTCGGCTACCGACTTCAGGTAGCCGAGCCCGCGCACCATGTTCTCCCGCTCCGACAGCTCCATGACCATGGCGCCGACGTCGCTGTTGGCGTTGCGGATGGCGTTCATCACGCGCGTGTTGGGAACGCCGTAGGCCAGCAGCTTCGCGGGATCCACGTCCACCTGGTACTGCTTCTCGAACCCCCCCACCGACGCGACCTCGGACACGCCGGGCACGCCGGTGAGCGCATAGCGGATGTTCCAGTCCTGCAGGCTCCGCAGGTCGGCGAGCGACATCCGGCCGCTGGTGTCCTCGAGGGCGTACTGGTAGACCCATCCGAGCCCGGTGGCGTCGGGGCCGAGGATCGGCGTGACGCTGGCCGGCAGCTTGGCCTTGATGCCGCTCAGGTACTCGAGCACGCGCGAGCGCGCCCAGTAGAGATCGGTGCCGTCCTCGAAGATGACATAGACGAACGACACGCCGAAGAAGGAGTAGCCGCGGACGGTCTTCGCACCGGGCACCTTGAGCATCTCGGCGGCGATGGGGTACGTGACCTGGTCCTCGACGATGCGGGGGGCCTGGCCGGTGTAGTCGGCCTGCACGATCACCTGCACGTCGCTGAGGTCGGGCAGCGCGTCGAGGGGCGTCCGCTCCATGGCCCAGACGCCGAGCGCGATCGCCGCCACGGTGCCCAGCACCACGAGCACCGGGTTCCGTACCGACCAGCCGATGATTCGATTCAGCATGGTCGCCTCCTAGCGGTGCGCGCCGGTGGACGGTTTGGGCGACGCCATGCCGGGCATGCCCGGCAAGGCGGCCGCCGTGTCGGCGGATAGGGGCGCCGCGCGCTTGGCGCCCGGCGGCGACATGTCCATTCCCGGCATGCCGCCCATGCCCCCCATCGCCTCGGCGAGATTCGACTCCGCGTCGACGAGGAACGTGGCAGTCGCGACCACCGTGTCGCCCAGTGCGAGGCCGTGGAGCACGGCCACCCGGTCGTCGCCGGACATGCCGACGGTGACCTCGCGCGGCTCCAGCATTCCGTCGGGCCGCTTCACGAACACCAGGTTGCGCTCGCCGGTGGCGAGGACGGCGTTGCGCGGCACGCTCAGCGTGCGCCCGCCTTCGCGGGCGGACGCCGTGAGCGTGGCGTACATGCCTGGCTTGAGCATCAGGTCGGCGTTGGCCAACGCCACCCGCACGCGCGCCGTGCGCGTGTCGGGATCGATGACGGGGTCGATGAAGGTGATGCGGCCGGTCCGCGCGACGCCGGGAAGCGCCTCGAAGGTGGCCCGGACCTCCTGGCCCACGTGCACCGCCGGCAGGTCGCGCTCGAACACCTGTCCCTGCACCCAGACCGTGCGGAGATCGACGATCTGATAGAGCGCCTGGCCGGCCATGATGCGCTGCCCCGCGACCACCGATTTCTGCACCACGACGCCGGTGACCGGTGCGCGGAGGGTCAGGGTCTTCCGTACCACCCCGGTGGACTCCACCTGGGCGATCTCCCCGGCGGGGATGTCCCAGTAGGAGAGCCGGCGCCGGGCGCCGGCCAGCAGTTCCTGGGCGCCCGCGCGCGCGTCGGGCGTTCCGTCGGCCACGTGGTCGCGAAGCCGACGGGCGAGTACCAGCTCCTCCTCGGCCGAGACGGCCATCGGGGCGTAGATGGCGAGCAGCGGGTCGCCGCGGCGGACCGCCTGACCGGTGTAGTTCACGAACAGCGAGTCGACCCAGCCGTCCAGTTTCGGGGCGATCGCCGTGACCTGCTGCTCGTCGTACGACACCTGACCGACCGTGCGTACCTGGCGCACGACGGGGCCCATGGTCACCGGCGCATAGGTGACGCCGATGCGGTGCGCCTCGGCGGGCGAGAGCATCACGGTCTGGCGGCCGCCGAGGCCGGAGGAGTCGGCGGCCGTGGCCATCGGGGCCGCTTGCGAGGCCGGACGCCGGCCGATGAAGTGCGCCGCAGCCGCCGCGGCCAGCACGACGGCAACGCTCCCCATCCAGCGCAGCGCGGAGGCGCGACGCGACGGAGGGGTCTGAAGAGCTTCGGTCATTGATCACCTCCGGACGCGAGCGCGGCCGTGGAGTTGGCGTTGATGAGCGGATGCGCGACGAGCGATTCGAGGCGGGCCCACGCCGTTCCCTCATCGGCTTCGAGCTGGCGCAGGGCCCGTTCGTACTGGTCCACGGTCATGCGGTCATCGAGCACCGTCATGAAGTCCACGCGCCCGACGCGATAGCTGGCGAGCGCCGACGTGGCGGTGGCCTCGGCCTGCGGCAGCACGGTGAACCGGTAGAGCGCCGTGAGTCGTCGGGCCCGCAGCAGATCGGCGTAAGCCGTGAGCACGTCGGCGCGCGTATCGGCCTCGGCGGCTCGCAGATCGGCGCGCCTCACCCGGGCCATCGCCTCGGCGCCATCGCGCACGCGATCCTGCCGGGAGCCGGCGTAGATCGGGATCGAGGCGCCCAGCATGAGGCTGCCCATGGTCGTCGTGCCCCCCGGGCGGCGTCCGAGCTGCACCCCCACGGCGATGTCGGGCCACACGTCGCGTGCCGCGAGGTCGCGCTGGCGTTCGGCCGCCGTGAGGTCGGCCCGCCCGGCGCGTACGGCGGGGCGGTCCCGGAGCGCGAGCGCCA
>JBJKRG010000170.1:0-12440 GCA_046704805.1 Gemmatimonadaceae bacterium
TTTTCGGCGACAAGATTTCGTGGAACGCCGCACTGGTCATCACGTCGTTCGCCATGATCCCGCGGGTGGTGCAGTCGGTCGTCATCTCGTTGCAGGGGCTGCTGATCGATCCCTCGAACTTCACCTCTAGGTTCAGCATCGAGATCGGTCCGGGACGATTCATCCCTGCGGCGGTCACCTCGCCGGTGCTGGGGGCCGTGTTGGACCACTTCGAGCTGTTCACCCTGTGGGGCATCGTGCTGACCACTATCGGTGTGGCGGTCATCGCGAAGATGCCGAAAGCGAAAGCATGGGCATTCGGCGTCGCGTTCTGGGTGGTGACGATCCTGCCGGCTCTGCTCGGAGCGCTCCGGACACCTGCGGGATAGCGAGCGCTCGGGACTCTAGCCGGGCACCGTGGATTCGCGCATGGTCCGGAGCGCCTCCACCACGGTAGCGAGCGCTTCCAGCGTCTGCTGATCAGGGGTCTCGGTGACGTCCGAGGCCCCGCCCAGCGCCCGCTCGGCCTCTCCCGCCTGACGGCCGAGCCCGTACCGCGTCGCGAAGGCAATGGCGGCGTGCAGCGCAACCGTGCTCTGCAACGGATCGCCCAGGGCGCGCAGGCCGTACCCGATCTGCAATCGGTACTCCATCGCCAACTCGGGGGGACACTGCAACGGGTCCACCGCGTTTCGGTAGGAGTCGAACGCATCCCGATTGCCATCATCGGCGGCGATCCGCATCAGCCGCACCAACGCGTGCCAACGCATGTCGCGCGCTTCGGCCGTGCAGGACAGCACCAAGAATGCATCACGTGCGGCGTCGCGCAGGCCCGCCATACGGAGGGCCTCCCCCACGTTCAGAAGCCCTCTGTCCCGCTCGGACCCGTTCGGGGTGAGTTGAAGCACCTCGAAGGCGAGATGAACGGCAGCTTTCGCATAGTCGCCCTGCATCCCGAAGATCAGCGCACGGTCATGCATGGCTCTCGAGTATACCTCGGGAAGGCTTGCCGCTTGCGCCTGCGCAGCGACCGAATCAAGCCGTCGTGCCGCCTCCGCAAGAAGGCCGCGATTGATGTCGGCCACGGCACGTCCAATCTCGGAGCGCAGTGTGCGCTCCAGGTCGCCGAGATGCTGCGCGATACGCCGTCCCTGCTCGTAGGCCGCGAGCGCTTCGTCGAACCGGCTCAGGGTTCGCAGGCAGAACCCGCGCCGCAGCCAGGCATCGCAGGCGGATTCGTCGGAACTGGCGGCTCCGCGGTGGTCGATGACGGACTGGTAGACGGCGATCGCCAACTCCAGCCGTCCCGCAAGCTCGAACGACCACGCGTACGCCATCAATTGACCGACCAGGTCCTCCGTCGCCCCGGTATCTTCGCGGTCCACGGCATCGAGCACCCGGCCGAGGATCGCGCGCGCTGGATTTCCCACCGCCATGTCCCGAACCGCGATCCGTGCCCCCGCCGTTTCCACCGGCCGGCACCCGGCGGCCACCCAGCGGTCGACCACACGGAGCACGATGAGTCCGGCGACGGTGGCATGGATGGCAGCACGATCTGCGCCTGGGCGCTCGATCTCACGGAGGAATGCCTGAGGGAGCGATCGTGCCCGCGCCCGAACGCGCGCTTCATGCACGGCGCGGTTTCAGAAGGCGGCAAGTCCTCCGCCGAAGGACGCTTTGCACCCGCGATTCCTCGAATGCGAGCTGGCGCGAGATCACGGCCGGAACAGCCTGGAGGACACGGTCTGGTGGGAAGGTCGGGCGGAGGGCCATGGCGGTCTACCGGTGGGGGCCCGGCTCGTGAGGGGCCATGATACGACCGGGACCAGCGGTGCGCCATTCACTTCGTACGATCGGAGCCGCGTCGCCCGCCGGGGCCGTCCCCTACTCTCAGCGCCTGCTTGCGCCCCGTTCCTGACTCGGAGCCACCGCGCCCGCGACATAGCGGTTCCGCATGCGGTCCAGCAGGTCGAGTTCGCGTGGAAGGGCCCCGTCGAAGACCTGGATCCGGTGCAGGCTGAAGGCGTCGAACTTCGGGTCGTACGGACTGCGGTTGGCCCCGCCCGACACCTCCAGGATCGCGTCGAAATCGTAGGTGTAAACACGGCCGGTCTTGGGGTCCTTCCACGACCCCTGCCTGGCCAGGGCACGGTTCCGGGGCCAGATGCCGAGCGGCAACGCGAATGTGCGGACGCGGTACCCCGGCACCGCCGAGTCAATGGCGATCTCGCCCCGCGCGATCTGCTCCTGAACCACCTCATCGCTGTACTTGGCGAGATCGGCGTGCCACAGCGTGTGGTCGCACAGTTCGAACCCGTGATCGGCCAGGAACTTCACCTTTTCCAGGCGCCAAGCGGTCCGCTGCCCCTGTATGCCGCGGTCACCGAAGAACGCGTGGCCGGCGGACGCCGCGGGGAGCAGGCAGAAGGTCGCCCGGTCTCCCCAGTCCGGGTGCGTGGCATGGAAGGCCAGCCAGATCCCGACGGCGCTGGTCGGATCGACCTCCAGCTTGCCCTCATGCTCGATGAAGCGGAACTGACCGGGTGATGCGTCGTCGAAGGTGAACACCACGGGCGAGGTGCCCGGGGGGATGTCGAGGTGCCGGCTCACGAGCTGCGACACCGTCACGGGGCGGTAGCCGCGATCGTAGAGCAGCTGCAGGTCCTGCCGGAAGTGCCGCCAGCTCCGCCCCCAACGGGAGTCGCTGTCCGCGATCAGGTGGTATTCGAGGATGGGAACCCGCCCGAGCGGGTTGGGGCGCAGGCGGCCCCCGTGATGCGCCCCGGCGTCATCCGCCACCGGCGGAGTACGAATCGCAGCAGCGTGAACTCCCGGGTCGGCTTCCGCTGTCAAAGAGTCGGGATGCGCCTTCTGGGCGCCCGCGGTTCCAGCCGCGAGTACTACCATCGCCAGCGCCGGAAGGAGGCGCGCGAACTTCATGGAGCGCATCGGGATGAGTCCTGCTGCATCGAGAGAATCCAGCCTGACACCGGAGACCCACCGGACCCAGAGAAACCTGAGGTGCTGGCGGGCGTACGACCTACAAGAGCATCTCACCACGCGAACTCCATGAACGTCACAGGTCCCCCTCCGCCCCCCCGATCCCGCCTGCGGGACCGCGCCACCGCGGTCCTTCGCCGGGTGGCCGGTTGGCGTCCTGCGTCCTCCCGGAAAACGGGAGTGGTGGTGTTACTCGGTGCGGCCCTCACGGGATCCATCGTGTTCGATTCCTGGCTCGCCACCTGTGGCTTCGCCGGGTGTCCCTCGCGCGCCGAGATCCGGGCCTACCGGCCGGATCAGGGCGGGCGGATTCTGGACGGCGCGGGACGCGTCATCGGCCACCTGGCGTTCGTGCGGCGCATCAACGTGCCGCTGAGTCGAGTGCCCGATCGGGTCCGCGACGCCTTCATCGCCACCGAGGACCGCCGATTCTATCACCACCACGGATTGGACTGGCGAGGACTGGCGCGCGCAACCGTGCGGAACATCGCCGCCCTCGGTGTGCGCGAGGGCTTCAGCACCATCGATATGCAGGTGGCGCGGAACACCTTCCTGGCCGGGCGCTACGATGGACGATCCCTCCGGCGCAAGCTCCTGGAGATGCGCTACGCCCGTCTCTTCGAGCGGGATCTGACCAAGAATCGGATCCTCGACCTGTACCTCAATGCCATCTACCTAGGCGACGGGGTGTACGGTGTGGAAGCGGCCAGTCGGGACCTGTTCGGGAAACACGTCTGGCAACTTTCCCTGGCCGAGGCGGCCATGCTGGCGGCGCTTCCCAAAGGGCCATCCGTCTACACGCCTCGCCACGACCGTCATCTGGCCGTCCAGCGTCGGAACCTCGTCTTGGGCCTCATGGCCGCGCAGGGCTACGTCACGGAGGCACAGGCAAGGCAGGCCCGCATGACGCCACTCCGCGTCGTCGCCGACGCGTGGCGCCCCGATGGCCGGGATGCCTCGACGGTGATCAGCGCCGTGCGCGCGGTGGTGGACTCCGTGCTGCCGCCCGACCGGCGAAGCGGCGACCTGACCGTACGCACCACACTGGACTGGCGGCTCCAGCGGGCGGCGGATCGCGTGATCCCCCGACGGGCAGCGGCCATCGAGAGCGAGACGGCGTACGAATACGGATCAGCCCCGGGGCCCGCGGAGGGCGCGTTCGTGGCGCTTGATGCGGCTACGGGCGACATCCTGGCGCTGGTGGGAGGAACGCGGGCCGAGCCCGGCGGCTTCGATCGCGCGACCGACGCGCACCGTCAGCCGGGCTCGGCCTTCAAGCCGTTCGTGTACACGGCGGCGCTCGAGGCCGGGCTGTCCCCGGCCACGCTGGTGCAGGACGAACCGGTCAGTATCGACTTCGACGGGCGGGTGTGGAGCCCCGCCAACTACGGCGGCGAGTATACGGGGCCCATCACGCTGCGCCGGGCCCTCATGATCTCATCCAATGCGGCGACCGTGCGCGTGAGCCACGCCGTCGGTGAGCAGAAGGTCATCGCGGCCGCCCGGCGCAACGGCGTCAGCAGCCCGCTGGAACCGGTTCCGTCGATCGCGCTCGGCGCCTTCGAGGTGACGCCCCTGGAGCTGGTGGCCGCCTACGCCCCCTTTGCCAACGGCGGCATGCGTGTGACCCCGCGCCTCGTCACGGAGATCGACGGCCCCGGCGGGGCACCGCTCTGGAAGAGCGAGGTCCACACGGAGCCGGCCATTGATCCCCGCTACGCGTTCGAGATCACGTCGATGCTGGAGGGCGTGGTGAACTTCGGGACCGGCCGGGCGGTGCGCGCCATGGGCATTACCGGGCCGGTGGCCGGCAAGACGGGCACGACGAACAACAACGCCGATGTCTGGTTCGTGGGCTACACACCGACGATCGTGGCCGGCGTGTGGTTCGGCTACGACACGCCCCACGCCATCGGGCACGCGGCCACGGGAGGGCGGTTGGCGGCACCGGCGTGGGCATCGATCATCAGCGCGGGCTGGCACGAGCCCGAAGGCTCCGGCTGGACTCCCCCACCCGGCATGGTGAGCGCGGTCATCGACCCCGAGTCGGGTCAGCTGGCCGGTCCGTGGTGCCCCCAGCGGAAGACGGACTGGTTCATCCCGGGAACGGCTCCCACCGATACCTGCACGATGCACACGGGCCCGGCCATGCCGAGCATCGCCCAGGGGATCGCCGACCTGCTGCAGGGGCTCGCCCGCGGACTCCAGCGGGTCATCCGCTTCTGAGTCTCCCGCTGAAAATGCGGGACACGTTCGAGCGGCCCCGGCGGTGCTCTGCCTGGGGCCGCTCGGGTTGACGGCTGCCTCACTCTCTCAGACGCTTGCGCGTCCCCCCTCGTTCACAGCACGCCTACCCACTTGCTCTTATCCACCACAAATCCCGGAAAGATCCGGCCGAACGCCGTCGCCCCGAGATGCTTGCCGACGACCTCCGAGAACACACTCCGGAAATCGGTGGTTAATGCGAGATCGCGATTCTGGTTCAATTGCTCGGGCTCGAGTCCCGGCCACCGACCGTGCACCTTGTGTCCCTGCACGTCCCCGCCGATCACGAACATCGAGCCCGCGTGACCGTGATCGGTCCCGCCGTTGCCGTTCTGGCGAGCTGTGCGGCCGAATTCGGACATCGTGAGGACGGCGACGTCGGCCATGCGGTCGCCCAGGTCCGTCACCAGCGCGGCGAGGGACCGGGAGAAGTCGTCCAGCCGGCCGGCGAGCTGCCCGGTGGAACCGCCCTGGTTCACGTGGGTGTCCCATCCGCCGATGTCGGTGAAGGCGATCTCCAGTCCGACGTCGGCCTTGATGAGTTGGGCGATCTGCTTCATGTGCTGCCCGAAGGCGGTGTTCGGGTACTCGGCACCGTTGCGGGGCCGGTACTGCTCCGGGTTCGCGGCACGGAGCACCTTCATCGCCTCGAACATGTCGTCGCCGGCGGCGTGAACGACATCGGACGATCCGGTCATGTACAGCGCCTCGAGCTCCGCCTCGGCGGTGCCGCTCGTCCGGATGGTGAACTGGTCGAGGCTGTTCATGGCGATCACCGGCGCCCGCCCTTCGAGACTCCGCGGAGTCTGCGGCGTCATGGAGACGGCCCGGAAGGGTGTGACCTCACACTCGGCGCAGGTGCCGCGGGCAGCCAGAAAGCGATTGAGCCAGCCGTCCGGGGTGCTCTTGTCGTCGGGGGTGGCACTCTCCATGTAATCCTGCGCGTCGAAGTGCGACCGGGTGTTGCTCGGGCTGCCCACCGCATGGACGGCCGTGAGGAGACCGCGGTCCCACAGGGGCTTGAACGGCGCGAGCGCCGGGTGGAGTCCGAAGAAGCCGTCGAGGTCGATCGCGGCACCCGGGGTGTTCCGGGTCGGGCGCGGAATGGCGATGGTGGGCCGCATACGGTAGTAGGCGGCTTCGCCGTGCGGCACGACGACGTTGAGCGCATCAGCCGCTCCACGCTGGAAGATGCAGATCAGCGTCTTCCCCTTTTTGGCTTTCGGCAGCTCCGCTGCGAGCACGCTCCGCCGCAGAAAGCTCGGCGACAGGCCAATGGTCACGAGCGCCAGCGCGCCCGACTTCATGAAGACCCGGCGATTCATGGTTCCTCCCGCCGCTACTTCCGTTGAAATTCGGGCGCGCCCAGCGCGAGCCCAACGATCTCCTGCAATCCCCGCAAGCGCACCGGCCTGGCCAGAGCCCCCGCACCCAGCACGCCCCCGCCGCCGCGTCCACCCGGTCGGCCACGGGGCCGCGCTTCCGAAGTGGACGCCGTCGCGTCCGCCATGTTAGCGAGCGAGTCGCTTTGCGATTTCTTGAGCAGCGGGTTCTCGCCGTTCATCAGCACGTCCCGCGTGACCTGGGACACGTCACCGCCGAGGATCGTGTTGATCACACCGTCGACCTGCTGCGGGTGGGGGTCCCGCCGCAGCGAATCGGCGTACGGCCAGTTGAAGAAGGGGGCACCCGGCAGGCGTCCGCTCGCGAGGAGCAGTCCGAAGTTGATGCGATTGAGGATGGCACCCGTGTTCATCCAGGCCTCGGCCTGGTCGGGCCATCCGTCGGGGGTCAGGCGTCCGAATTCCGGCTGACCGAGCAGGGCGACGAGCCGGGCCAGTCGCATCGTCGTGTCGGGCCTGGCGTCCATGGCGCGCAGTCCGCTGGCCACGACCTCGAACGGCGTCTTGACCTTGGCGCGGAAGGCGGCCTCGCTGAAGAATTCGGGCGAGGTGATGATCGTGCGCAGCACCTCGCGAATGTCCCCGTCGGTGCGGAGGAAGGTCCGGGCCGCCCGATCCACGAGGGCTGGGGGCGGGCTGTCGCTGACGAAATGGATGACCAGCTTGCGGGCGATGAAGTGCGCGGTCGCGGGGCTGCTGGCCAGGATGTCGAGCACCTTCTCGCCATCCTCCTCTCCGCCGCCGGCCGGAATCCGGTGTCCGAGCACGACCTTGGCATCGGCGTCGTGCAACTGCGGCCGGAAGACGAACTTGCCGGTGCGCATGTCGATGCTCCACCCCGTGAGGCATCGTGCCACCTCGATCACGTCCTGCTGCGTGTAGCCCCCGCTGACGCCCAGGGTGTGCAGCTCCATGAGTTCACGGCCGTAGTTCTCGTTGATGCCGCGGTGGTCGGCCCGTTCCAGCCGCTGGACGACCTGCTGCCGCTGCTCCGGGGTGAGTCGCCGCAGCCGGGGCGGAAGCTGGTCGGGGGGCGCGTGCGCCAGGAATGCGATCACCCGGCGCCGCTGGGCGGCGGACACACGGCGCCCGTTCGCCGTGAGCGTGGAGTGTGCGCTGTCGGCCTGGCTCTCCCAGTTGTCGAGATAGAACAGCATCGCCGGGCTGTGTGCCACCGCGCCGAGCAGGTCGCGGAACTTACCGAGCGCATGCGGGCGGATCACGTCGCGGTCGTACTCGGTGAGGAAATTCCGCGTCTGGCCCTTGCCGACGTAGACGCTGAAATGGTTCTCCCAGAAGTTGACCATGACCTCGTAGAGCTGGCGCTCGCTGTAGACGGCGCGCGCGAGCTTCGCGGACATCAGCTCGTTGACGGGGCCCTGGACGCGCTGCTGCAGCTCTCGGAGTTGGGGATGCGCGCGGAGATACGCCAGCCGTGCGGTGCGTAGCGACGCGCCGTCGTCTCCCTTCAGCGTCTGCTGCATCTGCTTCCGGGCCTGGATGGCGTCGCGGTAGGTCGCCATGATCTCGCCGACGGGCGTGTCGAGCATGTGGTACTGCGCAATCACCGAATCGGCCACGTGATCGTCGATCCGATCGGGGTGCAACTGGAGGTCGATCCAGTTGTCCACGCCCATGGCTCTCACCCGCTGCACGTCACCGGGTCGTGGGCCATAGGCCAACCGGTTGAGCACCTGGAGCACCTGCTGATCGGGGAGCTGCTCGCGGATGGTCGGGCCGGGGGCCGGGTCGGAACTGGACGGCGCGGGCCGGACGGCCGCCGGACCGGTGGAGCCGCTGGCGCAGGCGACGAGCGCGGCAACGGCCGGGACCCACGTCAGACGTCTGAATCGGTTTCGCATCTCGGGTGCTCCCGGTTCCGGGACTGTGTGGATGAGACGGGGTGGCCGGCCACGCCGTTAACACCGTGCGCCGGGAGTGTGACGTAACCGCTTGCGGGAACCGGTCGTATATACATACGGTACCGGAGTCGAGGGATCGATTTTCCTGCGATACCTGGACCGGTCGACCGCCACCCCCGTCACGGAGCCCAATGGAAGAGCTCATGGACGTCGTTTCGGCAATGCTGGCCGAAGCGAGCGCAACGGCCCGACCCGTGTCCGTCGTTTCGATCGAGCTCGATCGGCTCCAGTCGGTCCGTGCGGCGCTCGGCCCCGGTGGGGCGGACGACGTCTACGACCAGATCACCCGGTTGCTCGAGCGGATCCTGCGCACCGGCGACTACGTGCGGCGGGTGTCCGAGGGCGAGCTCGTGGTGATGCTGCTCGGCGCCGGCGCGAAGGACGCACGCAACGTCGCGGGGCGAATCGGCGCTGCGGTGCGCGGCCACGATTTCGGCCCTCCGGGCGAGGGGCAGGGCGTCGAGACGGCACCTCGCGTGACGATCTCGGCGGGAGTTGCGGCGGCGCCCGACCACGCATCCGAGCCCGAAGCGCTCGTCTCAGCGGCGCGTCAGGCGCGAGGTGCAGTAATGGAGCGCGGCGGGGACGGTGTGAGTATGGCGCGTGCGCCATCGCGCGGTGGTGAAGCGCATGCAACCCCCGACGTGGCGCGCTTTGCCGGCCGGCTCTCCGAGCGGCGCATCCTCTTCAGCCTGCTCGACGACGTCGCGGCCGGCCGGCCGCGCGTCATATCAATAGTAGGCGAGACTGGCAGCGGCACGGTGACGCTGGCCCGACAACTCGAGCCGGAAGTGCGCCTGCTCGGTGGATCGATGGTCTACGGGCGCGGCCGGTCGATGACGGTGCGGCAGCCGTACGGCCCCTGGGCCGGCGTGTTCCGGGCCATGCGGCGCATTGCCCCGCCCGGCGATCACATCTGGAACGAGCTTCCCAAGTTGGTGCCCGGCATGCCGCACGAGGGTCCCCTTCCCGCCGGCACGAAGTACCGGCTCATGGAGGAGATCTCGGCCTATCTGCGGGCGGCGGCGGCTCGATGGCCGCTCGTGGTCGTCCTGGACGAGATGCAGTGGGCCGACGAGGCATCATGGGACACCCTCGACCACGTCGTGGAGCAGTTGACCGACGAGCAGATCATGATCTGTCTCACGATGCGGACCGGCGTGGAGTTCCTGCCGGCCGCCGAGCGACGGGCGGCCCTCAAGGCGCATCCGGGATACCAGGAGATCCTCCTGTCCCAACTCACGCGCGACGAGGTCAAACGGTGGCTCGAGGCAGCGCTCGATCATCAGGAGGTGGGCCGCGACTTCCTGGCCTTCGTGTACCGGCATACCGAGGGCAGCCCGTTCCTGCTGACCCAGTTGGTGCGAGGGCTCGCCGACAACGGCTCGCTGTGGTGGGACGGATCGCGGTGGAAGTGGAAACCGGTGTCGGAGCTGCGGCTCCCGCCGGGGATGGACGGCATCGTCTCGCAGCGCCTCGATCGATTCTCGACGAGCACGCGTGCCGTCCTGGCCACCGCGGCGGTGATCGGACGGGAATTCGAGATCCCGCTCATCGAGGCGGCGGGTGCCGGAAACGCGCGCGCCGTGGAGATCGCGGTGGACGAAGCGATGGCGGGCGGGGTGCTGCAATACACCTACGAACGGCGCCGGAAGGCGTTCCTGTTCACGCACGAGTCGTTCGCCGACGCCCTGATCCGTTCGTTGACGCCCGAAGAACTGCGCCGCCAGCACGAACGCGTCGCCGGGGCCCTGGAAGCCCGGGGCGAGGGCACGACCTACGAGGTCGCCCTCCACTATGATGCCGCGGAATCGACAGGCGCTGCCTATCGCTCAGCCATGAAGGCGGCGTCCGATGCCGAAGCGCTCTACGCGCTGACGATCGCCGGGGATCTGCTGCAGGTGGCCGCGCGGAACGCGGGGCCCCCGGGCGAGCTGGCCGAAGTCCGCGTCCGACTGGCCCAGATCGCCGACGCGCTCGGGCGCTACGACGAGGAAGAGGAGTTGTGCGACCTGGCCATCGACTGGTTCGCCGGACACGGGGACCACCAGCGGACGCTCACCCTCCGCCGCATGCGCGAGCGAGCGCGAAAGGAACTCGGGCAGCCGGCCCGCCGGTCGCTCGACACCCTGCGAGCGCTCGACGACGAGGCGCGGACCCTGGATTTCGACGAGGAGCGGGTGGCGATCCTGACCATCCTCTCACAGGTCTACGGCCAGTTGGGCGAATCGCGTGAAGCGGCGCGGATCGCGGCGCAGTGCGTCCAGATGGCCGAACGCATCGGGGATGCCTCCCTGCTCGCCGAAGCGCTGACGCGCTACGGCACCACGGTAGAGACCGAGGCCCCGAAGCGGGCGCGGGACTGCTACGAGCGGGCCCTCGATCTGGCCCGACGCGGCGGCGACGTCCGTGCCCAGGTCCGCTGCTACAACAACCTCGGGATGGTGCTCCAGGTGGAGAACGAGATCGAGGCGGCGCGGGAGTCACTGGCGACGGCGATCCGGCTGGCCCGGGTGGCGGGCATGGTCGACCTGTGGGCGGCCGCCGCCCTCAACCTGGGGTTGATCACCTCCAAACTCGGTGACTACGACGGCGCCCAGAACCTGTTCAGCGATGCCCTCGGGCTCTCCGCCTCCCTCAAGAACACGGAGTACCAGCTGTACGCCCTGTTCAACATGGCGCATTCCGAACGTGAACGGGGGCTGCACACCAAGGCGGTGGAGCTGTACGAGTCGACCGCCGCGCTGGCCCAGCGCATTGGCCAATCGGACGTCGAGATCGGAGCCCGGGCGGGCGAGGGGCTGTCACTGCTGGCCCTTGGCCGCCTGGACGAGGCCCGCCGTGCACTGGCCGAAGTGGAGAGCCGGATGACGACGCGTGGCGGCTGGTTCCAGGGTCGGGAGCTGGCGGAGGCCCTGCGCGTCCTCGTGGCCGCCGGGGAGAAACGCGACGCGGACGCCCTGGAGCGATTCGAAGCCGCTCGACTGCTGAGTGACTCGGCGGACCTGTACAGCGCGGCATGGCTGACGGCCGCCTGTGCGCCGGCGCTGCTCGCGATCGACCCCGCCGTGGTGCGGGCAGCCGTCGACCGCTACGCCCCGGGTGTGGAATCGCAGGGGTTCGCGGCGCTCGTCGAGCGGTTCCGCGGCTTCGACGCACTCCCGTGACACGCGCCACCAGCCGCGGCCGACGGGACGGGGGGACGGAGTCGACCGATCGGGCGCACACCGTCTGGTGACCCTGGTCACCAATGGCCACCGATCGTCAACTCCTGCGCCGGCGACTCGAAGTGACGGGATCGGATGTGGTGGAGTTGAGAGGGCAACGGGATGCCCGGCGGTGACATTCCCGGGAACCGGAGCGCGATATACGTGTTTGTAGTTGTGAATCGCGGATCGCGCCGAGGAGGGGTGAAACCCGGTGCCCCGCGGGCTCGTTTGGAGGAGCAAGGCGATGGTTCGGACGTTATTTCAACAGGAGGGGGGAATGGACATCCTCGTGATGCTCGAGGAGAACCCCGATCAGTCGCCGGTGCTCGCGCACGTGAACTCCATTCCGGTGCCGCTCGAGTCGGAGCGTGCGTCCCGGGACATCGTGACACTGTATGGTGATCTGGATGCGGAGTCTGTGGCGTTGGCGTTGGCGGCCGCGGTGGAGTGCCACCGCACGGGAGAGGGGGACGAAGCAGGGAGTCTGGAATCCATCCGCCATCTGGGCGTGTGGAAGGAGCGGGGCGCCGTGGGTGACGCGGCGTGGCGGGACACCACCGGCCGGCTGGTGACGCGGGAGCTGGAGATTCCGCTGGACATCCTCCACGCGACCGCCCGGCAGCTGCTGCGGGAATGCGGCCAGGTGATCGGCCGGCTCGTGG
>JBJKRG010000171.1:0-10527 GCA_046704805.1 Gemmatimonadaceae bacterium
AGCCCACCGTCGCCGCGCCCGCCACTCCGGCTCCCGACGTGGCGGCTGCCGCGACCGCGACCGTGGCCGCCGAGGAGGACGACGACGCACTCGCCCTCGAGGCCTACATCGATTCGGTGCGCTGCACGAGCTGCAACGAGTGCACCAACCTCAACAAGAAGATGTTCGCGTACAACGCCGAGAAGCAGGCCTACATCAAGGACGCCAGTGCGGGCACGTACCAGCAGCTCGTCACCGCCGCCGAGCGCTGCCGGGTGTCGATCATCCACCCGGGCACGCCGCTCAATCCCAAGGAGAAGGACCTGGAGAAATGGGTGAAGCGCGGCGCGAAGTTCAACTGAGCTGACGATGGCGATCTCGTTGGGATTCCGACACGGCGTCCACCCCCCGGAGGCCAAGGGGCTCACGAACCAGCTCCCGATCCGGCGGATGCCGTATCCGGACGAGCTCGTGCTGCCCCTGCGCCAGCACGCCGGCAAGCCGGCGAAGCTGTGCGTGAAGATCGGCGACCACGTGGAGCGGGGCGACACGCTGGCCGAGGCGGACGGATTCGTATCGGTGCCGATCCACGCCTCGGCGGCGGGCACCGTGGTCGCCGTCGACTGGTGGCCGCACCCCGACGGGTCGATGGCCCGCGCGGTGCGCCTGAAGGTGGATCGATACGCGCCGCACATCCCGCGCCCCCGCCTCGTCCCGCGCTGGGAGGGGCTGTCGAGTGAAGCGGTGATCGCGGCGGTGCAGCAGGCCGGCGTCGTGGGACTCGGCGGCGCCGCGTTCCCGACGCACGTGAAACTCGCCCCGCCGAAGGACGCCACCGTGCACACGCTGATCATCAACGGCGCCGAGTGCGAGCCCTATCTCACGTCCGATCACCGCACGATGGTCGAGTATGCGCCCCGGATCATGTTCGGCATCCGCGTGATGATGCGCGCGCTCGGCGTGTCGAAGTGCGTGGTCGGCATCGAGCGGAACAAACCCGACGCCGTCGCGGCCATGCTCGCCGCCGTGCCGGCCGATCTCGACGTCGACATCCTGGCGCTCACCGTGAAGTATCCGCAGGGCGCCGAGAAGATGCTGATCAAGGCGGTCACCGGGGTCGAGGTGCCCTCCGGCCAGCTTCCCGTGAGCGTGGGCGTCATCGTGCAGAACGTGGGCTCGGTGGCCGCGATCGCCGAGGTCTTCGAGACCGGCCTGCCGCTCATCGAGCGCATCGTCACCGTGTCGGGCAACGGGCTGCGCCGGCCGGCCAACCTCATCGTCCCGGTGGGCACGAAGCTGCGCGATCTGCTGGCCTTCTGCGACGGCGTGACGCCGGATGCCGCCGAGGTGATCATCGGCGGCCCCATGATGGGCCAGGCACAGGCCAACCTCGATGCCCCGGTCGTGAAGGGCACGACGGGCGTCGTCGTGCTCGCGAAGGACGAGACGCGCGCCGAGCAGTCGTGGCCCTGCATTCACTGCGGCCGCTGCCTCGACGCCTGCCCCGTGTTCCTGAATCCGTCGACGCTCGGCGAGCTGGCGCAGGTGCGGCGCTACCAGGACATGGCGGACATGCATCTGTCCGACTGCATGCTCTGCGGCTCCTGCTCGTACGTATGTCCATCGAACATCCCGCTCGCCCAGCTCTTCCAGGCGAGCAAGGCGGCGCTCCGGCGCCAACTCGCCACCGTGCAATGAACGAACCGCTGCCCGACCACTTGATCGTCACCGCCTCGCCGCACCTGAAGCCCGTCGACTCGACGCCGCGCATCATGTGGAACGTGGTCGGCAGCCTCGTGCCGGTGATCGTCGCGTCGGCGTGGTTCTTCGGGATCAGCGCCCTGCTCGTGGTCGCCGCGGCGACCGCCGGTGCCGTGGCCGCCGAGCGCGTGTTCGGACGCCGCGGCACGCTGGGCGACGGCTCGGCCGCGATCACGGGACTGTTGCTGGGCCTCACCCTGCCCGCCGGCATGCCGCTCTGGATGGTGTTCGTCGGCGGCGCCTTCGCGATCGGGTTCGGCAAGGCCGTCTGGGGCGGACTCGGTCAGAACGTCTTCAATCCGGCCCTCGTGGGGCGTGCCTTCATGCAGGGCGCGTTCCCCGTGGCGATCACCACATGGCCCACCGTCGGCGGGAGATTCCTCAGCCTCAAGGGCGACCTGTTCGCGCTCCCGTTCGTGAAGCCGACGGTGAACGCGGTGACGTCGGCAACGCCGCTCGGGCTGCTGAAGTTCGAGGACAAGGGCACGGCGATCTCCCATCTGATCCTCGGCAACACGGGCGGCTCGGTGGGCGAGACGGCGGCCCTCGTGATCCTCGCCGGCGGCATCTACCTCGCGTGGCGCAACTATCTCAACTGGCGGATTCCGGTGAGCATCCTGCTCACGGTCGGCGTGATGAGCGCCATCCTGCACGCCATCAACCCGCACCTGCCCGACGCGATGTTCATGCTCTTCTCCGGCGGGCTGATGCTCGGCGCCGTGTACATGGCCACCGACATGGTGACGTCGCCGGTGACGAACGGCGGACGCTGGGTGTTCGGCATCGGCATCGGCGCGCTCGTGGTCGTGATCCGCATCTGGGGCGGGCTCCCCGAGGGCGTGATGTACGCCATTCTGTTCATGAACGCGCTCGTACCGTTCATCAACCGCGCGACTCAGCCGCGGGTGTTCGGCACGGTGCGGAGGAAAGCGGCATGAGCACGTCCGCCGCTCCGAGCTGCCACACGCCGGAACCGCCGCCGCTCGACCCGTCGCACACCCCGGCGTGGAAGCTCCTGCTGACGCTCCTCATCGCCGGCGCCGCCGCCGGCTGGCTCATCGTGACCGTCTACAACCTCACCCTGCCGGCCATCGAGAAGCACGCCGCCGAGCAGGTGACCGGCGCCATCCGCGAAGTGCTCAAGGACCCGGTGCGCTGGGACACGCTCTACCTGGTCGGCAACGCGCTCACGGCCAAACTGCCGGCGGGCAAGGACGAGACGAACACGCCCAAGGCATACGTCGGCTACGACGCGGCGGGCGCCGAGCTGGGTGTTGCCATCACCGCGGCCGAGCCGGGCTTCCAGGAGCTGATCAATCTCATGATCGGCTTCGATCCGGCCACCGGGACCCTCACCGGCTACAAGGTGCTCGACGAACAGGAGACCCCCGGCCTGGGCCAGCGCATCGAGACCGACTCGAATTTCACGCAGCAGTTCGCCGGGCGGGTCGCCCCGTTGCAGGGCGTGAAGCACCCGCCCGCCAACCCCAATGAGGTGCAGACCATCACCGGCGCGACGATCTCGTCCCGCGCCGTGATTCGCATCATCAACGACGCGGTCGCCAAGTGGCGGCCGCTGCTCCAGGCCTACGATCGCGGAGGGCAGCCGTGACATCCGTTCCCGTCACCGATCCGGTGGCCGTTCCGTCGCCTGACGCCCCGGAGCTGATTCCCGGCGCGCCGCCGCCGGCGAGCGTCCTCGCCGACATCTGGCGGGGGATCGGCCGCGAGAATCCGGTGCTCGTCCAGCTGCTCGGCATGTGCCCGACCATGGCGGTCACGAACGTGCTCGCCAACGGGCTGGCGATGGGACTGGCCACGACGTTCGTCCTCGTCGGCTCCGGCTTCATCGTCTCGCTCTTCCGCAAGTACATCGCGCACGAGGTGCGCATCACGTCGTACGTCCTGATCATCGCCACGTTCGTGACCCTCGCCGACATGATCCTCGCGGCAACCGTCCCCGATATCCGGAAGGCGCTGGGTCCGTTCATTCCGCTGATCGTCGCCAACTGCCTGTTGCTCGGCCGCGCCGAAGCGTTCGCTGCCAAGGTACCGGTCAGGCGTGCCGTCGCCGACGGGTTCGGCATGGGCATGGGCTTCACCCTCGCGCTCGCCCTCCTGAGCACGATTCGCGAGGTACTGGGGAACGGCAGCATCCTCGGTCACCCGCTGTTCGGCCCGCGGTTCCAGCCGTGGGTGTTCATGATGCTGCCGCCGGGCGGATTCCTCGCGCTCGGCATCGCCCTGCTCGGCGTGGCATGGGTGATGGAGATCCAGAAACGCCGCGCCCGCCGCATGGCGCAGACGGTCAGGAGGGCCGCCGCATGAGAGACCTGTCGTGGATTTTCATCTCGACGATGTTGGTCAACAACTTCACGCTGGTGATGTTTCTCGGTCTGTGCTCGTTCTTCGGCGTCACGGGCAAGGTCGAGACCGCCTGGCGGCTGGGCGTGGCCAACACCTTCGTCCTCGTGCTCACCGCCGTGAGCGTGTGGGTACTCAATACGTTCGTCCTCACGCAGACCCCCTACCTGCGGACGATCGCGTTCATCGTGGTGATCGCGTCGGTCGTGCAGATCGTGGAAATGGCGGTCAAGAAGTACCTGCCCGTGCTCTTCCGGCAGCTCGGCATCTACCTGCCGCTGATCACCACGAACTGCGCGATCCTTGGTCTGGCGCTGTTCCAGACCAGCCGCGGCTACACGTTCATGGAAGGCCTCGTGTTCGCCCTCGGGGCGGGCGCCGGGCTCACACTGGCCCTGTCGCTGATGGCGTCGATCCGCGAGCGCATGGAGCTGTCCGACATCCCCGCCGTGGCGCGGAGGATGGGACTCGTGCTCGTGATCGCGTCGTGCCTGTCGATGGCGTTCATGGGCTTCGCCGGAATGGGGACTGCAGGATGACACACACCGTGATCGGCATCATCATTGCGGGCGCACTGTTCGCCGTCTTCGGCCTGCTCCCGCACCGCACCACGTGCAACGGGCACTGCGACGGCTGCGCCGGCGGCTCGTGCGACCGTTGGAAGGAAGGAGACCACCACCATGCCGTATGACCCGTCGTCGCGCTTGAAGCTGGGCCGGCGCGAATTCCTCACCATCGGCACCGGCATGTTCGTGGGCCTCGCCCTGCCGATCTCGCTCCGCCGCCGCATCGCCGTCACCAAGCGGACCATCCCCGTCATGGGCACGATCGCCGAGGTGCAGGTGGCACACCGTGACGCCCGGGTGGCCGAGAACGCCATCGATGCGGCGATCGCCGAGCTGCAGTGGGTGGAACGTGCCATGACGCGGTTCACCGCCACCTCGGACATCGGACGCGCGAACCTCGGCGCGGCGCGCGACGCCGTGATCGTCCGGCCCGAGACCGCCTATGTGGTGAAGCGGGCGCTCGAGTGGGCGCTGGCCAGCGACGGCCGGTTCGATCCCGCGTCCGGTGAGATCACCGAGCTGTGGGACGTGCTGCACCGCCACGAGCCGCCGCCGGAAGCCAAGGTGAAGCGTCTCGCCGGCCGGAATTTCTGGCGCAAGGTGGACGTCTCCACGCTCCACGGCGCGCCCGCCATCCGCTTCTACGATCGCGACATCCACCTGGATCTCGGCGGCATCGCCAAAGGATACGGCATCGACCGGGCGACGTCGGCGCTCCGGGCCCGCCACATCGAGCACGCCATCGTCACCGTGGGCGGCGACCTGTACGCGCTCGGCGGATCGCCTGAGGGCGAGCCGTGGAAGGTCGGCATCCGCAACCCGCACGACCTGTCGGGCATCGTCCGGACCCTGGACGTCGCCGACCGCGCCGTGACCACGTCGGGCGACTACGAGCGCTTCTTCCGGTGGCACGGCGTGGTCTACGACCACCTGATGGATCCCCGGACCGCGGCGCCCCGCCGGACGCCGGTCCACAGTCTCACCATTCTGGGCGATATGACGATCGACGCCGACGCCGCCTCCACGTCCGGGTTCGGACTGTCGAAGACCGCGGCGACGGCGCTCGCCCGTCGGAAGATCCCGGGAGCCGAGGCCATTCCGTTGACCTGAGGAGGGCGATATGAAGAGCCACCGGCTGTTCTGCAGCGCCTGCGAGCGGGAAGTGAATCTGGTGATCACGGACGCTCCCTCGCACGACGGCCAGGCGACGCTGCTCGACTCGGACGTGGTGTGTCTGGAGGTCGGGGAGAAGTGCACCGGTGCGCTCTGTCCGCTCGGCGCCGTGGGGCCCGACGCGATGGTGGCGCGCATCGTGCGCGACGGACTGCCCCTCGACGGCCTGCACATCCTCCGCAGCACCTGTCCGGCCTGCGACCGCGAGACCGACATGGTGCTCTATGGGGACGGCCGCGCCACCTGCAGCGAATGCGGCAGCCCGGCGCGCTGGAAGGTGGACCACGCCGAGCCCGTGAGCTGATCCGGCCCCGAACGCCGACCGAGGGCGCACGCGCCGCGGGGACTTCCGTTTCCCCCGCGGCGCGCGTTCATTTCGACCGCGCCCGGTCGGGAGCCGTTGCTCCCGTTCCGGCTCCGGCCGGAACCGCCGCCGGGGGCCGCGCCCGTCACCTTCCACTGCCGGCGAGCGAACCCACCGCATGCACAACATCATCTCCGCCATCATCCTCGGACTCGTGGAGGGGGCGACGGAGTTCCTCCCGGTCTCGTCCACCGGCCATCTGATCCTCGCCGGGCACGCGCTCGGCTTCGTGGGACCGATGGCCGATGCATTCGAGATCATCATCCAGCTCGGCGCGATCCTCGCCGTGGTCTGGTTGTACCGCGACCTTCTCTGGCGCACGGCCAGGCAGGGTTTCGCGGTGGCCGAGAGCCGGCGCCTGATCCTGGCGTTGTTCATCGCCTTCCTGCCGGCGGCGATCGTGGGCCTGCCGACGCACCACTGGATCACCGACCACCTGTTCGTGCCGCCGGTGGTCATCGCCACCATGCTGGCCGGGGGCATTGCCATTCTGGCCATCGAGCACTGGCGGCCCACGCCGCGCATCGAAACCGTGATGCAGATCGGCTACCGCACGGCGCTCTGGATCGGCATCGCACAGGTGCTGTCCCTCGTGCCGGGTGTGTCGCGCTCGGGGGCGACGATCATGGGGGCGCTACTCGTGGGCGTGGACCGGGCGCCGGCTGCCGAGTTCTCCTTCCTGCTCGCGATTCCCGTGATGTTCGCGGCCACGGGGCTGGAGTTGTGGGAGAACCGGCACCTGCTGGCCGGCTCGGACGCGCTCATCTTCGCGATCGGATTCGTGGTGGCCTTCCTGAGCGCGATCGTCGTCGTGAAATGGCTGGTGCGCTTCGTCTCGCATCGCAGCTTCGACGTGTTCGCGTGGTATCGGATCGTGTTCGGGATACTGCTGATCGCCGTACTGCTGAGCGGCAGGAGCTGGCTCACGAAGTAGCGATGGCCGGCTTCCGCCGTGTCCCGACCGCCACCACGCCGATCACCGCCAGGTTCACGATCAGCGCCACGATCCCGACGTTCAGATCCTTCACCACCTCGGGGGCCCACGGCAGCAGCGTCGCGACGGACGCTCCGCTCATCGTCAGGTACGCCACGGTTGCCTCGCCGGCCACGATTCCGCTGGCCGCCGCCGCCGTGCTCACCACGGGCCGCTCCCCGAGGGAGAGGAGCAGGGCGGGGAGAAGCTGCGTGATGAGGTTGTATCCCATGAGTAGCAGCGACACGATGGCCTCGCCGCCCCGGAGCGTCAGCCACACCGAGATCAGCGCGACCACCCCCACCAGGGCGCGGGCGAGCAACGCGACGGTTCGATCCGACGCCGCGCGCACCATGGGCCGGTAGACGTTCTGTGCCAGAATGGTCGCCGCCGTGAGCAGGATGAGGGAACCGGGCACCAGCGCCGTCAGGAGGCCCGCCCCGCCGATCACGCCCACCGACGCGGGACTGAACGTGTGCTCGGACAGGCGCAGCAGCGACAGGTCGCCCTCGGCGCCCTTGAGCCCGGGAACCTGCAGGATGGCGGCGAACCCGACGAAGAACACGAACAGGATCACGAGCTGATAGAGGGGCAGGAGGATGGCGTTCCGGCGGAACACGTCCTCGTGCTTCGCGGTGTACACGCCGATGAAGCCGTGCGGCCACATCACGAATCCCGCCGCGCTGAGGACCACCGTCGAGATGAACCACGACGGGCTCATCCCCTTCGCCGGCAGCGTGAGGAACCCCGGCCTGGCCTTGTCGATGGCGTCGAACATGGCGCCGTAGCTGCCGTAGTAGTGCAGCGGCAGGTAGATGCCGAGGACGACCGCGACGCTCAGGATCATCACGTCCTTGAGCACCGACGTCCATGCCGAGCCGCGCACGCCCGACACGATGACGTAGATCGTCAGGGCTGCCGCCCCGGCCCACACCGCCGCGGTCGGGGACACGCGGCCGTACGACGTCTCGGAGACGATGATGCCGAGCCCCTTGAGCTGGAGCACGAGATACGGCACGAGCGCGGCCACGCCCACCAGGCCCACCAGCACGCCGAGGCCGGTGCTGCCGTACTTGGAGACGAAGAAATCGGCCTGCGAGACCAGCTTCTTCTCCCGGGCATACCGCCAGATGATCGGGAGCAGGAAGTACGACCACGAATAGAAGACGGCGCCGTAGCAGAGGAT
This sequence comes from Gemmatimonadaceae bacterium, assembly GCA_046704805.1. Lineage (GTDB taxonomy): Bacteria > Gemmatimonadota > Gemmatimonadetes > Gemmatimonadales > Gemmatimonadaceae > JAGWRI01. The sequence continues at coordinate 8,367 of JBJKRG010000171.1, forward strand.
GTAGAGGGCCGGTCCGCCCTTCCCGTACGCCCACCCGCTGCCGCCGAGGAAGGTGAAGGTGGTATAGATCTCACCGGCCAGGAGCAGGAAGACGAAGATCGTGCCGAACGAGCGGCCGCCCACGCTCCACTGCTCGAGGTTCATCTCGTGCCCGCGCCGCGCCGCGAGGCCGAGCGCCACCGCCACGAGGAAGGTGAAGACGAGAACGGCCAGTCCCGCCGTCATCGATCACCGTCCCCCGCACGCGTGCGGTCGAGGTAGTACACCAGCCCCATGATCGCCGACGTCGCCACCACCCACACCACGATCCACGCCATCATCAGCGGGAGGCCGAGGATGAGCGGGTGTACGTGATTCACGAACGGGATGCCGCCCAGCAGCATCACCGTGGGAATGGCGGCGAGCCAGTGGTACGGCCGCCAGCGGATGGGCGCGGGCGAATCGGACACGGGTGTTCCTCTTCCGGATGGTGGGTGACCGGCGGCGGGGCGGGCGGCGCGCGCCGTGGCGCGACCGTGCCAGATTACCGCTCCGGCCGGTCACGCGTAAGGGCAGCGCGATCTCAGCGCTGTGCCTTCAGCTCCTCCAGCACCGCCATCGTGCTGAACCCATGGAACTGTCGATCGGCCTCGCTGCGGGCTACCCAGGCGTGCGCCGCGATGCCGGGGCTCCCGTCGGCCCGGCGCTTCACGCCGATGGACACCGCGGCCGGCACGCCGGACCGGCGCAGCACCAGACACTCGGCCACACTCTCGTGCAGACAGCTGCTGCGCCACCGCCCTCCGGGAATCCGCGACAGCAGCCGGAGCGTATGCCGGGCCGCGCGCAGCGCTGCTTCGGGCTCGCGCTGCGGGATCTGCGGGGCATCCCCGGGCAGCGTCAGGAGCTCCGAAAATCGCCCGGAACCGATCCAGCCCGGGGTTGCCAGCGCCGAGCGGGCGCCCAACCAGCATTCCCGCGTCCTCATGTGCAGGAATCTGCACCGGCACCCCGGAGGTATGGCAAGCGTAAGAATTGACGGCGGCGATTGACGCCCCGTGTCATGGCCCCCTAACCTGCGAACGCGCCGCCGGGCGCGATTCCCGCCGAACCCCCTCTCCGCCCCCTCGGAGTCTCCGATGTTGCGTCGTTCGTGGTGTGTTGCGCTCCCCCTGATCCTCGCCGCGTGCGGCGGATCGTCCGATGGCGGCGGCCCGGCGGCACCCCGGGCACCCGTCTCCAGGGTCATCGTCAGCGGGCCGGCCTCGTCGCTGGCCGTCGGCGCGACCATGCAACTCACCGCCAAGCTGCTCGACGCGTCGGGCAATACGCTCACCGGGCGCACCGTGACCTGGTCCTCCACGAACACGGCCATCGCGACGGTCTCCGACAGCGGACTGGTGACGGGAGTCTCCGGTGGGACGGCGACCATCGGTGCAACCAGTGAGGGGCAGGTAGGATTCATCGGGCTGGCCGTGATCCCCAGCGGCGCGTCATCCGTGGTCGTGTCGCCGTCGTCGCAGACCCTCACGCCCGGCGACACGCTTCGCCTCAGCGCTTCGGTCAGGGACTACTACGGCAACGTGCTCAGCGGCGATACGGTGACCTGGTCCTCGTCGGACACGACGAAGGCGAAGGTGTCGGCCAGCGGACTCGTGACCGCCGTTGGGACCGCCGTGACCCCCACGATCGGCAGCATCAGTCCGGCGCAGATCACGCTCGGTGCCACGGTCACGATCACCGGGGCCGGATTCGCGACGACGCCCGACAGCGTGCACGTCGCGGTCGCCGACGCCCCGGTGCTCGTCACGGCGGCGAGCGCGACCCAGCTCACGGTGACCATCCCGCCCACGCTGCCCTGCACGCAGACGGGGCCCGCACCCGTGACCGTCGCCAACGCCTACGGCAGCGTGACGATCACCGCCAGCGCGAGCGGCAAGAGCGGCTCGGCGACGCTCGCGCTCGATTCGCGCACGGATTCGGCGCAGCATCCGCTGCAGATGGCGAACCAACGCAGCCTCGCGGTGGGCCAGGTGCTGCTGATCACCGATCCGTCGCAGGTGGCCTGCAACGAGCTCGACGGCACCGGGGCGCGCTACCTCGTCGATGTCTACAACGACGTGCAGGCCGCGGGGGGGTACACCGGCTTCACCCTGCGCGGCGCGGGAGGCGTGAGCGCGGT
>JBJKRG010000172.1:0-4787 GCA_046704805.1 Gemmatimonadaceae bacterium
TTCGAGAGCTTCCTGCAGGCGGTGCGGGGCGAGGCGCCGGTCATGGTGAGCGGCGAGGACGGGCGGGAGGCCCTCGCCGTGGCGCTCCGCATCGTCCGCGAGATCGAGCGCACGCTGCCGGCGCTGAAGGGCGCCGGGGCCGGCACGCGTGCGTGAGGTGCTGTTCGTCGCCGGAGAGGCCTCCGGCGACCTTCACGCCTCCGGGGTGGCCCGCGAGCTGAAGGCCCGGGGCGCTCCGCTGCACCTGGTGGGCATCGGCGGCGATCACATGCGGGAGGCCGGGGTGGAGCTGGTCGAGCACGCCGACAACCTCGCGGTGATGGGATTCGTGGAGGTGCTGCGCCACCTGCCGCGGCACTGGGCGCTGCTGCGGCGCCTCCGGGCGCGCATCCGCAGCGGCCGGGTGGCCCTCGTCGTGCTGATCGACTACCCCGGCTTCAACATGAAGCTGGCGCGGGAGGCCGCCGAAGCCGGCGTGCCGGTCCTCTACTACATCACGCCCCAGGAATGGGCCTGGGGCGCCGGCCGGCTCGACCAGCTGGCCCGCTGGGTCACCCGGGCCGCGGTCATCCTCCCGTTCGAGCAGGAGCTGCTGGCCCGGCACGGGATCGACGCCACGTTCGTGGGGCATCCGCTGCTCGACCGCGCCCTGGCGCTACCGGATCGGGCCGCCGCACGCTCGGCCCTGGGGCTCGCACCCGATGCGCCGGTGCTGGCCCTGTTCCCGGGGAGTCGCGACCAGGAGATCCTCCGGCACCTCGACGCGTTCGTGCGGGTGGCGGAAGAGCTGCGGCGGCGGGAGCCGCGGCTGCAGGTCGTCGTCAGCGTGGCGCCGACGGTGGACATCGACGCGAGACGGTGTCCCTTTCCGATGGTCCATTCGGCCTCCTTCACCGTGCTGCGAGCCGCCGACGCGGCGATGTGCAAGAGCGGCACGACGACGCTCGAAGCCGCCGTGGCGGGCTGTCCGCTCGTGGTCGCCTACCGCACGAGCGGGATGACGTACGCCGTGGCGCGCCGGCTGGTCCGGATCGAGCACATCGGGCTGGTGAACGTCGTGGCGGGACGCGAGGTGGCGCCGGAATTCGTGCAGGACGCGCTCCGGCCCGAGCGGGTGGCCGACGCACTGGAGCCGTTGCTCGCGGCTGGCAGTCCGCAACGGGAAGCGATGCTGGAGGGGCTGGCCGGGGTCCGCGCCGCCCTTGGAACGCCGGGGGCGGCGGCCAGGGTGGCGGAGATGGCGAGCGCCATGGCGGCGGGGAGCGTGCCGCCGCGATGACGGACCGGAGCCCGGACTGGCGCACGCGGTGGGCGGCGCGGCTGGGCGCTGCGCTCGTCTGGGTCCTGGCGCGCACGTGGCGCGTGCGGTACGTCGGTGAGGCCGCCGCCGGGCGGGGCGCGGCAGATCGGTCTCCGGTCGTGTTCGTGATCTGGCACGGCCAACTGCTCGCCCAGCTTTGGGCCCACCGCCACCGGAACATCAGCCTGCTGATCAGCGAGCATCGGGATGGTGAGATCATCGCGCGGATCGCCCGCGTGCTCGGGTACCGGACCGTCCGCGGGTCCACGTCCCGGGGGGCGAACCGCGCCCTGGTGAGGCTGGTGCGGGAGCTCGATGCGGGTTACGACGTTGGGATCACGCCGGACGGTCCGCGTGGGCCGTACCACAGCTTCGCCGCCGGCGCTCTGCTCGTCGCGCAACGTTCGGGCCGGCCGGTGGCCCCGGTGGGGGCCCACGCGTCGCGGGCCTGGCGGTTCCGGAGCTGGGACCGCTTCATGCTTCCGAAGCCCTTCGCACGCGTGACGATCGCCTACGGGGCGCTGCTGGCGGCACCGGAGGGCAGCCCACGCGAGCTCACGGGCGAGACGGCGCCCTACGCGGCCGCCCTTGAAGCGGCCGTTACGGCGGCGGTCCAGGCCGGCGGAGGCGGGGGCGAATGAGCGCCCCCGGCGTGCCGCGCTTCTGGTTCGCGAACGACTGGACGGCACGGTTCGTCCGGGGCGCTCTGTGGCCCGCCGAGTTTGCGTACCGCATGGCCGTCCAGGGGCGAAACCTGCTGTACGATACCGGCCTCGCGCGGGCGCGACGCGGCCCGATCCCGGCCGTTTCGATCGGTAATCTCTCGGTGGGCGGGACGGGGAAGACTCCGGTGGCGGCCTGGCTCGCAGCTGAATTGTCGGCGCGTGGCGCGCGGCCGGCGATCGTGCTGCGCGGATACGGCGCCGACGAACCGCAGGTCCACGCGCGGCTCAACCCCGCGATTCCGGTGATCGTCGCGGCGGATCGGGTGGACGGCGTCCGGCGGGCGGCCGCGGGTGGGGCCCGGGTGGCGGTGCTGGACGATGCCTTCCAGCACCGGCGGGCCGCGCGCGTCGCGGACGTGGTCCTGATCGCGGCGGAACGGGGGCTCGGGCACGGGCGGCTGCTGCCCGCGGGCCCCCTCCGGGAACCGATCCACGCCCTGCGGCGGGCCACGCTCGTGGTCGTCACGCGGAAGGCCGCGACCCGTGCGGAGGCCGAGCGAGTGCTGCGGGAGATGACGGCCGTTTCGGGGGGCCCCGGGGCGATCGCCGCCCTCTCGCCGGAACTCCTGGTGACCGCTGACGACGGTGACACGCAACCGATCGAGGTCGTCAAGGATCGGCACGTGAGCCTGCTCACGGGCGTCGGCGAGCCGGCCCTCGTGGCGGCCCAACTATCGACGGCCGGCGCGCTGGTGGACCTCCATACGTTCCCGGACCACCACGCGTTCACCGATGCGGATCTGGCGCGCGTGAGCGCGGAGGCGCGTGATGCCGACTATGTCGTCTGCACCCTGAAGGACGCGGTGAAGATCTCGGGCCGGTGGCCCGGTCGCCGGCCGCTATGGTATGTTTCACAGCGGCTGACCGTTGAGCGGGGTGCGGAACATCTGGCCGATCTGCTGGATGCCGTGCTCGCGGCGGCAGCCGTGAACCCTCAACCCGCCGGATGATCCCGGTTCTGTTCCGAAACTCATGGCAACGGATCTCAGACTGCCTACCCATAAAATCGTTCGCCCGGACAAGGATCGCTTCCTCGATGAGGACAATCCGTTCGAGGCGATGATGTCCCGGTTCGACCAGGCGGCGGACCTGCTCGACCTCGAACCCGGGCTCTACAAAGTGCTCCGCAATCCGGAGAAGCAGATCATCATCTCGGTGCCGGTGATGCTCGACAGCGGGGAGGTCGAGGTGTACACCGGGTATCGGGTGCTGTACAACACGTCGCGCGGACCCGCCAAGGGGGGCATCCGATTCGACGAGCACGTCACGCTGGAGGAGGTGAAGGCGCTGGCGGCGTGGATGACCTGGAAGTGCGCGGTGGTGAACCTGCCGTTCGGGGGTGCGAAGGGTGGGGTGATCTGCGACCCGCTGAAGATGAGCGTCGGGGAGCTGGAGCGGCTCACGCGGCGGTACACGTCGGGCATCATGAACACGCTGGGCCCGGATTCCGACGTGCCGGCGCCGGACGTGAACACCAACGAGCGCGTCATGGCGTGGGTCATGGACACGTACTCGATGCACATGCGGCACACCGTGACGGCCGTCGTGACCGGCAAGCCGGTCGAGATGGGCGGGTCGATGGGCCGCCGGGAAGCGACCGGGCGCGGCTGCATGATCGTGACCAAGGAGGCCCTGAAGCACCTCGACATGCCGATCAAGGGCACGACCGTGGCGGTGCAGGGGTTCGGCAACGTGGGGTCGGTGGCCGCCCGGCTGCTCGCCCGCGAGGGATGCCGGATCCAGGCGATCAGCGACCGCACCGGGGCGTACTACAACAAGAACGGCATCGACATCGACGCCGCCATCCAACACGCGAAGGATCACAAGTGCCTGGAGGGGTTCAAGGGCGGCGATTCGATCAGCAACGAGGATCTGCTGACGCTCGACGTCGACGTGCTGCTCCCGGCGGCGCTCGAGAACGTGATCACGAGCAAGAACGTGGATCGGATCCGCGCCAGGATCATCTGTGAGGGGGCCAATGGCCCGACGACGGCCAACGCCGATGCCGTCCTGGACGAGAAGGGTGTGTTCGTGATTCCGGACATCCTGGCGAATGCGGGCGGCGTGACGGTGTCATACTTCGAATGGGTCCAGGACCGCGGCGGTTACTTCTGGACCGAGGAAACCGTGAACGAGCGCCTCAACGACATCATGCGCCGGAGCTTCACCGACGTGTTGAAGCTGTCGACGACGCACAAGGTGAACATGCGCACGGCCGCCTACATGCTGTCGATCAGCCGCGTGGCCACCGTGCACCGGCTGCGCGGCGTATACGCGTGACCCGGACGCATCGCGTTCGAACATGCAGGTGATCGTCGTCGCCGTCGGCCGGCCGCGGAACGCGGGGCTGGCGGCGGCGATCGCATTCTACGAGGAACGGGCGGCGCGCTACTGGCCGCTCACGGTCCGGGAAGTGCGCGAGGAGCCGGCGCGCTCCACGGCGCCGGCGGTGGTCCGTGCTCGCGAGGGCGAACGGCTGGCGGCGAAGGTTGCCGGCGCCGAGGTCGTGGTGTGCGACGAGCGGGGGGAGGGCATGACGTCCCCTGAGTTCGCCCGGTTCCTGCAGGCGGAGCGGGAGCAGGCGCGCGATGTGGCGTTCGTGATCGGCGGGGCCTACGGCGTGGCGCCGGTGCTGCGCGATCGGGCGGCCCGGCGTCTGGCGCTGGCAGGCTGGACGCTCCCGCACGAGCTCGCGCGGCTAGTCCTCGCCGAGCAGTTGTACCGCGCCGGCACCATCGTGCGTGGAGAGCCCTACCACAAGT
>JBJKRG010000173.1:0-9416 GCA_046704805.1 Gemmatimonadaceae bacterium
GGCGGTGGCGGAGCGGCTGGCGCTCGCCCGCGCCGCGCTGGAACCCCGCCCGGTGCCCGGTGACGTCGCCGCGGGAGCCGACGCGCTCAGCGCCGGCGCGACACCCGAAGCGCTGCACCTGATCCGCATCTCGTCGGACGGTCGTCCGATCGCCGTACCGTTGGGCGTGCTCGCCGAGCTGACGGCCACCGGCGTGGCCCCCGAGCACGCCGCCACGATCATCACGTCTCTGATGCGGCGCGGTGCCCCGCCACGCCAGCTCGTGGCGCTCGGGAACGACGTCAATGCCGACGTGCGGGCGGGCGCCCGCGCCGAAGCGTCGCTGGGCGTGCGTCTCAAACGCCTCGAAGCGATCCTTCCGACGCATCCTGCCCTGCCGTCCGCGACTGTGCCGACCGCGGCGGGCAAGGGCGGCGGAGGCTGAGCCCGACCCTCGGGCCGGCGGCGCACGATATGTTCCGGCATGCGCCTGCGGGTCCCCGGCCTCTCCCTGCTCCTCTGCGTCATCGTCACGCCGCCGCGCCGCTGCGATGCGCAGGACGACCCGGTACGCGTCGACCTGCAGGCGGGCTCCGCCTGGCTCCGGCAGCACGGCATTCCCGAAGCGATCGCCGGAGCAACCGGCATGACGATCTCGCAGGAGACGGACCGGAGCGCGCTCTCCGCGATCGTGCTCGGCGCGTGCGGGGGCACGGCCAGCTGCACGATGCAGGGCGTGGCCAGTGCGGCGTGGTTCGCGCCGGCCGGAAGTCCCTGGCGCTGGGACGTGGAGCTGACGGGGAGCGACCTGGCGTACGACCGCGCCGGTCCCACGACGAGCGGCCTGGCGATGGCCCGCGAGTACGTTGGCGACGATGCCCACAGTCTGTACGCCGGCGCGGGGCTCGGCGCGGTGCACGGACCGGTCACGCAGGGGCTGGCGTTGGGTGAGCTCGGCGGGTCGTGGCTCGCCGGGGGCAGCCGCTGGAGTCTCGACGTGCGCGCCATGCGCGTGCCGACCACGGCGCAGCTCGACAGCGTGGCCCGCGGATTCGGGGGACTGCGCACGCCGACCTTCGCCGACGTCGGGGCCGGCTGGTCGCGCGAGGTACGCGACGGTCGCATCGCGATGACGGTTACCGGGGGGTGGCGGACCCTCCTCGCCGGTAGCGGCGCGCCGTCGGGTGCCTGGGCGGCGGCGGCGGTGACCACCTGGCTCACACCGCAGCTCGCGCTCGTCGTCGCCGGCGGACGCGCGCTCGAGGACCTGACGCGCGGTGCGCCGGAATCGCGCTACGTCAGCGTGTCGCTGCGGGCGCGCCTCCACGGGTTTGCCTCATGGGCCCCACGTAGATCCTTTCCGGCGACGGTGCCAGTCGCCACGGCGGCCGCGCTGGACACGGCGACGAAGGAGATCCGCGTGCGCATCGCCGGGGCGTCGAAGGTCGAGCTGATGGCCGACTTCACCGGCTGGGCGCCGCAGACGCTCCGACACGACGGGAGCGTCTGGGCGTTCGTCGGCCCGCTCTCACCCGGCCCGCATCGCATCGCCGTGCGCATCGACGGCGGGCCGTGGCGCGTGCCGGCCAACCTTCCCACGGTACATGACGAGTTCGGCGGGGCGTTCGGGCTGATTACGGTGCCGTGATCACTCCGGCTGCAGTGCCGAGGCAGCGAGAAACCCACTGGCATCCGGCGGACCCGCGAGGTCCATCTTCGTGGGATAGCCGTAGGTCGAATCGTATTGAATCGCCGTGAGGCTGCCGCTGTCGGACGCGCTCACCGCAATCTGGAACAGACCATCGATCGTCCTCGCGCAGAACTGCACCGTCGCCGAATCCAGCTTCTCGCCGGTGGCCACGACGAACGCGGAATCGATCACGGCGCCATGCGCGTACACCCGCACCGGTCGCGGGCAGTCGTTGAAGAACCCGCCCTGGTTGAAGTCGTACCGATAGCTCGTGATGCCGCGGGCCAGCCACTGCGCCTGCATTGCCAGCACATCGCCGGGCTTCGTCGAAGCCGGCCCCGGAGGGTCGCCGGGCGTCGCCGACGTCGGCGTCCTGACACAGCCGGCCGCGGCGAGCGGCATGACGAGCAGCGTCGTTGTCAGCCAACGCAGTCTGCGTGTCATACCCCCTCCATGCTCGCGATCTTGCCCATGAACAACAGCGTGCCGGTCAGCCGCTCCCGGATCACGAAGAGATACGGCCGGTCGACCCGCATCGTCAACGTCGGCCCCGCCGAGGTGACCCCGATCCCCGTGACCGTCGCCGCGGCGGCCTCCGTGCCGTTCTCATCCACGCGCACGTAGGTCTTCTGTTTGACGAAGTCGATGAACAACGACTTCCCCGCCGACGACATCCGTGTGAAATCCGCGCCGTTCGGGACGAACGCATCACGCATGCCGAGCGCCTGGAGGTCCCCATTGAGCGTGCGCGCATACGTCAGGGTCAGTTTCGGAAGGTACAGGTTCACGTCCAGGTTGCGGAGACTCGACGTCAGGGTATCCCAGAACGCCGGCGAGAGCGACGCGGCCAGGGCGTCGACGGTGGTCCCGGAATCGGGGAGCAGGACTGTCATCGTGAACGCTGAATCGCCGTACGACAGGTCCACCGCCTGGTACGTGGGGCCGGCCGTGTAGAGCATCGTCCCGTCGCGATGCATGAGCGATACCGTCTGGTGGCTGCCGTCCGCCGCGGTGAACTGTGCGTCCTGCGTCTGCGCCGGATCGAAGCGGGTCCGCCAGCTCCCGTTGAAGTAGATGGCGTTGATGAGGAACATGACGTCGATCGAATCGATGTTGTCCAGGATCGTCGGAATCTTCCCCTTGGTCTGTGTGTTCACCCAGCCGTTGATCGCGGCCAGCGATCCGCTCACGTTGGAGAAGTCGAGGCCCTGCACCTCGGCGCCGAAATAGGTCTTCGCCGTATCGAGGAAGCTCTGATAGAACGGGAAGCTGCGCTCGTACCAGATCGAGTTCGCGACCTGCATCTGCACGGCCGGGTCGAGCGAGGTGAGCAGCTTGATGAGCGACTGGTAGCCGGCGTCGATGTCGTGCTGGCTCGCGTTCCCGAACTGGAGCGTTGAGCGCATCTGGTCGTACGTCTCGCCCGCCGCGCCGTTGAGCGTCATGCCCAGGGACATCGACGCGCTGAGCGGCGAGAGGAAGACGTTGGAGTCCGGCTGCGCCGCCGAGACCGTGTCGAACAGGGCGAAGGAGAAGGCGTTCGACGCCCCGACGATCGACTGCTCGGCGGCCGAGAGGGGACGCGGGAGCGCCGTGAGTGCGGGAGGCGGACCGACCGGCTGCGTGGGGCCGTCGACACAGGCGGCCAGGGCGAGCATGGCCGCCACGGCGAGGATCGATCTGCACGGACGAAGCAGGCGCATGGGATACCCTCATCGAAAGGTATTCGAGACCACGGTGCGGGCGAGCGTGCTCACCCTGCTCAACCGGGGAGATCGGCGATAGGTCACCCGGAGGGTTGCCCGAGTGACCCCGCGGCGTCCTCTTCGGTCTTGCAGTGGGGCGATCCCCACCGCCGCCGCGGGAGAGCGGCTCATGCAGCGATTGATATGGCTCGGTGCCACGTTGGCCGTCGCCGCGTGCGCTGACGACTTCCGCATCGTTGCCGGCTCGCCCCGCCTGGACGTCAGCCCGACCGATCCGCTGTTGCCGGGCTTCCGAGGATCCATTCCGGGCTGCGCACCCACCGGCGCGCCAGCCACCCCAGCGTCGACGCGTAGGCCAGGTGCGCGAGAATCACGGTGACCGGCATGCCCGGCATGTTCTTGCCCATGAAGCCGATGCCTAGGGCCGTCACCGCGGGGCTCACCAGGAATCCGAGCGCCATGAAGACGCCGTACACCAGCGCGACCCAGATGGGCTTGCGCCCGAACACCACGGCGAAAATCAGTCCGAAGCAGATGCCGTTCCAGTAGTGATAGCTCCACCCGGCAACGTTCGACAGCGCGGACGGTCCGAGCATGAAGCGGTTGAGGAGCAGCACACCGGCGAGCTGCGGCATCGAGCCCGGCATCTGCCCGAGGTGGAAGCCGGCGCTGCGGACGACTTCGAGGGCGATCGTCGCGAGTCCGCCGGCCAGCCCGCCGGCGAGCATGCGGTTGACCAGCCGCCGATGTCCGCGCGCCAGCGCGAGCGCGAGCACGGCGAACAGCGCGACGATCGACGGGATGAGCACATGCATCGCCAGCGTCGGCATCGACGCGTATCCGCTCTGCCCGATCCAGAACAGATTCGGCGAGACGCCGGCGGCCGCCAGGGCGAACGCGCTCAGCACCAGCTCTTCAATTGAGAGTCGGGACATCGTACGGCTCCATGGCGGCCGGGCGGTGGCGCCGCCCGGGTGCGGTCGAGGGTTACATGCCGCCCAGCATTCCCGTGAGCTTGTGCAGTTTGCCGTCGAGCATCTGCGCGACCTTGTCGACCTTGGGGTTGTGGAGGGAAGCGAGCAGCTCCGACGGCGGCACGTAGCTCACCATCGTTCCGCCCTGGGCGTCGCGGTACACGTTGATCCGGATCGGCACCGCCACCCCCACGCCGGGGTTGGCACTGAAGAGTTGCTTCCCCACTTCGGGGTTGCCGACGAAGATCGTCTCCGACTGGACCTTGAGTCCGGTCATCGCGATGACCTTGCCCTGATGGAGCTGACCCATGACCATCATGCCGTTGGACGCCACCATCTTCTTCAATTGGCTGAGCACATGGGGAACGGATCCCTTCGCGTGGACCTGGACGACCGGGGCGTCGCCGGTCTGTGCCGATGCGCGGCCGGGGACGGCGGCGAGCATGAGGGCGGTGGCGAGCGCGAGGGCACCCGCGGGGGCATGACGGACGATAGATGGACCTTTCATCATGATGGCTCCTGGATGGTGACGTGTGCGGGCAGGGACCTGCGGCCGTCACCGGGCGCGTCGCCTGCCTATCTGGTCCAACAGACCGCCGGCGATTCGGTTCCGTCCCGAGTCGTCGGCCGGCGTGTGACTCGTCCAGCGGCAACCGCCGTTCGCGGTGGTTGGCGCCGAGCACGGCACGGTCAGCCCCCGATCGAACCTTTTGCGGGGCTGGCGTGTTGCCTGAGCGATGACGGACGAGACCCAGGCCAGGCGGGAACGCGACCGCCAATTCCAGCGGGAAGCTCTGATTTGCCTGCGCGACGTGGCGCGCTTCGCGCTCTCCCTCACCCGGAACGAGGCCGACGCCGACGACCTGGTGCAGGAGACCTTCCTGCGGGCATACCGGTCGTGGGATCGCTACCAACCCGGAACCGAATGCCGGGGATGGCTGTTCACGATCTGCCGGAACCTGTTTCTCAACAGCCGCGTGCGCGTCCAGCGGGAGATCGCCCTGGAGCCGCCGGAGCTCGAGGCCCGGGAGGCCGCGATGGTCCACGATACGGTACGGAACGGTCCGCTGGAGGATACCTGGCTCCGCGCCGATCTCGCGCCGGCCGTCCAGCGTGCGCTCGCCGAGCTGCCGGAGGTCCTGCGCAGCGCGGTGGTGCTCGTGGACATGCAGGGACTGCAATACGACGAAGCGGCACGCGTCATGGAGGTCCCGGTGGGGACCGTGCGCTCGCGGCTCTTCCGCGGGCGGCGTCTGCTGCAGCAAGCACTTCTGGCCTACGCGCAGGACGCCGGGTACGTCGCGTTCGATCAACGGCCCGACCGAGGACAGGACCGATGACGCCCGATCACGTGCACGACCACGAAATGCTGGACTGCGAGACGGTCATGCGGCAACTCTGGGACTACCTCGACGGAGAGCTGAGCGCCGAGCGGATGGCCGCGATCCGGGCCCATCTGGCGATGTGCGCCCGATGCTACCCGCAGTACGAGTTCGAGCGGGCCTTCCTCGATGCGCTCGACCGCGCACAGCACGAGCATTCCGATCCGGCCCGGCTGAGCGACCGGGTGGCGGCGGCGCTGCGGGCGGAGGGGATGGTCGAGATCTAGCGATTGCCCATGCCGTGTCAGGTCATCTCGCCATCCGGTGGCGCGAACCGGCCGAACCGGAGCGCCAGCGAGGGCAGCACCAGCAGATTCAGCACCATCGACGTGATGAGACCGCCGAGGATCACCACGGCCATCGGCCCCTCGATTTCCCGTCCCGGCGCGTTCATCCCGATGGCCAGCGGCAGCAGGCCCAGCCCGGTGACCAGGGTCGTCATCACGATCGGCGTGAACCGGTCCACTGCCCCGTCGATCGCGGTCTCCACTCCCCAGGCGTGGCCCTCCTCGCCCACGAGATGCTCGTAGTGCGAGATGAGCAGGATCGAATTGCGCACGGTGATCCCGAACAGGGTCACGAATCCCACCAGCGTTCCGATGGACAGGGTGCCGCGTACCAGGAAGTCCGCGAGAATGCCTCCGACGAGCGCGAACGGCACGTTCGCCAGCACCAGCACCAGGTTGCGGCCGCTGCCCGTCACCAGCGACAGCAGGAGCACGATGCCCACCACCGCAATCGCGGAGTCGAGCAGCAGCTCGTTCCGGGATGCGGTCTGCTCCTCGGCGGTCCCGGTGAATTCCAGGTAGCTGCCGGCCGGCAGCGTGACGTCGCGCGAGATCCTCGCCTGCGCCGCCCGGACGAACCCCACGACGTCGCTGCCGGACACGTCCGCGGTCACGGTCTCCACCCGGCGACCGCCGTCGTGCTGCACCAGCTCCCGGCCGTCGGTCTCGTAGATCCTCGCGAGCTGCGAGAGCGGCACGTACGTGCCCTCGGCATTGCGGATCGGGAGGGCGCGGAGCGCCGCGAAGTTGCGCCGCGCCGACGGCGCCAGGATCACGGAGACGTCGAACACGCGGTTGCCGTCGTACACCTGACCCACGGTCTCGCCGGCATACGCCACCCGCACCGCATCCATCACCTCGCCGGTGGTCACCCCCCATCGCTCGAGGCGCGCCGGCCGCATCCGGATCGCCATCTGCGGCATCCCGGGAGGCGACTGGAGCTGCACGTCCTCCGCCCCGGGCACGGAGCCGAGCACGGAGGCCACGCGGGCGGCCGCACGATCGAGCGACTGCAGGTCGCTACCATAGATGTTGACCGCCACCGGGGACTGGAACCCGGAGATCGTCTCGTCCACGCGCTCGGTCAGGAAGGTGTTCATCGTGAACGTCGCGCCGGGGAACGAGCCGATGAGCCGGCGGAGGGTCCGCTCCGCGCGCTCCGATCCGGCGCCCGACAGCGGCTTCAGCGATACGTCCACTTCGGAGGAGTTGGTGCCGACGATGTCCTCGCCGAGCGCGGCGCGTCCTACCTGCTGCACCACCGACTGCACGAACGGGAGCCGTCGCAGCGCCGCGGTCAGGCTGTCCCCCAGCGCGACCGATTCGTTCAGCGACGTGCCCGGCACGGCCGTCATGTGGATGATGAAGTGCCCTTCCTTGAGCTGCGGAATGAATTCACCGCCCAGGAACGGGACCGCCGCTGCCGCCGCGATGGCCAGCGCCGCCACGACGATCAGCAGCGGGGCGGGATGCGCCTCCACGGCGCCGAGCTGCTCCCGGAACCAGCCCTTCAGCCAACGCGTGAACCGCGGTTCCAGCTCCGCGGGCGGATGCCGGGCCAGGAGCAGCAGCGACAGCACGGGCGTGACCGTCACGGCCACCAGGAGCGAGGCCAGGACGGCCGCGATGAACGCCACGCCCAGCGGAGAGAACAGGCGCCCCGCGAGCCCCGACATCGTCAGCACGGGCACGAACACGAGAATCACGGCGAGCGTCGCGTACACCACGGCGCTGCGCACCTCGAGTGACGCGTCGAGCACGACGCGCCATGCGGGGCGCTCCGCCCCCTCCGCGCGATTCAGCCGGAGCCGGCGCACGATGTTCTCCACGTCCACCACGGCATCGTCCACCACGACGCCGATGGCGATGGCCAGCCCGCCCAGCGTCATCGTGTTGAGCGTGTAGCCGAAGTGCACCATCACCGTCACCGCCGCCAGCAGTGAGAGCGGGATCGCGGCGTACGAGATCGCGGCGGCGCGCACGTCGTACAGGAACAGGAACAGCACGCCCAGCACCAGCACTGCCCCGATGAGCAGCGAGTTCCGGATGTTGCGGGTGGACGTCTGGACGAAATTGGCCGGGCGGAAGAGCGCCGGATAGAGTCTGATCCCCTCCGCCTTCAGCGCCGGCTGGAGCTGCGTCAGCGCGCCATCGATGGCGTGCGTGACGTCGAGCGTGTTGGTGCCGTACTGGGCCTCCACCACGAGTTCGATCCCCGGCTTCCCGTTGATGACGGCCGTCCCGATGCGGGGGGCCGGGGCGTTGGTCACGGTGGCGACGTCACCCAGCCGCACCGGCCGCCCATGCACGCTCTCGACCACGGTCTGCGCGATCTCCGACGCCGTGAGCGGCGGCGATTCGGCGCGCAGCGTGACCTGCTGGTTCCCCGTGTCGACGAATCCCGCGCCGCGGATCGTGGCGGCGCGCCGCGCCGCGGCCAGCACGTCGTTCGTGGCCAACCCGAACCGCACCAGCGCATCGGGGTGGAGCTGCACCTGGATCTGCCGCACCCCGCCCCCGAACACCTGGACGTCGGCCACGCCGGGCACCGCGATCAGTCGGCGCTTCACCGTCCAGTCGGCTTCGGTGCGCAGCGCCATCGGCGAGAGCCGGTCCGACGTGAGCCCCACCATGAGCACCGTCGCGGTGGACGACGTCAGGGGCGTCATCGTCGGTGCCTGCGCCCCGGTAGGCAGGGACGTCTGCACCTCGCTCAGCCGTTCGGCCACGAGCTGCCGGTCGCGGTAGATGTCGCTGTGCGGATCGAACACCACCGTGATCACCGACAGACCGAAGATCGATGATGAGCGCACGGACTCGACGCCCGGCAACCCCTCCAGCGTGATCTCGATCGGCTGCGTG
The DNA here is from genome assembly GCA_046704805.1 of Gemmatimonadaceae bacterium. Taxonomy (GTDB): domain Bacteria; phylum Gemmatimonadota; class Gemmatimonadetes; order Gemmatimonadales; family Gemmatimonadaceae; genus JAGWRI01. The sequence continues at coordinate 8,881 of JBJKRG010000173.1, forward strand.
ACGAGCAGCTCCACCTGCGTCGGCGCGAATCCCGGCGCCTCGGTCTGCACCATGACCTCGGGCGGTGCGAACTCCGGGAACACGTCGTACTTCGCCTGCGTGAGCGTGAACGCACCGTACACCATCAGCACCGCGCCGAGCGCCACGACCACCCATCGGTGGCGGAGCGACGCATGGACGATGGCGCGCAGCACTCCTGCGCGGGGCTCCGTCATCCGTCGGCGTCTCCCGAGGCCGCGGGGCGTGCGTGCGACCGGTATTCCTGCGACAGCAGGATCTGCGCCCCCCGCGTGACCACGCGAGCGCCGGGCGCCAGTCCGGTGACCGCGTATCCGGCCGCCGTCGGCCGGTCGGTGGAGATGGACTCCCGGCGGAACGTGGCGGCGCCGGTCTGCACGTAGATCCACGCGCCGCCTTCGGCCCAGACCACGGCCGCTCGCGGGATCTCCAGCGCGGGCCGGGCGCGTCCGACCGGGACCGCCGCCGTGAGCGTCATCCCGGCAAGGAGGTCCGCCGCCGGCGCATCATAATAGAAC
>JBJKRG010000174.1:0-2935 GCA_046704805.1 Gemmatimonadaceae bacterium
CTTAGAGGGGGCACACCCGCGGGCGAGCAGGCGCTCGACGGAACCCTGCCCCGACATCGTCTAGTCCTCATCCGCAATAGCGAGAACCTTGGCTTCGCGACGGGCCACAACGTCGCCATCCGCTACGCCATGGGGCGCGGCTCCGCTCCCGGATTTTTATTCCTCCTCAACAACGACGCTCTAGTCTCACCGGACTGCCTCAACGAACTGGCGGCCGCCAGCGAGACGCCTGACGCAGGACTTATAGGCGCCAGGATCTTCGAGCAGGACACCGGGAGGCTCCTTTTCGGGGGCCGGGCTCCCCTACGACGTCAGTTTTTCTCGCCCCCGCTGAGCTGGCAGCTCCCGGCACCGGGAGGTTGCGACGTATGGGAGTCGGAGTTCGTACACGGTGCGGCGATCATGATTCGCCGCGACCTGCTCGAGGGGCTGAGACGGGCGACCGGGACGTACCTCGAGGACAGGCTGTTCCTATACGGAGAGGAGCACGCCCTCTCATTCAGGGCATACCGGCTGGGCTATAGAGGCGTGGTGGCGAAGCGCGCCTCGATCCACCATCGGCGGAGAAAGGACGCTGGCGAGTCGCCCAAGCCGCTGTTCTACTACTACGCCACTCGCAACAAGATATTCTTGGCGCGCCTCGTGCTGCCCCTGCCGTTGAAGGCGCTCTTCCAACCCTACAACTTGGCCCTAACCTTTGCCTCCGTTTCCAAGAAGATCGCATCGGGCAGATACGGACCGGCCAGGGCGATGATACGCGGCACCTGGGACGGGTACCGCGGCGTGATGGGAAAATGGACGAGGCACGAGTCAGAAGCGGCCGCCCCCGCTCGCAGTCCCCGAGACACCCAACCCAACGTCCCCGACCCCTCAGTGGAAGGACCCCAGTGACGATGACGAACGAAGGCATCCGCGTCCTCGACATCCCCTCCTGCTATCTTTGCGGCGAAGCGGGAACCGTGTTACACGACGGCCTGCGCGACCGTCTATACGGCAGGCCCGGTGTGTGGCAGTTCCTCACCTGCCCCGGCTGCGGCCTGACGTGGCTGAACCCGAGGCCAGTCCCCGAGGACGTGCATATGGTGTACTCCCGTTGGGGCACCGACGGCAAGAGGGATCGGCTCTACGGCTTCAGGAAGCAGGTAATGGAAGCCGCATTGGCCGCGCTCGGACACAGGAGCGCAGGGACCCTCGCGCTGACCGCGCGAATGGCGGCTAGAGTAATCTGCCTGCTACCGCCCCTAAGAGAAATCGTGACAATGAAAGTCTCAGGACTGGTAGGACCGCCCCTCGGGCGGCTCATCGACGTCGGCCCGGGGAGCGGAGAGTTTCTGGCGCAGATGCGGGACCTCGGCTGGGATGTTCTCGGAGTAGAACCCGACCTCGCGGCGGCGCGGGCCGCTACGGATGCCCACGGAGTCGAAATAGTGGTCGGGCAGTTCGAGGAGACAAAGCTCTCAGACGATTCTGTGGACGTGGTCACCCTAAACCACGTGATTGAGCACCTCCCGGACCCCATCGCTGTGCTCAGCGAGTGCCGACGGGTACTAAAGCCCGGCGGCAAACTCGTGCTGCTCACGCCGAACACGCAAAGCTGGGGACACAAGAGGTTCGGCGAGTGCTGGCTGCCCCTAGAGCAACCGCGCCACTTCATTCTCTTCTCGCCTAGAACCCTCGAGACCACATTAAAGAGGGCAGGGTTCTCAATCGACCTGCTGTGCACCACTGCGCGGAACGCCCGCGGCACCTGGCGGCGAAGTCGCCTAATCCAGCTTGAGGGAAAGGCGAGCGGCAGCCGCGGCGGCCTCGCCACCACCGGCGCCAGTTGGACGTTCCAGGCATGCGAGCAATCGCTCCGAATCCTGCAGCCGCTTTCGGGCGAGGAACTCTACGCCACAGCAACCCCTGTGGAAAGCGAGCATGGACAAGAGCAACAGTTTGTGGAACCCTCGCGCCGATAGCCGAAAGGCGGCCCGGCGCAGCGTCGCAATCGTCCACCCCCAGCTGCAGTCTGGTGGCTCGGAAGCCCGCGCCCTATGGGGCATCGAGGCACTGAAGCAGGACTTCGACGTCACGCTGATCACCGGCGGGCCGGTGGATCTCGACCGCCTGAACCGCTATTACGGCACGAACCTGCGCGCCGACGAGTTCTCGATCCGCATGGTACGCATGCCGCTGAGCCTGCACCGCACGGCCAAGCTCGCCGGGCTTCGCGGAGCCCTCTACCAGCGTTACCTGCGCCGCGTCGCGCGCGAGTTCGACGTAATGATCAGCGCATACAACTCTTGCGACTTCGGCGTCCCTGGCATTCAGTTCATCGCCGATTTCTCCTTCATGCGCGAGTGGCGCACCCGGCTCGACCCGGCCACTTCGGGCTACCGGAAGTGGTGGTATGGAAATTCCCCGCTTCGTTCGGCCTATCTCGGCCTCTGCGATGCCGTCGCCGGGCCCCGGGCGGACGGCTGGAAGCGAAACGTGACTGTGGCGAATTCCAACTGGAGCGCCGACATCCTACGCCGCGAGTTCGGCATCGAGTCGCATGTGGTCTATCCCCCGGTCTCCTGGAACCTCCGTCCGGTTTCCTGGGAGAAAAAAGAAAACGGCTTCGTCTGCGTGGGCCGCGTAGTGCCCGAAAAGCGCATGGACGCCGTAATCGGAATTCTGTCCAAGATCCGTCATCGTGGCCACGACGTGCATCTCCACATCCTCGGCGGCGTCGACGAATCGCCCTTCGGAAGGAAGATCAAGCAACTGGCGCAGCAAAACCGCGACTGGGTGTTTCTCGAGGGCAGGGTCGGCGGCCGGAAAAAAGAAGAGATGATCGCCGCCCACCGCTTCGGCATCAACGGCCGTGACAACGAGCCGTTCGGCATCGCCCCTGCGGAACTGGTCAGAGCCGGCTGCATCACCCTTGTCCCGGCGAGCGGCGGCCAGG
>JBJKRG010000175.1:0-5168 GCA_046704805.1 Gemmatimonadaceae bacterium
GTGGGCGGGGCGCTCCCGGCCGGCGCGATCCTCGCCAATGCCCGGTGCGCCGTGGCCCTGGCCGCGGCTCCGCCGGCCGACGTCTGGTTGTGCGACGGCCGCGTGGCCGCCGTCCGCCTGGAACGCGCGGTGGAGCCCGATGAACTCAAGGACGGGGCCGTCGCGCTGGAACGCCTGGCGCCGGCGAGCAGCCGCAGCGCCCGCCTGCACGGGCGATGGATCGACGAGGTCTGGGACTTCATCCGCTACCTCCCGGCGCAGCTCATCGAAGACGTGACCGCCCTCAGCGACCGCGCCCTCCTGCTTCCCCCCGACCGCGGCACGCGCACCGGGGAGCATCCCGTATTCGTGGAGCGGGGCTCCACCGTCGAGCCGATGGTGTATTTCGACGTGTCGGCCGGACCGGTGCTCGTGCGACAGGGCGCGACGGTGCACGCGTTCACGCGCATCGCCGGTCCGTGCGTGATCGGGAAGAACTCGACGGTCGGCGGCGATCGGATTGCCACCAGCTCGATCGGTGACGCCTGCAAGGTGCATGGGGAGCTGAGCACTTCGATCGTGCTAGGGCACAGCAACAAGGGCCACGACGGCTTCGTCGGCCATTCCTACCTGGGGCGCTGGGTCAACCTCGGGGCCGGCACGATCACCAGCAATCTCAAGAACACGTACGGGAACGTGTCGTTGTGGACGCCCGATGGAGTGCGCAGCACCGGCCTCCAGTTCCTCGGCGCGCTGATCGGCGACCACGCGAAGACCGGCATCGGCGTGCGACTCACCACGGGCACCGTGATCGGGGCGGGCGCGAACCTCTTCGGCGGGATCGTCATGCCAAAGGTCGTACCGCCGTTCGCATGGGGGAGCGAGCCGCCGTTCGCCACGTACCAGCTGGCCAAGTTCCTCGAAGCGGCGGACCGCATGATGCAGCGGCGCGGGGTGATGCTCAACGACCGCATGCGGGCCCAGCTCAGCGCGGCGCACGTCACCCGCTGGACCGTCCGGTAGCGCCGTGCGCGTTTGGGTGCTGGGCAGCGGCAGCGGTGGGAACGCCGTCCTCGTGGAGGCGGCCGGCGCCCGGATTCTCGTGGACGCGGGGTTCGGGGTGCGCACGCTGGCCACCCGGCTTGGAGCGGTCGGCATCGCGCCCGAATCCATCGAGGCCTGCGTGATCACACATGAGCACGGCGACCACGTCCGGGGCGCCGCGGCCGCGGCCCGCCGCTGGGGATGGGCCGTACACGCCAGCCGCGGGACGATCAGCAGCGCGCCCGAGCTGGCGGGGATCCCCGTGCACGCGTTCGATGCCGGGGCGTCGCTCTCCCTCTCGTCCATGGACGTCGCCACGATGCGCACTCCGCACGACGCCGCCGAACCCGTCGGGGTCGTCGTCACCGCGCGCGCGTCCGGTGCGCGGACCACGGTGTGCACCGACATCGGCCACGTCAGCGACGCCGTTCGGGCGCTGTGTCGCGACGTCGACATCCTGATCGTGGAATCGAACCACGACGAAGACCTGCTGCGGACCGGACCCTACCCGGCGATCGTGCAATCCCGCATCGCCGGCGACCACGGACATCTGGCCAACCGGCACGCGGCGGCGCTCGTGCGCGACAGCATCACCCCGCGGCTGCGGCACGTGGTCCTGGCGCATCTGAGCGAGAACTGCAACGCGCCGACGCTGGCCCGCGAGACGACCGAGGCCCAGGTCCGGCGTACTCCGTATCGGGGCGCGGTGACCACCGCGCGCCAGCGCGAGGTCGTGGGCCCGTTCACCATCGACGGCCGGGAAGAGCCGGGGCAGTTCGCTCTGCCGTTCTGATCCGGGCCGAACATGCAGGCGGGGCGGGAACGCGCATGCGTCCCCGCCCCGTCCGACCACTGCAGCACCCGGGTGCCGTCCGCCGATCACCGTGGCACCCGCCACGGTCGCCCGGCGGTCGACCCGGCTCAGTACATCCCGCCCATGCCGCCCGGCGGCGCCGCCGGAGCCGGCTTCTCCTCCTTCTTCTCGACCACCAGCGCCTCGGTGGTGAGCAGCAGGCCGGCGATCGACGCCGAATTCTGGAGCGCCGTCCGGGTGACCTTGGTCGGGTCGATCACGCCGGCCTGGACCAGGTTCTCGTACGTGTCGGTCAGGGCGTTGTAGCCGAAGGCGTCATCCTTCGACCCGCGCACCTTCTCCACGACGATCGAGCCTTCACCGCCGGCGTTGTGGACGATCATGCGGATCGGCTCCTCGATGGCCCGCCGGATGATGTCGACGCCGATCTTCTCCTCGGCGTCCTCGGCCTTGAAGCCCTTGAGGACCCGCTGCGCACGGATGAGCGCCACGCCGCCCCCGGGGACGATGCCCTCCTCGACGGCCGCGCGAGTCGCGTGCAGTGCATCCTCGACGCGGGCCTTCTTCTCCTTCATCTCGGCCTCGGTCGCCGCCCCGACGTTGATCACCGCCACGCCGCCGGCCAGCTTGGCCAGCCGCTCCTGCAGCTTCTCGCGATCGTAGTCGGACGTGCTCTTGTCGATCGCGACCCGGATCTCGCTGATCCGGCCCTCGATCTTCTTGTCGTCGCCGGCGCCGTCGATGATGGTCGTGTTGTCCTTGTCGACGACGACGCGCTTGGCCCGGCCGAGATCGGAGATCACGGCGTTCTCGAGCTTGAAGCCGACGTCCTCGCTGATCACCTGGCCGGCGGTCAGCACCGAGATGTCCTCGAGCATCGCCTTGCGGCGGTCGCCGAAGCCCGGCGCCTTCACCGCGCACACCTTCAACGTGCCGCGCAGCTTGTTGACGACCAGAGTCGCCATCGCCTCACCCTCGATGTCCTCGGCAATGATGAGCATCGGCTTGCCGGTCTGCGCCACCTTCTCGAGCACGGGGAGCAGATCCTTCATCGCCGAGATCTTCTTGTCGTGGATCAGGATGTAGGCGTCCTCGAGCACCGCCTCCATCTTCTCCGGATCGGTGACGAAATACGGCGAGACGTACCCGCGGTCGAACTGCATGCCGTCCACGGTCTCGAGCGTCGTCTCGAGGCCGCGCGCCTCCTCGACCGTGATCACCCCATCCTTGCCGACCTTCTCCATCGCTTCGGAGATCAACTGGCCGATCTCGGGATCGTTGTTGGCCGAGATGGTGCCCACCTGCGCGATCTCCTTCTTGCCCGAGGTCGGGACGCTGATCTTCTTCAACTCGTCGATCACCGCGACGACCGCCTTGTCGATGCCGCGCTTGATCGCCATCGGGTTGGCACCGGCCGTCACGTTCTTGAGCCCTTCGCGGAAGATCGCCTGGGCCAGGACCGTCGCCGTCGTCGTGCCGTCACCGGCCGTGTCGGAGGTCTTGGTCGCGACTTCCTTCACCATCTGCGCGCCCATGTTCTCGAGGGGATCGGCCAGCTCGACTTCCTTGGCCACCGTCACGCCATCCTTGGTCACCGTCGGCGCACCGAATTTCTTGTCGATGACGACGTTCCGTCCCTTGGGGCCGAGGGTGACCTTCACCGCCTCGGCCAACTGATCGACACCGCGCTTGAGCGCCGCCCGCGCGTCCGCGTCGAAGTGGAGTTCCTTCGCTGCCATGTTCGTTATCCTCTACGAGGCAAGTTGGTATTGGAAAGGGGCTCAGCCGACGATCGCCAGGACGTCCGACTCGCGGAGGATGAGCACCTGCTCGCCGTCGACGGTCACCTCGGTCCCGCTGTACTTCCCGTACAGGACCTTGTCGCCGACCTTCACTTCCATGGGCACACGCTTGTCCTTCTCGAAGCGGCCCGGCCCCACGGCGATGATCTCGCCCTGCTGGGGCTTCTCCTTGGCGGTATCGGGAATGTAGAGCCCGCCCCGCATCTGCTCGGCCTCCTCCATCGGCTTGATCACGACCCGATCCGCCAACGGCGAGACCTTCACGCCCGAAGCACTCTTCGTTGCCATTGCTTCTGCCCCTCCAATGGAGCTGGTGAGGTGTGACTAGATGAGGTTAAGTCTGTTAGCACTCCTACGGACCGAGTGCTAAACCGCCGGAAACGTAGCCGCTTCACGGGCCCGCGGCAAGCCCCGTTACCGGCAAGGTACATTTTGTATCTCATTCCCCTTTAGCCACTTACGTGCCAAGGTCCGGCGGCCATTGTGGCACCGTTCGCCAGTCGAAATGGCGATTGCCCTGCCAGCTCAGCGGGACGGTGGCGCTACTTCGGGGGGGGCGCCCCGGCGGTGAGCAGGCCAAAGGCCAGGTTCAGCCCCGTCAACGTCAGGAACGGATCGACGAGGTCGAACGAGCGGCAGAGGTGTCGGAAGGCTTCGGCCTCCCCCCCGGTGGCGATCACCATCGGTGCCGCGGGATTCGGCCACTCGGCCTTGATGCGCGCCACCAGGCCGTCGATCGAATCGGCGGCGCCGAACATCACGCCCGAGCGAATGTTCGTGTCCGTCCGCGTGCCGATGGCACGTTCGGGCGCCACCAGCTCCGTGGCCGGCAGCTTCGAGGTGCGCCGGAACAGCGTTTCGGCAGATGTCCGGACGCCGGGCGCGATGACGCCGCCGAAGAACACGCCGTCGGCGGTGACGCAGTCGAACGTCGTGGCGGTCCCGAGGTCGACCACGATCGCGTCGCGGCGATGCAAGCGACTGGCAGCAAGCGTATTCACGATGCGATCGGCCCCGACGCTCAGCGGCTCGTCCACCTGAAGCCGGATGGGCAGGTCGGAGGTCGGATCGACGACGACGACGCGGGCGTGCGCCACCCACCGCTCGCACGCCGACCGGAGTGGCTGCGTGATCGGCGGCACGACCGAGGCAATCGCCACGCCGGTGACCCCGCGATGGTCGAAGCCCTGCCCGGCGAGCAACGCGCGGAGCACGACCCCGATCTCGTCCGGCGTACGGGCCGTCGAGGAGGTGATCCGCCAGTGCCCCGCCAGGCCTTCGCCGTCGAACAGCCCCACGGTCGTCTCGGTGTTGCCCACATCGAAGACCAGGTTCACGCTTCCTCCACGAGTACGAGCGATCCCGTTCGCACCTGCTGCCGTCCAGCAGCCGATTCGATCACCACGGCCCCAGACGCGTCGATGCCGGCGACCGTTCCCACGACCGGCACCCGCACGCGCCGGCCGCGAGCGACGTCGCGCGTCGCGAACGCCGCGAGCTCGGCGCGTGTCATCGGGCCGGTTCGGGCC